>NZ_PTRF01000004.1:0-311175 GCF_002965705.1 Escherichia sp. MOD1-EC6842 | reverse complement strand
GTTTTGTAGAGCCCGTTTTACAACGGACTCTACAAATATTTATGAGGCGTTAATAACGTCTGGATTAGGGACTGCATTTTGTAAAAAGAATGGAATATTATTAGCAGCATTAAGCCCGCCATTATGTACTGTGCCTAACTCTTCAGGCGTAATATCCATAGTTGGCCATATTTTATTATTTCCGATAAACCTGTCTAGATTAAGTTTATTCAGTTCTAAAAATAAATAATCTTCTGTCTCACCTCTACTTACTCCTGCTGCCCAATATGAAAAAGAACTGGCTATAATATCTGAGACCTGTAATTGTAAATGTTCTTCTGAGTTAGCAAATATTAATGACTTCCCTTTTAATGGGAGGTTGAATTTACGGCGATCATAGCCTAATTCTACATCAGATTGAGACCAATCCATAAATTGTGCAAAGAGCAATTTTTGTTTTTCGATGCTGTGGGAATCATCATGGATTATATGAAAGCCTTTCGGATAGTCATTTCCCCATTGAACGCAATGTGCAAATAGTGCAGGAATAGATGGATCTAAAGATAGTTTATCAACTCCGTTTAATGCATCATGAATAACATTTCTAGTTTGAAATATAAGGTCTACATCTCTTTTGAATTGCTCATGACTAGAGGATTCTCTAACGTTTTCAACATCAGAATAAAATTTATCAATCTGCTCTTGTTCTTGTCCACGAATCATGTTGACAAAAGATGAATACATTTCTGCTACTAAATCTTTATCGCAGAATGTGGGTAGGCAATAATATAGCATATTTGATAAAGCAATGTTCCTGCCATTTAAGTAAAGATCTTCTCCAGTTAAATATATCATATGCTCAATTAAGATATCAACAATTTTAGTTGTTATCATGAAATCTTTTAAAAATATACTTATCTTTATATTGTTAGTGTTAATTAATTTGCTGCTCATGAACCTTATTATTGCATCTTGTCCATTTTTTCTGCGCTTAAGATTTTTAAAATGAGCCTCCAGTGGTGAGCGGGAGTTGAGTAATCCGATAAGGTTTCGGGCATCATTATCTGAAAAAGAACAACTTGCTAACGAAAAGACAGGCTGATTAGGATCTAATAGATTTGAGCCAGTATTGCCAGATTCGTCAAAGTAAATATTTGGCACTAACATTTTCCTTCTTATGATTTTATCATTTTTTCTATTCTGTTTTTTTCTTTCTGTATTCTTTTTTGCATCTCTTTTAAACTTGCTATTTTTGCTCATGTTATCCTCAAATGTATCATGTATCAATAAATAAAATAACATTCCCAATTGTGGCAAGATAACAAAATAATGATAACTATACAATTAGCCAAATGACCTATTTATTTTTATTAAAATTTGCAGATGTAATTAACTTTTATTGTTTCTCATGAATCCATGATGGTTTTGGTTTAGTATTGTACTCTTTTTTATGCCATCTGATGGGATGGATGGTATGAGATCCATGTTCTTATCAACATTAGGCTCTTCCAGTTTAGGACGACTTGGAAAACGAACGGTCTTGTCATGGTCTGATTCATTGCCATAGACGCCTGCTTCTGGTGATGTATGATCATTGTTAAACTTAGCGCGTTTTTCAAACTCTGAGCGTGGGACATTGACACCCAACACTTCATCATAGACATAGTTCTCTGCGATACGCTTATCATGGTCAGCATCAGTGGTATCGGGTTTCCTTCTGGCCCATACAAATCTATCTTTGAATAATCCCACCACAAGCAGCGTGAAACGCTTAAACAAACCATTCTGGCGGGGCTTGGTCTGTTTCCTACTCCTCACAGGAGCACGGTTCATCGCTCTGGTTTTTTGAAGAGATGGGGTTTTCAATTTAGTGGATGCAGTTGGTTCAGGCACAATCAGAGCGGGAGATTTCCTCCCTGAAACATTTACTTTACTGACCTTATTAGGATTACGGTAAGATTTTGCTGCTGGTCTTCTGCTTATGGCTGGTGTCGCTGAAACAGGTTGCTGTTTAGTTGTAGCCGGGAAGTCAGGGAGAACGATCTCTTCCGGTTCAGGAAGCTGGTAAACAGAGTAAGAGCGAACATCAACCACGATCTCCAGTGGTAGCTCACTGAATGTGGTGTAGACCTTCTTTGCTTCCTCAATTTGATGATCGCGTTGAGCTTGTTCAGCAGCTCGTTGTTCCTGAGACTCTTTGTCATTCCATTTAGCACGATGAACACGTTGCATTGCTGGACGATTGGTTTCCGTTGCCTTAGCAATCCAGAATGCTTTCTCTTCAGTGCTGAAAGCTTCTTCTGCTTGGGTAAGGGCAGCAGCACATTGCGATCTGAGAGAACGGTGATCGATACGTTCTTCACTGCCTGCGGCTTCAAGGTAGCTGTTTGACATGGTGGCCCACGACTCACGCCATTGGAGCATTATCTTCTTATCATTCCAGCTTCTGTCTTTTTTACCGAAGCCTTCGGGACCAATGGTTTTCAGGGTTAACATGACGTGAGCATGGGGATTCTTACCATCTAAATCGTGGAATGCGATATCAGCTATCATTCCTTTCTCAACAAAGTTCTTCTGGCAGTATTCGGCAACCAATTTTTTCTTGTCATCATTACTGAGTTCTACGGGAATAGCGACATCAAAATAACGGGCTGTTTGACCATTGTTCTGGCGTTCCACTCTTTCAACTTCATTCCAGAGTGCTGACGAGCTTTCAACAATATGAGAGGGTGCGGAAACAGGGGCTAATATAATATGACCATGAAGATCTGTTCTGTGGCTGAAATCGTATGTTTCACCAATGCGATCATCCGTAATACGTGTACGGGCATGATAGGCAGCTTTCGCAACGGAAGTCATGCCTTCGCTTCGTTTCACAATTTTAAAATCCAGATGAAAAATCGCCATTAAAAATATAACCTCAAATATATATGCTGCTGTTAGTTTTTCGTCAGAAAAACTTCGGGGTTGACGTTGACTTTGGTTTTGCTTTTAGCCTGCGGCAGGCAACCGTCGGTAGACCCCACACACTGCGTAGCAGTGTATAGGTGGGCATTGTCTTTAAGAAAATAAGCCAATGTAAAATGCCCCTCTTATTAATTAATACGAAATATATGTATGGTTGTAAAATAATACGCCGTGTTAAGCGGCGCAAACTGGATTAAAGGTGTAGGTTTCACGTCCGCAGGACAAAAAGAGTAAAGAAAAGGCCCGTAAGGGCAAAAGAAGTATTCATTATTCCCGCCGTAAGGCGGGATAGCTAAATTTGATGGAAAAAATGAATAAAACAGATAGTGTTATGTGTTGCACAATTCACAGGTTGAGGTGGGAAAATAGAGTTTGAAAATGACAGGTGAAAATAAAATCACGAATGCGCAAAAATAAGTAACGCGGAGAGTACGGGATGTTTTAAGTTAGTAATTACTATCACATGTGTTGCACATTTTTATTTTAGAGTAAACCGTAATCATATTCCTAAGCAAAACAGACTAAATTTGACGTCATTTCTCTTTGTGATAATTAAATACGTATAAACAACAAGAGGTGATAACTATGGATGATAATATAAAAAGGCCAAGAACAGAAAAAACATTAAAGCAAAAGGTTGCTTTTGCTCAGCTTGAACTTAATCGTCTTAAGTCTCTGGAAAAATCAGAACGAAAGAAAGTTGAAACCCGGCTAAAAATTATACTTGGTGCGGAAGTAGCTAAAGCTATGCAGTGTGATATCGAACAGGTGGATAAAGAGCTTGTTATGGGGATTTTGCTTTCAGCATCTGACCTGAATGACATTGAGAAAATAAAACATATAAAAGCAGGGAGATGGTTTCTTGCTCAAATGGATGGAAGACAAAAATAAAAAAATATTTAAATTTATTTTGATTCAGGTATTGATATCTAATTATTATCTGTTATCTATATAAAAGAACAGAACGCAGGATAATCCTTTATTAATATTTTTTCCTTTTCAATCAAGCGTTCTGTTCGACCAGTAATCTGTTAATTTTTATCTTTATGTAGTGAACGTCATTATTACTTTTTTATCAGATATGATAAATATCCCATGGAGAAGTAATAATGACAGTAGTGATAAAAAATGTTGTTTTTAAATCTCCCGGAAGGCAAAGAGAAATCTTTGCCTTTTTTAATTCATCCGTCTGTCAGACAGAGTTAAATATATCTTGCTATTTCTATTGCCAGATATGAGAGAAGCGTTATAACAGGAGGTATCATTAAAACAAAAAAAGGAGATAATAATGATTTTATTAAATAACAAAAGAAAAAGAAAGAAAGGTTTCTCACTACTCGAACTATTGCTTGTTTTAGGCATCATTGCTGCATTAGTGGTAGCAGCTTTTATCGTGTATCCCAAGGTTCAGGCTTCACAAAGAGCACAGGCAGAATCCAATAACATTGCCACCATACAGGCAGGTGTTAAAGCGTTATACACATCAGCATCAAGCTTTACTGGACTGACAAATACTGTGGCTGTTCAGGCAAAAATCTTCCCTGACAATATGTTAAGTGGGTCAGGAACGGCAGCTAAACCCATCAATGCCTTTAAAGGTAATGTGACGCTGGCTGCGGCAGCAACTGGCCCATCATCAGTGGCTGGCTCTTCTTTCACTATTACATACGATAATGTGCCAGCAGCGGAATGTGTGAAAATAACCACTGCGGCGGCAGGCAACTTTTATACCGCTAAAGTCGGTTCAAAAGTTGTGAAGGCTTCGGATGGAACACTCGATGTGGCTGCTACGGCAGCGGCCTGTAATAACGCCACAAGTAATACATTAGTTTTCACGTCTATTTAATGAAGAGGGCGCAGGCCCTTTTCTTTCTTATTGCTAAAACAGGGAGATAATTATGATAAAGAAAAAAGGATTTACCTTACTGGAAGTCAGTATTGTGTTAGGTATTGGAACACTTATCGCTTTTATGAAATTTCAGGATATGAGAAACAATCAGGAAGCGGTATTGGCTGATAACGTCGGAACACAGATTAAACAGCTTGGTGAAGCGGTTAACCGCTATATCAGTATTCGCTATGACAAGATTTCCACACTGTCATCATCCAATAATCAAAGCAGCGATCCGGCACCAAGAACCTGTTCGGCTGCTGGTTGTGAAATCACTTACCAGACGTTAATTAATGAAGGTCTGTTGCCTGTAGGCTATACAGGAACGAACGCGCAAAAAGCATCTTACAAAATTGTGTTAAAGCGTTCAGGAACAGCGCCGGATTACGTCATCAATGGTCTTATAACAACCGCCAGCCCGTGGGAAGAAGGTGGTCGTATTCGCTATGATCTGTTAGGTAAAGCAGTTCAGGCGGCAGGTGTTGATGGTGGGATGAGCAGAAACACTAAGATAGCTTCTGGCTATGGTGGTCAGTGGAGTGAGAACTCTAATAGCTACAGTAATATCACGGGTGGTGGATTACTGGCTTACCGCGTGGGGTATAACTCTTCAATGTATTCTGTTTATCTTCGTCGTGATGGAACGTTGCCGATGACGGGTGATCTGAATCTTGGTGGTAAGAGCATCAAAAACATCAAAGATATGACGGCATCAGGGACAACAACAACCGGAGCACTAAAGACAACGGGTAATGCGTCTGTTGCATCAGATCTGACTGTGGGTGGAACTTCGACCCTTAATGGTCCTGTAAATATCAACAACAGCTTGAAGGTAAAATCCGATACCTATCTGAACACGCTATCAACAACAGGGTTGGCGAAGTTTGGTAGCCGTATTGCCACGAACGGACTTAATCCAAACGATCTGCCTGCTGGCTGGGCTGGCGGTGTTCGCACCTATGATTTGTATGCGTCTGGAACGGTTGGGGTTGGAACCGGGAAAACAGTTAAAGCCTATATGAACAATGCGGGTAATATCTATGCGTCAGGTAATCTAACTGCTGGAACAATAAAATCCAACGGAACAATTGAATCAACAGGCAGGATCAAAGCGGGTGAATATATCCACCTGAATGGTCAGGCAACATTAAATGCGAAATGTACGCCTAATGGTCTGGTTGGACGAGACAGTGCAGGTCGAGTGTTATCGTGTGCTAATGGAATATGGAAAAATAACAATTCAACTTTGCGGAATATGACATGGATGCTTACTGGAGGAGAAAACTATGGAAATGCTTGTCAAATTTATTTAAATAATTCAGGGTTAGCTTCACAAGGTTGGATGCTAACAGGTTCGGATGCTTGTACGGAAGATGACGATAGGTGCACAATAGATAATCTTAAATGCTATGCCGTAAAACTAGCTAATTAAAACTTTATGTTATTTGAAAATTAATAACTGTAAAACATCAATAAAATATTTTTATGCATGTGTTTAAACACGATATTTTTATTAAAAATGTTGACTTTCAATAAATAATATATTATTTAATAAATGTCTTTTAAAGATATTCACTTCAATGAAGTGTCTGATTGCCCCGTATATGGGGAGTTGTTTACAGCCCAATGGGCTGAATAAGTTGCCCCCAAGTGTGGGGATATGTATTCTCTCCAATGGAGAGTTCCCTTAAAGGGAAAAGGAAAGGGCCGTAAGGCCCTTTATAAATGTAATGTATCAACTAAAAATTTAACACAATTTAAGTATAAAATGTCTGGATTTTATTGACTATAAAATTATAATGTAGAGACATTCACATATAGTGGTTAAAGCGTTGTTATGACACAAAGTACCCCAGAAAAATCATGTCCCTCTAAATTACTTATTTCAGTACTAGCAGTTTATGTTTCACTGTATTGTATTTTTTGTGTCAAATATCTTTTGATGGCTTGGTCGAAAGACTATTCTTTTCTTTCAATTTTATTAGATGATTATACCAAGCTTGTCAATGATAAAAGCCTTGTTTTGGTGATCTATACTATTTTAGGATCTGTTTTAGGTGGGGCTATTCGCAGTATAACCTCATTGCATAAATACTCAGCTCTGGAAAAAAGTTTTGATGTTGACCATTTATGGGGGTATTTGTTTTCTCCTCTATTGTCAACAATTATTGGCATCTTAACTTTTTGTTTTTTACAGTGTGGTTTACTTATCTTGACTGGGACTGTCAATGATAATTCAAGTTCTCTTATGGTTATGCTTGGATATACAGCGTCTGGCGCGGTCGGTGCCTATAATTGGGACGTATTCATCAAGAAATTAAAGAAATTATCAGAAAAAATAGAAACATCTAAAGAATAAGAGCAAGATTACTTCTTGCTCTTATCGAAATATCATTCCTTGGTATCAGGAGTATAGCTTATATAATAAGGGGTTAATTTATTATACCAAGAGGTTAAGGTGTCGGCTCTTCTTTTTACAGTTGTACCTGTAAGGGAAGGGCATCTTTCGCGAAGAAATTCTGAGGCCGTATTTGGATCTACATCTTTAATTTCCGTAACGTCGCTCCAGTTAATCCAAGCCCATCCACAATCACTTTCCTCAAAAGCTTTAGCTGTAATACTCATACGCTTATCTTTATTCGATGTTAGCGCAATTTTTTGTCCTAAAGACGTTAATGAACCATCACTTTTCACAAAGTCTAGAATTCTGGCAGCATGTTTATAATAACTAACATGTCTTGGTTCGACATTAAGCACCTCATCATTTATCACCTCTTGTTGCCAGATTAAATCAACAATTAAGAACACCTTTTCGATGTCATTTGCTTGAGGGACTCTAATGGATGATATGTATTCTAAAGACTTTTCCGACAACTCTTTAAGATAAACAATAGCATCATTTTTATTTATGTTGATTACACGATCTTTGGCGTGAACACTTGTAAATTGAAAATTGACACTAGTACTTACTATTGCATCTAGTAGACCGCAAAATGACCTTATGTCTATATTGTTTTTGAGAATAAATGGTAAGACAGGTTTCCTATTAAGCATCAATACAGCTATCTCACTAAATATTTTTTCAAATTTTTCAAGTTCATTTGCATGTAAATTTATTGCAAACGAACCATATCTAGCATTAAGTGCTTGAATATTGCTGTTCTTAACCTTTCTCGAAGAGTTAAAACCGTGAGCTAAGTCACAAAAATTTTCGCAAACCTTCGTTAGGTGATTTAAAAGAACATTACTTTTGGTGTCTTTATTTGTTTTGGATATTTTTACTTCATGAGTAGGTATTAGATTAAAATCTACTGCGCTATTATCGAATACTCTTATTTTATCTACGAAAATCCCTTCTTTGGGTAATTTTATCCCATAAATGTCTTTTGACGGAAGTGGATTAAACGAGCATTCTTTTTTATGATCAAATGGCATTTCTATTCTATAGAAATGGTCTTGCTCGTGCTGAGATAAAAGTTTTTTTAGATCTATTTTTTTCTTTTCAAAGGCAATGACTCTAGCTTTTGAACATGGGATTAAGAACCACTTCTCATGATTTTCTTCATCACCAATCCAATAGGAGATGAATGATGCTCCCGTTTCATTTTCAAGAGAAAATAAGCGAGGTCCTTCATATTCAATGTAAACATTTAATATTTTCAAATTTCCAAGAAATGGATGTGAAAGGAATATGTGTTTCATCATTTCACCTCTTGAAAATTTGTGTGAATAATTATATTTTTCTTGAACCATACGGTAAAATGCTCGGCTTCGAGCGTTTGCTTCATTTTACCCATTGTTTTATCAAGAATACCAAAAGCTAAGATTCTGTCTCCTAATGCCTCAGGGAGTGCCTCTTGCTTTTTTAGTACTGCGTCTTTTGAACCCCAAAAACTTGTTCCATAGACGCATTCCTTGTCTTCGATAGTAAAGCATCGCTTATGTCTGTTTGGATTTTCTTCGTGAGTACTTAAAAAACATTCTGGTGTTGGGGGAGCTGCACGTACCAAACGATAAAAACCACCTTCAGTATCAACTGAATTATTCGGTGGTAATGAAGGTTCTGCTGGATAAAAATCAGGATACTCTCCACCTTCATTTACTAATTCATCCATATTTAGCTCTTGGTATCTGATAGGTTTTCTAAAGAAAGTAATTAAAACCAGTTATATCAACACTATAAGACTATTGACTGTTCAAAACCAGATTTTAAAATCACATTTATGAATTATTTCACATTTATTGTTTTATGTTATTGAATTTTAATGATTATTTCTTTGTGATTGACTTTATGATAAGGTCGCTCTATAGGCCTGAATCGCAAGCAGTAAGCACAGGCGTCCTGCGTTATTATTAAACTCCATTTGACAATGTATAATTTTAATGCCTTGTTGGGTAACGGTTAAGTACTTGTAAGGAAATGTCCCTACCAATCATCCATCAACGCCACCCGTTTAGGCCATAACGTCCCACGTTGATATGCTGCTTCAGCCTTATCTGCCAACTGGTGCGCTAAAGCATGTCCAATAACCTCACGCGGGTAGTTGGTCGTTTCACCAGCCCAATCACGGAATATCGATCTAAACCCATGCTGCGTGTAGAAACAATGAGGAAAACTGTTGGTTCAGATACGACAAAAGCCCGATCTCACGAGCTTCTGTTATTGAGTAAATACAAGAAATTTTTTATAGCTGAGCTATCGATGTAAACTCAAACGGCCTGACCATCCCATCCCGGTTTGCATCAAGAAAATCTGCCCACCACTGTAGCATCAACCTTCGCTGTTCAAGATGCTTGGCCTTATGGGTATAGGCAGCACGAACGCTGTTGCTTTCCTTATGGCTCATTTGAAGCTCTACCGCATCTTCAGACCATAGCCCTGATTCAATCAGAGCACTACATGCCAGTGTTCGGAAACCATGACCGCAGATGTCCTGCGTGGTGTCATAGCCCATCTTACGCAGCGCCTTGTTGATGGTGTTTTCACTCATGGGTTTGAATGAGTCATAACAGCCAGTGAAAATTAATCCAGCTTCGTTACCTTCTTCATAGGTAAGCTGGCGGATCTCTTTCAGTATCTTAAGAGCCTGCCTGCAGAGGGGAACGAAGTGCTGGCGTTTCATTTTTGCACCACGCGTGGAATATTTGACGCGCTCAATCGCTTCACGCTTTTCTGGTATCAACCATAACTTACTGTTGAAGTCGATTTCTGACCATCGTGCATAGCGGAGTTCACTGGAACGAATGAAAATCAACAGATTGAGTTTAATCGCCAGTGTGGTAAGTCCACGGCCTTTGTAGGCATCAATACGTTCAAGTAGCAGGGGGAGCTCTTCCAGCTCCAGTGCAGGACGGTGCTCAGTCTCTGGTTTCTGCACAGCACCTTCCATATCGTAAGCAGGATTATGGCGCATAAGTTTTTGCTGGACGGCGTGACGCAGGATGGCAGTGATGTATTGCTTGATCCGCATGGCAATTTCAAGATAGCCAAGCGTTTCTGCTTTTTTAACCGGAACAAGCAGATCACCCGTATCCAGATCTGAAACGTTGCTGTCGCCAATATCCGGGAATACATAGGTCTCAAGGCGCTTCCATACCGTATCGGCGTAATCTTCTGACCATTTCGTTTTGGTGGCAAACCAGCTTCTGGCAACGACACGGAACGAACGGGTTTTATCCCGCTTTTCCTGCAGAGCTTTTTCATCAGCCTGTTTTTTAGCGTTAGGATCGATTCCCTGAGCAAGCAGCTTTTTTGCTTCATCACGTCGTTGTCTGACATCAGCAAGAGAAATCGCGGGGTAAACGCCAATGGAAAACACTTTCTGTTTACCATCGAAGCGATAGCCTAACTGCCAGTATTTTGAACCATTGGGATGCACAAGAAGGTAGAGACCAAATCCATCAGTGAGCTTAACGGCTTTTTCCGCTGGTCTGGCATTTTTTACTTTAGTATCAGTAAGTGACATGACGGTTCCCTCCGCGTGCTGGTAAAACGCAAATCGAACCAGCTTTACCAGCATTTTTACCAGCAAAGTAGTGTGGATTCGAGCGGTTTTTAACGAACGAGGGTGAACCTGAAGAAGGGGATAAGCAGTTGATATAAATGCAGAAAGCAGACGTCAGTGAACGTCTGCTTCCCTTAAAATGGCTCCTCTGACTGGACTCGAACCAGTGACATACGGATTAACAGTCCGCCGTTCTACCGACTGAACTACAGAGGAATCGTGAGAACGGGGCGAATATTAACGATGCCCATCTACATTGTCAAAGCCTGTTTTTTAATTTTGAAATCGTTTGCTGAAATATTCTGCGTTTTGTCGTTTATTCCGACACAACTGCCTTTTTTTCACACTTTTCATGTTCAGGGCGAGGATATTTCCATAGCCAGCGCCCGGTCACCATCCGCCAGTAAAACAACGCAGCACGCACGGCCCAGTCAGCAAACATCCCCATCCAAACGCCAACCACGCCCCAGCCAAGCATAATTCCCAGCGCATAACCTACTACCACTCGGCATCCCCACATACTCAACATAGATACCCACATAGCGTAGCGGGCATCACGAGCACCTTTAAAACCAGCAGGTAATACCCATGAGGCCGACCAAATAGGCATAAACAAAGCATTTAGCCAAATAAGAATCACAACCACGTGTTTAACCTGGGGATCCTGGGTATAAAATGACGCCATAACCCCGGCAAAGGGAGCCGTTAACCAGGCTATCGCCGTTAACCCAAGGGTGGACAACCAGAAAACATGCCTCAACTGTATTTCTGCTTGCGCTCTCTGCCCTACTCCCAGCCTTCGACCAGTAATTATTGTAGAAGCAGAACCGAGCGCACTCCCTGGTAAATTGATAAGAGCCGCAATCGAAAAAGCGATAAAATTTCCGGCAATAACGCTGGTTCCCATACCAGCAACAAACATTTGTGTTAATAACCGACCACTGGTAAACAATACTGATTCAACGCTCGCGGGAATACCAATCCCCATAACTTCCCAGATAATGCTGAAATTCAATGGCTTAAAATAGCTTTTTAACGAGATTCGTAGTGCAGGATTAAAGCCAATCGCCAGTACCCACAAAATTGCAATTGCGCCAATATAACGGGAAATAGTTAATCCTAGCCCTGCGCCAACAAACCCCAGCCCCTGCCAGGAGAAAAGCCCGTAAATCAATATACCGCTAATAATAATATTAAAAATATTCATGCTACCATTTATAAGTAGCGGTATTTTCGTATTCCCGGCGCCACGAAGTGCCCCACTGCCAATCAAGGTGATGGCAGCGGCTGGATAACTGAGCACCGTCAGTTCCAGATAAGTCAACGCCAGTGCTTTAACCTCTGTCGTGGCATCACCTGCAACAAAATCGATAATTTGTTCGCCAAAATGATGAATGAGAATTGCCAACAGCACGGCAAATAACGTCATGATCACCAATGATTGCCGTGTTGCTACTCTGGCTCGCCGTCGATCACGTTTACCGAGACTAAATGCCACAACGACAGTAGTACCAAGATCGATAGCTGCGAAAAAGGCCATAATGACCATGTTGAAGCTGTCCGCCAACCCAACGCCCGCCATTGCATCTTTTCCCAGCCAACTGACCAGAAAAGTGCTCAGCACGCCCATCAACAGGACACAGGCATTCTCCATAAAGATAGGAACAGCAAGCGGAGTTATTTCGCGCCAGAACAACACGTTGTAACTCTTACGTTTTGAGTGCCAGCGAGTGTGGCGAACAACCTGGCGTAAAGCTGAGAGGATATTCAAAGCCGACCTTAATTGCAGAAAGTGAAACCACATTTCAAATAATGAGGGAGAATCAGAAAAGCTGCAAAGATTTTCGCCGACAAATTGTCTGCAAATGCAACAAACTGTTGATAGAAACGGCAAACGGTTGATGAATTTAAAAAACAGGTTTGACAAATGATTTTTCGCCGTTAAGATGTGCCTCAACAGCGATTCCTCTGTAGTTCAGTCGGTAGAACGGCGGACTGTTAATCCGTATGTCACTGGTTCGAGTCCAGTCAGAGGAGCCAAATTTTGAAAAGCCCGCTTTGATAGCGGGCTTTTTGCTATATCTGATAATCAATTTCCTCTTCGCTATTTTCCATCACCTGCCGCTTAATATCCTCAACCGACAATCCAGCATTGCACAATTCCAGAAAACGCCAGACATAGTTACGCTGAAGTTGTCCTCGCTTGAGTCCCAGCCAGACAGTATTAGCATCGAAAAGATGCCGCGTATCCAGACGAATTAAATTCTCTTCCTCTTGCTCACCGCTGGATTGTTCGGCAACTAATCCTATCCCCAAACCGAGGGCGACATAGGTTTTGATGACATCAGAATCCTGAGCACTCAATACAATATCTGCCAGTAAACCTTTGCGGACAAAGGCGTCATCAATACGTGAGCGCCCCGTAATTCCCTGTCGGTAAGTGATCAACGGCCACTTCGCTATTGATTCCAGCGTCAATGGCGTAATTTGTGTTAAGGGATGATCGACAGGAACGAGCAAACTATGGTGCCAACGAAACCAGGGGAAAGCGACGAGTTGGGGATCATTGCTCAAACGCTCACTGGCTATGCCAATATCAGCTCCGCCGTTTTGTAGCAGAGTCGCAATTTCCTGCGGCGTCCCCTGGATAAGCTCGAGTCGCACTTCGGGGAAAAGTTCGCGAAAGGCTTTAATGACCCCAGGCAAGCTGTAACGAGCCTGAGTATGCGTCGTTGCAATAGTGAGTACGCCAGATGTGTCGTTGGTAAACAGGTCTGCAAGCCGTCGAACATTACTGGCTTCATTCAGAATACGTTCTGCAATGACCAGTAATGCTTTGCCCGGTTCAGTCATGCCAAGCAGCCGCTTGCCACGACGAACGAATATTTCGATACCAAGTTCATCCTCCAGCTCTCGAATATGACGGCTGACACCTGACTGTGAGGTAAAGAGCATATTCGCGACCTCTGTCAGATTGTAATCCTGACGGGCAGCTTCGCGGATTATCTTTAGTTGTTGGAAATTCACGGTAAACTCCGGGCATATCAGACATCCATTATTGTTAGAGTCTAATGCCCGGCATAACAAATAATAAAAACCCGCATCTTATTCCATCCAGGTATAACGTTTAGCTCACCAATTGCCATTGTCTTTTTTCCATGGCTGGAGAACTAATCACTGACAATAATAGCTCTTTCACTGCCTGCGCCTGTGGCGATAAAACTGATCTGGCGGGTAAGTTTAATGACAACGAGAGATTCATTGAAGGCGTGGTAATACGTGACATCCAACCGTTAACTGCGGCACATAACGAACGTGCGGCCGATTCAGGTAATACTGCAACGCCTATACCGCTGGCAATCGCAGCGGTAAGCGTAGCGATAGACTCAATTTCACCGATGACTTTCGCTGTAAGCCGGCGCAGGGAAAAAGCTTCATCAACACGAAGTCTTACTACACTGTAATCGCTGGGAAGGAAGAGGTTCATTTGCGCTATCGCATTAACATCAACGCTTTGCCCTGGGCAATCCTGAGTTCCGACAAGATACAGATCCTCTTTTAACAAAGTCTGACTGGATACACCAGACACAGGGGAATGCTCATAAACCACTGCCATATCAAGCTGGTTGTTTATAAGTTTTTCGTTAAGCACAGCACCGCTATTTTCATGGAGATAGATAACGACCTCCGGAAATTCAGTGCGTACCGCCTGTAATAAAGGCATGGTGATAGATGACGCTGCGGTTCCTGGCGCAAAGCCAATCGAGACTTGACCTGACAATGTCTGACCTACATTATGCACCGCCAGTTGGGCCTGTTCACACTGACGTAAAATTGCCCGCGCATGGGTATAGAGAATTTTTCCGGCGTCTGTCGGCGTAACGCCACGTTTTGTGCGAATCAAAAGTTGCTGATTTAGCTCACCTTCCAGCGTGGCAACCTGCTGACTGAGCGCAGGCTGTGCTATATGCAATACTTCAGCAGCCTGAGTCAGGCTACCAATATCTACAATTTTGACGAAGTATTTCAAGCGTCTAAAGTTCATGGTGCCTCCGGTTTTTTTAAGCGTCAGCCCGAGTGCCGACATTACTAACAACCAGATTGCAAGATACTTGCCAGTTTCGTTTTGGCGTTGATACGAAAGCTAATCGCCCGTCAAATAAGAGATTATGATTGTTTCGTCATTGGCTCTTTAAGCCAGGAGAAGCATTCCCTGCCCCATGAAAGGATGTCATGCACCACGATGGAACATGATTAAAAAGATTGAAAGTTCATCATTTTGTTGAAATTGGCAGCAAACGAACAAAAAAATGCATTTCCCCCTTTGACATCGCCATGTACTGCCATTAATATGCGCCCCGTTCAAACTATTCCTCTGTAGTTCAGTCGGTAGAACGGCGGACTGTTAATCCGTATGTCACTGGTTCGAGTCCAGTCAGGGGAGCCAAATTCAAAAAAGCCTGCTTTAGAGCAGGCTTTTTGCTTTTTATACAACAGCTATTTTAAAACATCTGCTTTGAGCCAGAGTTAATTTGTACTGGCATTCCCGATCGACGTTGCAACGCAGCATTCGCGCGATTCACATCAACTTCTTGCCCGTTGATAAACGCCCGCAAGGAAGGCGTCACCGGCAATGGCACTTTTCGGTCGGACTCATATTCTGCACGATTGCGCGACAGCGGCTCATGAACTTCCAGCCACTTTGAACCATCCGGCTCCGTTGTGTATTTCACTGGCTGATCAATAAGTTGCACGCGCGTCCCTACCGGAACATTATCAAACAGATATTTGATATCGTCATTGCGCAGACGAATACAGCCCTGACTTACCCGTAGGCCGATCCCAAAATTGGCATTAGTACCGTGAATGGCATATAACCTGCCGATATAAATAGCGTACAACCCCATAGGATTATCGGGTCCGGCTGGGACAAATGCAGGCAGACTCTCCCCACGCTTTGCATATTCACGACGAGTGTTAGGGGTTGGCGTCCAGGTTGGTGCTTCTTGTTTACGCTCAACGGCTGTCACCCAATTACGCGGGGTTTCTCGTCCAGCCTGACCAATACCAATAGGAAACACTTCCACAGTATTACTGTCTGGTGGGTAGTAATACAGACGCATCTCGGCGACATTAACCACAATTCCTTTTCGCACAGTGGCGGGTAAAATCAGTTGCTGCGGAATGGTGAGCTGCGAACCAGACTTCGGCAAGAAAACATCAGCCCCCGGATTCGCTTCCAGCATATTACTCAGCCCTTGTCCGTACTGCGCGGCAAAAGTTTCCAGCGGCTGGGTATTGTGATCGGGAACCGTTACTGTAAGTTGCTGCCCCACTAAACGACTCCCCTCTGGGGGTAATGGATAAGTTACCGCCAGGCTATTATGACTGGCAAAAAGCAGAGCAAATGAACAAAGAATATTTACACGACGCATCATATCCCTTTCCTAAGTCGCGAAAGCCATCCGATAAGTATAGCTTTTATCAGACTTTTCGTTTTTAGCTGTTCAATTCAGAAGTTGTATTCCCCGGTAGAATAATGTTGCTGGCAGCAAGTTCGCCCATGTTGTTGTATATCGCGCAAGCAGCTTCGATGATGGGTATCGCCAGCGCCGCACCACTCCCCTCACCTAAACGCATTTCCATATTGATATACGGCTCCAGCTCCAAATGTGCCAACGCAATACGCGCCCCTTTTTCTGCCGACAAATGGGAAGGAATAAGATACGGTTTGATTGCAGGTGACATCTGGCACGCAGCAAGCGCGGCGGCATAAGAAAGAAAGCCATCCAACAACACGGGTAAACCACAGGAAGCGGCTCCTGAGATCACGCCAGCCATTCCGACCAAATCAAATCCACCAACTTTTGCCAGTACATCAACACCATCCAGCGGATTCGGTTGATTCAACGTAATTGCCCGACGAACAACATCAACTTTGTTTGCCAGTTTATCTGTCGGCAGATTTGCGCCAATACCAACCACTTCTTCGGGATCGCGTCCAGTAATTGTGCTGACTATCGCCGCAGCCGGCGTCGTGTTTGCCATTCCCAGCTCACCCACACCAAACAACGTGACGCCATTTTTCGCCAGTTCACGCGTATAACGAATGACTTCCAGAAGCAACTCTTCAACCTGACAGCGGCTCATTGCAGGACCTGAAGCTATATTGCCGCTACCTCGAGCGACACGCATGTTGATAAGTCCGGGTATTGGCTCCGCAGTATCTATCCCTACATCAATTACATGAACTTTAGCCCCCGCCTGTGCTGCCAGAACACACACGCCGGTTGTTCCGCGTGTCATATTTTCAGCCTGAATGGCTGTCACCGCTTTCGGGGAAATAGTGACACCCTCATCCCAGACGTCGTGATCGGCACACATAACCACTACCGCTTTTTTACCCACATGAGGAACACCATTCAGCCCCAGCATTCCTGCCAGTTGTACGGCAAGCGCCTCCAGCCTTCCCAGACTACCGACGGGTTTGAGTAACCCGTCAATATGCCGTTGTGCGCGCGACATAGCAGCATGATCGATGACCGGGATCGTATTCAGTAAATCGGCAAGTGTTTGCATGTTGCGTCTCTTTATAGCAGCGCCAGCAGAAAGACCAGCTCACCAAGCTCTATGGCAGCTCCCAGCGTATCGCCGGTTTGCCCGCCCAGAGTACGTTTGAAAAGCTGACCGAGGACGAAAATTGCCACCATCGTCACCACCATAGCAGCCACACCATGCATACCAGGCAGTAATACAGCAGCAAAAATTACGGCTAAGCCTAGTGTGACGCAGGTTTGTCGCCCATCAATTTTGCCAATGAACACATTGCCAAGCCCTTCTTCCCGAGCATAACGATGACGATACATCAATAATGCGGCAGTACCACGGCTGACAGCACATGCTGCAGCCAGCGATGCCAGGATAGGCTCACCACGCAGAGCCAGTTCGCTCAAAATCAAAATCTTTCCCAGCACAACAAAAATCAATGCCAGACCGCCGTGGGTGCCTAAACGGCTATCACGCATGATTTCCAACATACGATCTCGGCTACGTGCAGAAAATACACCATCACAGGTATCTGCCAGACCGTCCAGGTGGAATCCCCCTGTCATCAGCGCCAGGACCAGCACGCTAAATAGTGCCGCCAGTGGTACACCACACCATACCTGCAACACCATGAAGACCAGCCCACTAATCGCACCAAGCAATAACCCAATTAAGGGAAAAGTAATGATACCGCGAGAATAATGTTCGAAATCCAGCCCCTGGGACCAACGACGCGGTACAGGCAGACGCGTAATGAAAGAGAGCATCGCCCAAAATAATTTACTCATTTGATTTTTACTCCAATACCCGAAACCACCAGCCATACTTCATCTGCCGCAGCGGCCAGTTGCTGATTCACTCGCCCGGCAATATCACGAAAATGTCGCGCCAGACGATTCTCCGGCACAATACCCATTCCCACTTCATTGGTCACTAATACGACCTTTGCAGGGCAACGTTGACAGGCAGCAATCAACAACTGAATCTCGCCATTTATCGCTTGCTCCATCGCCACATAATCCCATCCTTCAGGATCTTTATCGCCGCCATAATCAAACAACAGATTAGTCACCATTGTCGTAATGCATTCCAGCAACACAGCGTTCTGCGGATTAATGTCTGCATTAATTAACTCATCAAGCTGCTGCCAGCGTTCCACCGTGTGCCAATGCGCCGGACGCCCCTGCCGATGATGCTCAATCCGTGCCGCCATCTCATCATCAAGGATTTGCGAAGTGGCGATATACAGAACCTGTGGAGTATCCCCAATAAGCGCCTCGGCGTGCCGACTCTTCCCGCTCCGTGCACCACCTGTCACCAAAATCATCATACGGACTCCTGGTTCAATTGTATGATGGTATTCATTGACCAGAACCATCGTTGCTGATCGTAATAACATTTCCGCAATTAATACTGCGCGTAATGAAAATAAAAATCCAGCGTTCTCAATCCATTACGAACGAAGGCGGTGTTGTGAAATAGTCCGATTTCCCTGTGTAAACTTCTGGCAGAATGCGTCATTGGCAATATTTTCACTGCGTTGACATATTTCATTCAGATAATGGATTAATGCTACTGCACCACCAGCCGAACCAGCCAGCAAACGGGCATTATGCCGTGTGATTACGATTACCGTCGCGCCATCAGGATGAGAGAAATTTTCTGGTATGGAGACCCTGTTTTCAGCAATCAATAACAGCACTGAATAATCGGTATACGCGTCTGATAACGATTGAACAGCCCCACCTTTAAAAGGCAAGAAACCTTGCTGCCAGTCCTCACCAACAAAACAGGTCATTGGCAACATTTCAGCCAGATATTTCGCCAGATTAATATCGCCAGAGGAGAGGCAAAAAAGGGCTATCGATTCGGGTTTTATCGTTTTCATATCCCCCGTCCTCCGCTTCGTTTCCTGTAATGACGGTCAGGCTGATATACCATGAAAAACGATTGCCGCGCATTGAGAGCAGCCCAGGTGCCTGTCGGCACTACAATGAAGGAACTAAATGATGCCGCCATACCCTGATCCTCTCAGGGTGGTAGGGGTATAAAGACGCGCCAATACTCAACCGGGCGCTTCCGGACAACCCACTTCCCACCGAAGTTGTTGGTATTGACTGACAGGCTGGTCTTCTGGCTTCGCATCATCCTTCCCCGGCCTTCCCAATCTCGCGATCAGTGGTATTTTCGGGGTTGTCAGCATTACAGCAGCGGGGGCTGCGAGGGATTTTCACCCTCTTCCCAGGCACAAATGTGCCGAACCTGTCAGCGTATGTTATGAGCTGATCTCACTTATCCCATAACACGTAAATAACGTTAATTAATATTGCCATCGTCTATTTAATCATCCCTCATTTTCCACATTAATTTTATGCTGTTTCCGCTGCTACATTTTCACTAATTTGCTGACGATATACCTGCGGAGTCACCTGATACGTCTGGCGAAAAACTTTGCAGAAATAACTGGTTTGTGAGAAGCCTAAATTACGCGCGATACTGGCGATACTCCAGTCACTATGGCACAGCAGCTCACGCGCGCTGGCCATTCGTTGTTGGTTTACCCACGCATTAAAACCAATCCCATGATATTTCTTAAACAACTTACTGAAATAATAAGGGCTTAGATAAACATGCGAGGCAACATCTTCCAGACGCAAATCGTCTGACAAATGTGCATCGATATAGCGCAATGCTTTTTTCATTTTATTATCATGGGGATTAGGCGCACGGGTCTGACGAACTGAACCCGAATGAGGTTTATTCTCTTTAATAACGACAAAATTGAGTTGCTTTTTGAGGCAATTTTCCACAATCAACTTCAATAAATCAGCAGAGGCCATAACTCTCGAGTAATCCATCTCAGGAACTTTGCGAAATTCATTAAGTAGTTCTGGGTCGGCTTGCCAACAATCATCGACATTCAGAATATTGATCAAATCAACATCATCATTACGCAGGCGAACTTGTCCACACAACACAAAGCCGACTAAATGCCCGGCAATCACCAGAGGAATAGAGAAATCAGTTAACCCTGCATGACAGCGGTAAATACAAGGCTGATCTGATTTAGAGGCTTCCAGACCACCACAACGATCGCTCATGCGACAGCGAGTGCTAAGCTGAGGGTGTTGGCGCATCATCTGACAAAATGGAGTGAAGTTAAACAGCTCGGAGATTTCATCACCGTGGATATTGACCACGACAACCGCAAGACTAGTCGCCTGCGCAAAATCCTGTGCGATTTTATTAATGAGTTCTGAATTAAGTGTCGCCGCAGAAATCATGATAAAACCTCCCAGTTAATTTATTGTTATGGTAAAACAATTGTTTTACATTTAATCTTCACATCATCCTTAATGATTTACTGACGAGAAGCAAAACGGACAATAACAAAAGCCTCCATGAAGCGGGAGACTTTTTAATAAGTTCGGAAAGCAGATCACAAACACTAAAAAAATAAACGTTTATAACTGCCAGGCTATTTCACTATTCGCTGTTCTCTTTAGGCGTAACACTATTGACAGGTAAATTTTGTGCAATAAGAAAGCGATAAATCGCCGCGCCAGCACAGGCTCCAATGACCGGAGCAATAATGGGTACAATGAAATAAGGAATATTACGTCCGCCAGTCATCGCAATTTCTCCCCAACCAGCAAGCCAGGTGAAAATTTTTGGTCCAAAATCACGCGCTGGATTCATGGCAAAACCGGTTAATGGTCCGGTAGAAGCACCAATAACAGCAACCAGAATACCAATAAGTAAAGGCGCAAGCGGCCCTTTGGGTACGCCATTGCCGTCATCGGTCAACGCCATAATCAACCCCATTAACATGGACGTTATGACCACTTCAACCAAGGCAGCCTGCCATACATTTATCGCTGCTGCCGGGTAAGTACTGAAGATACTGGCGAGTTGTAAACTTTCTGCACTACCACGAACCATATTGTGAGCAGATTCAAAATCGGCAAACAAATTGCTGTATAAAAAATATGCCAGAACTGCGCCACCAAAGGCTCCCGCTAATTGCGCCACACAAAATGGCAGCACTTTACGACCAGGAAAAGCGGCAAACAACCACAGAGCAATAGTAACCGCCGGGTTAAGATGAGCACCGGAAATGCCTGCCGTAAGGTAAACAGCAAGTGAAATACCTAACCCCCAAATAATACAAATTTCCCACAGTCCCATGCTTGCACCGGCAAGTTTTAGGGCACACAAACAACCAATGCCAAAAAAGAGGAACAGTCCGGTGCCCAAAAACTCGGCAACGCATTGCGCCTTGAGTGAATCATTCATACTGACACCTTTTTCACAGAGTTTTTTCTTTATCAGCCAACAATGCGCTGATTGTTGTGTATATCGAACGCAACTATAAAAATTGCGCGGAAAAAAATATTGCCAACATGCATGTCAGATTCGTGGAAAAATAGTGTTGCTATAGCAAATTATTGTCATTGCTATAGCATTCACTACAGCAATCATCACTATTGGCGTTATATATATCGCCAATCTGATACAATAAAAAATTGCCATGCCTGCATAATAAAATTTAAACAAATATCACAGTTAATTTCAGAAAACCAAACTCGACGAAGTATTATTTCAAATTAAAACACCGTCCTCAATGCAATTAATTCACATTAAACCACGTCAAAAACAACCAATAAATGAATAACATATAATCTCTGAAAGCAATTTTATAATATTTGCCCTCTATTAATTTTTCTCATTAGCGATTAAGTCAGCCATTCTTTTTCCTCGCTTTTTTTTATAGTCATATCGTCAAAAAATCCAGGCGAGGTCTTTATGCAACAAGAAGCGTTAGGAATGGTAGAAACCAAAGGATTAACTGCCGCCATAGAGGCCGCAGACGCCATGGTGAAGTCGGCAAATGTATTGCTGGTCGGCTACGAAAAAATTGGTTCCGGGCTGGTGACCGTCATCGTTCGTGGTGATGTCGGGGCGGTTAAAGCGGCAACAGATGCAGGTGCCGTCGCTGCGCGTAATGTCGGCGAAGTGAAAGCCGTACACGTTATCCCCCGCCCACATACCGATGTCGAAAAAATCTTACCAAAGGGAATTAACCCATGAGCAGCAGTGAACTGGTCGAACAGATCATGGCGCAGGTCATCGCACGCGTAGCGACACCGAAGCATGAGGTTCTCCCGGAAACCAATCATCAAACACGAGAGACGGCTATGGCAGAAAAAAGCTGCACGTTAACGGAATTTGTTGGCACCGCTATTGGCGACACTGTAGGTCTGGTCATTGCAAACGTTGATAGCGCCCTATTGGACGCGATGAAACTTGAAAAACGCTATCGCTCCATTGGCATTCTGGGCGCACGTATTGGTGCAGGGCCACACATTATGGCCGCTGATGAAGCCGTAAAAGCCACCAACACCGAAGTTATTAGCATTGAACTTCCTCGCGATACTAAAGGCGGTGCCGGACACGGCTCGTTAATCCTTTTAGGTGGCAACGATGTTTCCGACGTGAAACGCGGTATTGAAGTTGCTCTAAAAGAACTCGACAGAACCTTTGGTGATGTCTATGCCAACGAAGCCGGACATCTGGAACTGCAATATACCGCCCGCGCCAGCTATGCACTGGAAAAAGCGTTTGGCGCACCACTGGGTCGCGCTTGCGGCGTTATTGTCGGCGCTCCTGCCGCTGTGGGTGTTCTGATGGCCGATACCGCCCTGAAGTCCGCCAATGTGGATGTCGTGGCATACAGCTCCCCGGCTCATGGCACCAGCTTTAGCAATGAGGTCATCCTGATTATCTCAGGAGACTCCGGCGCAGTCCGTCAGGCGGTCATCTCCGCACGCGAAATCGGTAAAACCGTACTTTCGACTCTCGGCGATACGCCGAAAAACGATCGCCCTTCCTACATCTGAATTCCCTGAGGCAGATTCATGAGATCGAAAAGATTTGAAGCACTGGCAAAACGCCCGGTCAACCAGGACGGTTTCGTTAAAGAGTGGATTGAAGAAGGCTTCATTGCGATGGAAAGCCCGAACGATCCTAAACCGTCAATCAAAATTGTTAACGGCGTCGTCACCGAACTGGATGGGAAACCTGCCAGCCAGTTTGACCTAATCGACCATTTTATCGCCCGCTACGGTATCAATCTCGCGCGCGCCGAAGAAGTCATCGCAATGGATTCGGTTAAACTTGCCAATATGTTGTGCGATCCAAATGTCAAACGTAGCGATATTGTTCCCCTGACCACTGCGATGACGCCCGCCAAAATCGTCGAAGTGGTTTCACAGATGAACGTGGTAGAGATGATGATGGCGATGCAGAAAATGCGCGCTCGTCGAACACCATCGCAACAGGCTCACGTCACCAACATCAAAGACAATCCGGTACAAATTGCTGCCGACGCGGCTGAAGGCGCATGGCGCGGATTTGACGAACAGGAAACCACCGTTGCCGTTGCTCGCTATGCACCGTTCAACGCCATCGCTCTTCTGGTCGGTTCACAGGTAGGACGCCCGGGCGTGTTGACCCAGTGTTCACTGGAGGAAGCCACCGAACTGAAACTCGGTATGTTAGGCCATACCTGCTACGCCGAAACGATTTCTGTCTACGGCACGGAACCTGTTTTCACCGACGGCGACGATACACCGTGGTCAAAAGGATTTCTCGCGTCATCTTATGCTTCTCGCGGCTTAAAAATGCGCTTTACTTCCGGCTCCGGCTCTGAAGTGCAGATGGGCTATGCGGAAGGTAAATCAATGCTTTACCTTGAGGCTCGTTGCATTTACATCACCAAAGCCGCAGGTGTTCAGGGTCTACAGAATGGTTCCGTAAGCTGCATCGGCGTTCCATCGGCAGTGCCGTCAGGCATCCGCGCAGTGCTGGCGGAAAACTTAATTTGTTCATCACTGGATCTGGAATGCGCCTCCAGTAATGACCAGACCTTTACCCACTCAGATATGCGCCGTACCGCACGTTTTCTGATGCAGTTTCTGCCAGGCACCGACTTTATCTCTTCCGGTTTTTCCGCTGTGCCGAACTACGACAACATGTTTGCTGGTTCAAACGAAGATGCCGAAGACTTCGATGATTACAACGTCATTCAACGTGACCTCAAGGTTGATGGTGGCCTGCGACCAGTGCGCGAAGAAGATGTTATCGCTATCCGCAATAAAGCCGCACGCGCTTTACAGGCTGTTTTTGCCGGTATGGGATTACCCCCTATCACCGATGAAGAGGTCGAAGCGGCAACCTATGCCCACGGTTCGAAAGATATGCCAGAGCGCAACATCGTGGAAGACATCAAGTTCGCCCAGGAAATTATCAATAAAAACCGTAACAGCCTGGAAGTGGTGAAAGCCCTAGCGCAAGCCGGTTTTACCGATGTCGCCCAGGACATGCTCAACATGCAAAAAGCAAAACTGACCGGCGACTATCTCCATACCTCCGCCATTATCGTCGATGACGGACAAGTGCGCTCTGCGGTCAATGACGTCAATGATTACGCCGGACCGGCTACAGGTTATCGCCTGCAAGGGGAACGCTGGGAAGAGATCAAAAATATTCCCGGTGCACTTGATCCCAACGATATTGACTAAGGGTGAGAAATGGAAATTAACGAAAAATTACTACGTCAGATAATCGAAGACGTGCTGGCAGAAATGCAAACCAGCGATAAGTCCGTTTCATTTCGCGCACCGGTCTCTTCCGCACCGGATAGCGAAAGTTTTCTGACCGAAATTGGCGAAGCCCAACAAGGCACTCAGCAAGATGAAGTTATTATCGCTGTAGGCCCGGCGTTTGGCCTGGCGCAAACCGTCAATATCATCGGTATTCCGCATAAAAACATATTGCGCGAAGTGATTGCCGGTATCGAAGAAGAAGGTGTTAAAGCCCGTGTGATTCGCTGCTTTAAATCGTCTGATGTTGCCTTCGTGGCGGTTGAAGGCGATCGTCTCAGCGGTTCCGGCATTGCTATTGGTATTCAGTCAAAAGGCACCACAGTTATCCACCAGCAGGGGCTTCCCCCTTTGTCTAACCTGGAACTTTTCCCGCAAGCACCTTTGCTGACGCTGGAAACTTATCGCCAGATTGGCAAAAACGCCGCGCGTTATGCGAAGCGCGAGTCTCCACAACCTGTTCCGACCCTCAACGATCAAATGGCGCGGCCGAAATACCAGGCCAAGTCCGCCATCTTACATATCAAAGAGACTAAGTACGTGGTCACTGGCAAAAAACCGCAAGAACTGCGCGTGACGTTTTAACAAAGGAAACCTTCATGAATACCGATGCAATTGAGTCGATGGTCAGGGACGTGTTGAACCGAATGAACAGTCTCCAGGATACAGCTCCTGTCTCTGCGCCATCCCACTCATCAACACTGAACGCCAAAGTGAGTGATTACCCGCTGGCAAATAAACATCCAGAATGGGTCAAAACGGCGACGAATAAAACGCTCGACGATTTCACTCTGGAAAATGTACTCAGCGATAAAGTCACCGCCCAGGACATGCGCATAACCCCGGAAACGTTGCGCATTCAGGCCGCGATTGCCAGAGATGCTGGACGCGATCGCCTGGCGATGAATTTTGAACGCGCCGCCGAGCTTACCTCAGTGCCGGATGATCGCATCCTCGAAATCTACAATGCGTTACGCCCTTATCGTTCGACTAAGCAAGAACTCATTGCCATTGCCGACGATCTTGAGCGTTGTTATCAGGCCAGAATTTGTGCCGCTTTTGTCCGTGAAGCTGCGGAACTCTATGTCGAGCGTAAAAAACTGAAAGGCGACGATTAAGGGCGAACTATGCGATATATAGCAGGCATTGATATCGGCAACTCATCCACAGAGGTTGCGCTGGCAACGCTCAGTGCGTCTGGCGAATTGTCGTTCGTGAGCAGCGCCCTGGCAGAAACCACCGGAATCAAAGGTACGTTGCGTAACGTACATGGCATTCAGGAGGCACTCGCGCAGGCAACGAAAAAAGCCGGCATCAATGTCAGTGATATTTCGCTTATTCGTATCAACGAAGCAACCCCGGTCATTGGCGATGTGGCGATGGAAACCATTACGGAAACCATTATCACTGAATCAACCATGATCGGTCACAACCCGAAAACTCCAGGCGGAGTGGGGCTGGGTGTAGGACTCACCATCACTCCGCAAGAGTTGTTAACACGCCCGGCGGACACACCGTACATTCTGGTCGTGTCATCGGCTTTTGATTTTGCCGATATCGCAACCATGATAAATGCCTCCGTGCGTGCCGGATATCAGCTGACAGGCGTTATTCTGCAACGCGACGATGGCGTGCTGGTCAGTAACCGACTGGAAACCCCTTTACCCATTGTTGATGAAGTCCTCTACATCGATCGTATTCCGCTCGGCATGTTAGCTGCTATTGAAGTCGCTGTTCCCGGGAAAGTTATCGAAACCCTTTCTAACCCATATGGGATTGCCACCGTTTTCGCCCTCAATGCTGAAGAGACTAAAAATATCGTTCCTGTCGCACGGGCGCTAATCGGCAACCGTTCAGCTGTGGTCGTGAAAACGCCTTCTGGCGACGTTAAAGCCCGTTCGATACCCGCCGGAAATATCGAGTTTCTTTCTGCCGGGCGCACAACTCGGGTTGATGTTGCCGCTGGTGCCGATGCAATAATGAAAGCAGTCGGTGAATGCCCAAAACTGGAAAATGTGACGGGCGAACCGGGCACCAACATCGGCGGGATGCTGGAAAATGTTCGCCAGACCATGGCGGAGCTGACCAATAAACCCAGCAACGAAATTTTTATTCAGGATTTATTGGCGATAGATACCTCAGTTCCCGTCAGCGTTACCGGTGGTCTGGCAGGCGAATTTTCACTGGAACAGGCTGTTGGTATAGCGTCAATGGTGAAATCCGACCGTCTGCAAATGGCGATGATCGCCAGTGAAATTAAGCAAAAACTGCATGTTGATGTTCAGGTCGGAGGCGCAGAAGCAGAGGCAGCCATTCAGGGAGCGTTAACTACCCCAGGAACTACACATCCCCTGGCAATTCTGGACTTAGGCGCAGGTTCTACCGATGCCTCCATCATCAATCAAAAAGGGGAAATGATTGCCACTCACCTTGCGGGAGCGGGCGACATGGTGACGATGATTATTGCCAGAGAACTGGGCTTAAATGATCGCTATCTGGCAGAAGAGATCAAAAAACACCCACTGGCAAAAGTAGAAAGCCTGTTCCACTTACGCCATGAAGACGGCAGCGTTCAGTTCTTCCCTACCCCACTATCCCCTCAGGTATTTGCCCGCGTTTGTGTGGTGAAACCCGACGAACTGGTGCCCATTCCCGGTGATATAACGCTGGAAAAAGTGCGAACCATTCGTCGCAGTGCAAAAGAGCGGGTCTTCGTAACGAACGCCCTGCGCGCACTACGTCAGGTGAGTCCTGGTGGAAATATTCGCAATATTCCGTTCGTCGTTCTGGTGGGCGGCTCTTCACTGGATTTCGAAGTCCCGCAGTTAGTCACCGATGCGTTGGCACATTATCGACTGGTCGCAGGGCGCGGGAATATCCGTGGTAGAGAAGGCCCGCGCAATGCGGTGGCTACCGGGCTACTCATCTCCTGGCACAAGGCGTCGGTTCATGGAAAGTAAAGAGCGAGCACCAACCATTGTCGTCACTGAAATCGGTGACTGTATCAATAAATGGAATGAGGTTCTTCTTGGCATTGAAGAGGAAGGTATTCCCTTTCGCATTCAACACATTCCATCAGGTGAAATCATCGATAGCGCCTGGCAGGCTGCTCGTCAGTCTCCCCTGTTGGTTGGCATAGCCTGTGACCAGGAAAAACTGATTGTGCATTACAAAAACTTACCGGCATCAGCGCCACTGTTTACGCT
Source organism: Escherichia sp. MOD1-EC6842 (assembly GCF_002965705.1). Taxonomy (NCBI): domain Bacteria; kingdom Pseudomonadati; phylum Pseudomonadota; class Gammaproteobacteria; order Enterobacterales; family Enterobacteriaceae; genus Escherichia; species Escherichia sp. MOD1-EC6842. The sequence continues at coordinate 282,917 of NZ_PTRF01000004.1, read as the reverse complement.
GATGCATCAACAAGATAACCATGCCCGGCGCAGCACCGGCAATAACGCAGCCCGGCTGGTCAAAGGGATTCCCTTCAAGGAATACCACTCATAATCCACAGGAGAAACACCGTATGAATAACGCACTGGGACTGGTTGAAACAAAAGGGTTAGTCGGCGCGATTGAAGCCGCAGACGCCATGGTTAAATCCGCCAACGTACAACTGGTCGGCTATGAAAAGATTGGTTCAGGTCTGATCACAGTGATGGTGCGCGGCGATGTTGGCGCAGTAAAAGCCGCCGTTGACGCGGGGAGCGCCGCCGCAAGCGCCGTTGGCGAAGTGAAATCCTGCCATGTCATCCCACGGCCGCACAGCGATGTTGAGGCCATTTTACCAAAATCTGCATAACCCAATTCGCTAAGGAGCACAGCGTGAAGCAATCACTGGGATTACTTGAAGTCAGTGGTCTGGCACTCGCCATCAGTTGCGCGGATGTTATGGCAAAAGCCGCGTCCATCACGCTGGTTGGTCTTGAGAAGACCAATGGCTCAGGCTGGACGCTCATTAAAATCACCGGTGACGTCGCCTCGGTTAATGCAGCGATCGAGACGGGTGCCAGCTTCGCCGGGCAGCGAAATGGCCTTGTCGCGCACAAAGCAATTGCCCGTCCAGGAGAGGGAATACTGTCCCGCACAACAGAAGCATTGAATGTAAGGGTTGAAGCAAGCGAAATACCAGCAGCCACAGTCACCCCGGAGAGTATCAGTTGTAATTTGTGTCTTGATCCGGCGTGTCAACGGCAAAAAGGTGAGCCACGTTCACTTTGCCTCCACTCCGATAAGCGAGAGGAGTAACAATGGACAAACAAACCTTGCAAGAAACAGTGAGCCAGGTTCTGGATGAGATGCGCGAGCGCCCTATCCCTCTGGGCGTCTCCAGTCGTCATATTCACCTTTCGACTGCGGATTATGTGCGCCTTTTTCCTGAACAACCGATCAGCGAGAAAAAACCGTTATTGCAACCAGGTCAATTCGCTGCTGAACAAGTTGTTACGCTGGTGGGACCAAAAGGCAAATTGCACAACGTTCGCTTGTTGGGACCGCTACGCAACGCAAGCCAGGTGGAAATTTCCCGGACAGATGCCAGAACGTTGGGGATCACCGCTCCGCTACGCATGTCAGGCGATCTCAGCGGCACACCTGGGATTCGGCTGATAAGTCCGTTTGCCGAACTGGAAATCGCTTCTGGCGTAATTGTCGCGCAACGGCATATCCATATGTCTCCGCTTGATGCCCTGATTTATGGCGTTACGCATGGCGATAAAGTGGCGGTCGCCATTGAAGGTGATGAGCGACGACTGATATTCGATAACGTGGCTGTTCGCGTCTCACCGGATATGCGTCTTGAAATGCATATTGATACCGACGAAGCCAACGCTGCAGGCGCTGATAATCCTGACGTTTTTGCCATGCTGGTGGCGCTGCCATGAATCATGTGCTGATGCAACGCATTGTTGACGAAGTGATTTTTCGCCTGAAACAACGTGCGGAAAAAACACTCACGCTGACCGTTTCGCAACTGCGAGAAGCCAGCGTTCACAAGATAGTTCATCAGTATGCATCGTTACAAATTCGATACGTCGATCTGCCGTTGTTGCGACAGCTTGCAGAGAACGATACGTCAGGCGGAGCAGTAACCCACCTTCACGAGGCGTTAGCATGGGGAATGCACCTTCAATTATCGTTGCAGCGTCATTTACTGAACGCCATTGAATTGAAGACTCTCGCCCGTCTACCGCTAAGCTGGTGCGACGAACAAGGACAACCAATCCACCTTCATCGTGGTCGACTTTTAAGTTATGCCGACGTAGCACCGTTATGCGCGGGGATACTGGTACTACAGCGGAAATGTTGTGTGACCGCACTTGCGCGTGAAGCGGCAATTACCCGAAACATTCAGTTAATCAGGCAGGAGTAACCCATGCATCTGGCTCGAGTCACCGGCGCGGTGGTATCCACGCAAAAATCACCTTCTCTGATCGGGAAAAAACTGCTGTTGGTTCGCCGGGTCAGTGCCGACGGCGAATTGCCTCTCACACCGTTAACCGGCGACGAAGTTGCCGTTGATTCAGTCGGCGCAGGCGTTGGTGAACTGGTACTCCTCAGCAGCGGCTCCAGCGCCAGACATGTTTTTTCCGGCTCCAACGAAGCCATTGATCTGGCAGTGGTCGGCATTGTCGATACGCTTTCACGCTAAGGACTTTAACGATGGCGATTTATACCCGAACAGGTGATTCAGGAAGTACGTCTCTATTTACCGGACAGCGTGTCAGTAAAACTCATCGACGTGTCGAAGCCTATGGCACGCTGGATGAGCTAAACGCAACACTCAGTCTGTGTTATTGCGCCACCTCCATCGAAAGCCATCGCATCTTACTGGAAGCTATTCAGCAACAAATATTTTGGTTTAGCGCCGAGCTCGCCAGTGAAAGCGAACAGCCGTCAGCGCAGCAGCGTTACATCGGAACAGAAGAAATTGCCGCGCTGGAAAAAGCGATCGACAGCGCAATGAACGCTGTCCCTCCAGTTCACAGCTTCATACTGCCTGGTCGTTGTGAAGCCGCGAGCCGTATGCATGTCGCCCGCACGGTAGCCCGGCGGGCTGAAAGACGTCTGGTTGAACTGACAACGGAAGCCACCGTCCGCCATGTTTTGTTGCACTATATCAACCGACTTTCCGATTGCTTGTATGCCCTCGCCCGCGTGGAAGACAACGTTGTTCATCAAAACCTGATGATTCGGGAAATCACAAAACGTTATCACGAAGCCAATCACACTCCAGCATTGAAGGAACGCACGATGCCGCTCACTTTTCAGGATCTTCACCAGCTCATTCGTAGTGCGGCAATACGCGCGGATGAACTACATATTCCCGTTGTCATCAGCATTGTTGATGCCAACGGGACAGAAAGTGTTACCTGGCGGATGCCCGATGCACTACTGGTCAGCAGTGAGCTGGCACCGAAAAAAGCCTGGACCGCCGTGGCGATGAAAACGGCAACACACAAACTTGCTGACGCCGTACAACCCGGAGCGCCACTTTACGGGCTCGAAAGCCATATGCAAGGCAAAGTCGTCACTTTTGGTGGTGGTTTTCCTCTCTGGCGAGACGGGATATTGCTTGGGGGACTTGGCATCAGCGGTGGTAGCGTTGAACAAGATATGGATATTGCACAAGCCGCAATGGCAGCAATTAATGCAGGAGCAAACCAATGAATCCGACTGAATTAGAAATGATTATCCGCAATATCCTGCGCGAAAAACTGATGCCCAGTGCCTTACAAATACAAAGAAATGGTATTTTCCAGACTGTCGAGGAGGCCGTCTGCGCTGCACACCAGGCCTTTTTGCGCTTTCAACAGTGTTCGCTTAAAACCCGCAGCGCCATTATCAGCGCCATTCGCGAAGAATTAACGCCCCGCCTTACCGAACTGGCAGAAGAAAGCGCCAGCGAAACGGGGATGGGAAATAAAGAAGATAAGTATCTAAAAAACAAAGCGGCACTTGATAACACACCAGGAATTGAAGATTTAACCACCACGGCACTAACCGGTGATGGTGGCATGGTTTTATTTGAATACTCTCCGTTTGGTGTTATTGGCTCGGTCACGCCGAGTACCAATCCTACGGAAACCGTCATTAATAACAGCATCAGCATGTTGGCAGCAGGCAATAGCATCTACTTCAGTCCTCATCCGGGAGCCAAAAACGTATCGCTGAAACTCATTGCCATAATCGAAGACATCGCGTTTCGCTGTAGTGGCATTCATAACCTGATCGTTACCGTAACTGAACCGACCTTTACAGCCACCGAACAGATGATGGCGCACCCTAAAATCAGCGTTCTGGCGATTACCGGCGGTCCGGGTATCGTCGCGATGGGAATGAAAAGTGGTAAGAAAGTGATTGGTGCCGGTGCGGGTAACCCGCCGTGTATCGTCGATGAAACGGCGGATATTGTGAAAGCCGCCGAAGACATCATCAACGGCGCTTCTTTCGATTACAACCTGCCATGTATCGCTGAAAAAAGCCTGATTGTCGTAGCGTCAGTGGTAGAGTATTTAATTCAACAGATGCAAAGTTTTGGCGCATTTCTTCTTAACCATCAGCAAACTGAAAAATTGCGCGCCGTTTGTCTGCCCGACGGCGTCGCCAACAAAAAACTGGTCGGAAAAAGCCCATGCCATCTTCTGGAAGCGGCTGGAATTCCTCTACCGCAGAAAACGCCACGATTACTGATTGCCGTTGTTGACGCCGATGATAACTGGGTTACCTGTGAACAACTGATGCCGATGCTACCCATTGTAAAAGTCAACGATTTTGACAGCGCCCTCACCCTGGCGCTGAAAGTCGAAGACGGTTTGCACCACACGGCAATTATGCACTCGCAGAACGTCTCACGACTCAACCTTGCTGCGCGCGTTATGCAAACCTCAATCTTTGTCAAAAACGGCCCCTCCTGGGCGGGTATTGGCGTCGGCGGCGAAGGCTTTACGACCTTCACCATTGCTACACCGACTGGCGAAGGGACAACGTCAGCACGGACTTTTGCCCGCTCACGACGCTGCGTGTTAACCAGTGGCTTTTCCATTCGCTAGAGAAACGGAAATGAATACTTTTTCATTGCAGACGCGTTTATACAGCGGTTTGGGAAGTCTCAAAGTCCTTAGCCGTTTCACCAATAAGCACATCTGGATTATTTGCGACGCCTTCCTGGCTGGTTCGCCATTGATTGACACGTTGTGTCAGTCGTTGCCTGATAGCAACCGCATCAGTATTTTTAGCGAAATAACGCCCGATCCAACGATCCAGACTGTGGTAAAAGGCATTGCACAAATGCAGACTTTACGCCCGGATGTGGTTATCGGTTTTGGCGGAGGCTCTGCACTGGACGCCGCAAAAGCGATTGTCTGGTTTAGTCGCCAGTGTGCTATTGAGATTGAAACCTGCGTTGCTATTCCCACCACCAGCGGCACCGGTTCGGAAGTGACCAGCGCCTGTGTCATCAGCGATCCCGATAAAGGGATTAAATATCCTCTTTTCGATAATGCGCTTTATCCGGATATAGCGGTTCTCGATCCCTCGCTGGTCGTCAGTGTGCCAGCCGCGATAACTGCCAATACCGGAATGGATGTTTTAACCCATGCCCTTGAATCTTATGTTTCTCCCCATGCCAGTGACTTCACGGATGCACTGGCCGAAAAAGCCGTGCAAATTGTTTTTCACTACCTGCCCACAGCAGTGAATAAAGGCGATTGTCTTGCTACTCGCGGTAAAATGCATAATGCCTCTACGCTGGCAGGAATGGCCTTTAGTCAGGCTGGGCTTGGGTTAAATCATGCAATTGCCCATCAACTCGGCGGGCAGTTTCATCTGCCACACGGCCTGGCGAATGCGCTCCTGCTTACGACGGTTATTCGTTTTAATGCTGGCGATCCGCGTGCTGCCAAACGCTATGCCCGGCTGGCGAAAACGTGCCATTTATGCCCTGACGATGCCAATGACACCGCAAGCCTGAATGCACTCATTCAACATATTGAACAGCTAAAAAAAACCTGTTCAATGCCGACTCTCGCCAATGCACTGAAAGATAAAAAAGCAGAATGGTCATCACGTATTCCAGATATGGTTCGGGCTGCGCTGGCGGATGCCACACTGCGTACCAATCCACGAGCGGCTGATGCCATCGCTATAGCAGAAATGCTTGAGGAGTTGGTATGAACGGCGAGTTAATGTCCTTTGACGAACAGACGATCCGCGAGCGAGTACAGGCAGCAGGCGTCGTGGGTGCTGGTGGCGCAGGCTTTCCAACACATATTAAGCTACAGGCGCGGGTTGACACTTTCCTGGTGAATGCGGCGGAATGCGAACCAATGTTGAAAGTAGATCAACAATTAATGGCACAACAAGCCAGCCGCCTGCTTCGTGGTGTTCACTATGCGATGAAAGCCACCGGAGCCAGGAGCGGAATTATCGCGCTGAAAGAGAAGTATCAACCAGCAATAAACGCACTCACATCATTGCTTCCGCCGGATATCCGCCTGCATATTTTGCCCGACGTTTACCCCGCAGGAGACGAAGTGCTAACCATCTGGATGGCAACAGGTCGCCGCGTTCCTCCCGCTGCGTTACCCGTTAGTGTCGGTGTGGTGGTCAATAATGTGCAAACCGTACTGAATATTGCCAGAGCCGTTGAACAACAGTATCCGGTGACGCGACGCACGCTTACTGTTAATGGTGCAGTGGCTAAACCAATCACAGTGACCGTTCCCATCGGGATGTCTTTACGCGAAGTACTGGCGCTGGCGGGCGGCGCAACAGTGGATAATCCTGGTTTTATCAATGGCGGTCCGATGATGGGTAGTTTGATCACATCGCTCGACACGCCAATCAGCAAAACCACTGGCGGCTTGCTGGTTTTACCCAATTCTCATTCAATCATCCAACGTCAAATGCAGGATGACCGTAGCGTACTTGCCGTCGCGAAAACCGTTTGTGAGCAATGCCGCTTATGTACCGATCTCTGCCCGCGTCATTTAATTGGTCACGAACTGTCGCCACATTTGTTAGTACGTGCGGTTAACTATCAACAGCTCGCTACGCCACAACTGTTACTGACAGCTCTCACCTGTTCGGAGTGCAACGTCTGCGCCAGCGTCGCCTGTCCGGTAGGTATTTCGCCGATGCGCATAAACCGCCTGCTTAAGCAGGAATTACGCGCCAAAAATCTCCGCTACGAAGGTGCCTTAAATCCTGAGGATGTCATGGCAAATTATCGGCTGATCCCAGTAAAACGGCTGGTAACCAGACTGGGATTAACCCCGTGGTATCAGGATGCGCCATTGTCTGAACAGGTGCCTCAGCCCGAAAAAGTGACTCTATTGTTACGCCAGCATATCGGTGCCAGCGCAATTGCGTGTGTACAAAAAGGCGATCGTGTCGTTCGTGGACAATGTGTAGGCCAAATTCCACACGGCACATTAGGTGCTCCCATTCATGCCAGTATTAATGGCACGGTCAGCGATGTGACAGAAAACGCTATTACGGTTGTGAGAGGTTAACCATGTCGAAAGCGGTAGGTATTTTAGAACTTAGCAGTATCGCAAAAGGGATGGAAACCGGCGATGCCATGCTGAAAAGCGCCAATGTTGAGTTACTGGTCAGCAAAACGCTATGTCCCGGGAAATTTCTGCTGATGCTCGGTGGCGATGTCGGTGCGGTGCAACAGGCCATCAGCAGCGGCGCATCCCTTGCAGGTGAAATGCTGGTCGACAGCCTGATCCTCCCTAATATTCATCCCAGCATTCTGCCCGCAATCAGCGGACTGAACCATGTTGAACAGCGTCAGGCTATCGGTGTGGTCGAAACCTGGAGTGTGGCAGCCTGCATTGACGCAGCCGATTGCGCAGTTAAAGCTGCGAATGTCACTCTCGTTCGAGTGCATATGGCCTTCGGTATTGGCGGTAAATGCTACATGGTGGTTGCTGGCGATATTTCAGATGTTAATAATGCGGTCTCTGTCGCCAGCGAGCGCGCGGGGGAAAAAGGATTGCTGGTCTATCGCTCGGTAATTGCCCGTCCGCATGAAGCCTTGTGGCGTCAGATGGTGGAGGGATAATGACAACTCAGCACGCTACTGAACGGATGATTCAGGAATATGTCCCCGGTAAACAGGTTACGCTGGCGCATGTCATTGCTAACCCAGGGAAGGAGCTGCTTAAGAAATTAGGTTTACCAGATACCGTTTCCGCCATTGGCATTCTGACGATTACCCCCAGCGAAGCGTCTATTATCGCGTGCGATATCGCCACAAAGTCGGGAGCTGTAGAAATTGGTTTTCTTGATCGTTTTACTGGTGCCGTAGTACTGACTGGCGATGTTTCAGCTATCGAATATGCACTTAATCAGGTTACCCGCACGCTGGGTGAAATGATGCACTTTGCCGCCTGCCCCATTACACGGACCTGACGTTATGCAACGTATGATGCTCATCGGCCCCAGTCAGTGCGGAAAAACATCACTCACGCAATGTCTGCGCGGAGAAGATCTTCAGTATCAGAAAACGCAGGCCATTGTCTGGTCACCAGCCACCATTGACACACCAGGCGAATACCTCGAAAACCGTAGTCTTTACAGCGCACTGCTGGTCAGTGCCTGCGAAGCGGACATTATCGCGCTTGTGCTTAATGCGGACGCACCGTGGTCACCTTTTTCGCCAGGCTTTACCTCGTCAATGAATCGCCCGGTCATTGGAGTAGTAACCAAAGCAGATTTAGCCAGCATGGAACAAATATCTTTGGTGAAATGCTGGTTACGGGAAGCTGGAGCGCGCAACGTGTTAGTGACCAGTGCGGTTAATAACATCGGAGTTGCAGAGCTTTTTGCCTTGCTGCATACAGAAGAAGGCTGTCGCTAATTTTGATAGGTTATCAGATGGGAATGATGACTTGTGATACACAGAAAAGAGTCAATGAATAATGAGGGTTGCCGGGCAACCCTCATCGAATAAAGCAGAAATTACTTCGCTTCGCCGTTTTTCATTTCGCCCATAGCTTTCAGCTTTTTGGAGATATCGCGGCGTTCTTTGGAGAGCTCGGCGTTTTTGATGATGTAATCATCAACGCGATCTTCATAGTCACCTTTCATGCTGGCAATGATGCCCTGGATTGCTTCTACGCTCATCCCAGGCTTAATGTAATCGCTCAGGTTGTCCAGCAGCAGGACACGCTTCTGGTTGTCACGGATCTTTTTCTCAACGTCCTGGATTTCACGTTGCAGTTTGTTCTTACGGCGGAACAGACGAACAAATTCCAGTACGTCCTGGAATGAAGGCTTGGTAGTTTCCATTTTTATACCCCTGATAATGTGAGAGTCGGATTCGTTTAAGCAACCGCTATTCGTTAGGGCCAACATTACTCATAGCTGCCGCAGATGACAATGCTTTTATCCCTTTTCATTATCATACCCTTTATCCTTGCTGAATCGAAGCAGCTGCAAGATGATTCTGAAGTTCAGGAATTATTTGCGCAAGGCCCGGCAAATCAGATTCGATAGCAACTCAAGCTGATGTGCCGTTTCCATGTTCAGCCACACATAACCATAAATCGGCGTTTCTACGACCTTCAGGTCATGGTGGCTATCGAGCAACTGACGCAACTCTTCCACAGCATCGTTCAATTTTTCCGTATTGGCAAAAACCGGCTGCGGATTACCTTCATACAGCGCATGAACAAGGCTCAGCACTATTTGCTGCATCATGTGCTGTGTATCACGCAGTTTTTGCGCGTTCAATAACACGAAATGACTGGGACGCGTGGCCCAGTAGGCATTGATTTGCAGCTCCAGCATACAAACCAGATTACGATTAATAGTCTGGATACCTTCATATATCGATTTTGGAATGCGGGTTTCTTTGCTGGCTGGTGCAATCAGCCCTCGCATTTTCACGGCATCGGTCAGGAGTTTTTGCAGATGACTTTCCAGTCGTGGGCGTTCAAGTAAGTTCGGTGAGAATGCAGATTGATAGACCCGATTATACTCGGTCAGACTTTTCGCCAGTTGAATGCGCCAGTGGATGAACGCACGTTGCGGCCAGATACCGGTAAACAACATTGCCAGTAAAGAGCCGAGGATCACATCGCCACTTCGCCATAATGCCGTATCAATTTCACCTGTTGGGGAACCAACAACAATTGCCAGCGTCACACCAATCAATAAACCTTGATACGGTTTCTTGCCGAGTGCCAGCCAGCCACAAAGAAACATGGCAGCCGCGCACCAGACTAACATCAGCGGTAAAGAGATTAACTCCAGTCGCAGAGCAATAAGACCTAAAATCGAGCCAAACACCGTACCGCCAATACGTTCAAACGCACGAGGGACAACGTTACCCCAGAACGAAATTGGCCCCATGATCACCACCATAGTGACCAACGGCCAGGTGCTTTCCGGAATAGTAAACAGGCGAATGATGAGAAAGGTGAGCAAGAACGCCAGCGCAACACGAGTACCATGAACAATGCGGTAATGACGGTAGACTCGAATTTCGAACGGGCTTAAGGACTTATCGGCACGCACGCGGGCACTCCGTGAAAGAGGGAAAAAACGATCATAATTCAATCTGACAAACCAGGTGCAATAACGCTACGTAACAAATCTGTCCGGCAAACCGGGAATAGCGGACGTTCCCGGTTTGGTTGTCAGAAAACTAAAGACGGATCTTACTCTTTTACATAACGAAAAACAGCGTGGCAATCAGGTTAACCTCTGACCCGACGTCATTTATCAGCGCCGTTTTGGCTGCACCGCGACATACATTTCGATATCCCAATAACCATCTTGCGCGCCATTGTTCAGATAAACCTCAAAACAGGGTTTTGGTAACATTTCGTAAGCACTGTCCTGCAAGAGGCTGTTAAAGAACTGATACCAGGGTTTCGCAAAATCATCCCCCTCTACGCGGGCTACCGCCACCGCATACTGACCACCCGAAATTTCTGTCAGGATGACGCCCTCACTGTTTTCGGGAAGTGTGAAACTATCTGCCACCGAAACTACGGTGTCACAACGTAACTTTTCGGCAGGTGTTTCATCTGGATTATCGTAATAGACCGCCACCCACTCCTTCGGAACAATATTTTTGTTATCAACCCACATCATCAACTGCTCAAAACCTTGCTTTACCGTTTGTTCCCACGGGCCAACGAGATGGAAACCTGCAACGGTACGTTTATCTTCCTGTTTAATCTCGTAGTTCATGACGCCTCCACTTATACTGGTTTTATATACAGCATGATTTGTAATATAAAAACCACAAGGAATGAGTGTTGATTATGCGAGCAGACTCGCACTCCTGCCAGTCTGCGGCGTAAGAAAGGTCAGGCTTTATGCTCGAAATAATCACTCAGCCGGGAAAACATACCGCCTTTTCCGACAGATTCCAGGGTGACCAGCGGCCAGTGCGCCACCGGTTTATCGCGGTCATAAAGTTCAATTTCCCCAACCCGCTTATGGGCGCTAATTGGCGCGGTCAGTTCTTTACCATCAAGGGTGTATTTTGCTTTGATATTAGGAATCTCCGCTTTTGGCAGCACCATCCAGAACTCTTGTTCCGTTCCCAGAGCGATGTTTTCTTTATCGCCATACCAGATTCGTTCTGTGCCAACCTTTTTCCCCCGGTGTAAAATTTGCACCGTAGTAAAGTTCTGTTGCCCCCAACGCAACAGTTTCCTGGCTTCTTCTTCGCGACCTTTTGCGCTGTCAGCCCCCATCACCACCGCAATGAGACGACGCTGACCATCCACCGCCGACGCAATGAGATTAAACCCGGCACCAGAAGTATGCCCGGTTTTCAGGCCGTCAACATTCATGGTCTTATCCCACAATAATCCGTTACGGTTTTGCTGGGTGATACCGTTCCAGGTGAGGCTTTTTTCGCTGTACATATGATAAAACTCAGGCTCGCCGTGGATGATAGCGCGAGAAAGGACGGCTAAATCATAGGCCGAACTGTGCTGACCGGGTGCATCCAGACCATGCACTGTTTCAAAATGCGTATCCTGAAGATGTAACTTCTCAGCATAATTGTTCATCATGTCGACAAACTGCCGTTGCCCACCGGCAATATAATCAGCCAGTGCAACACAAGCGTCATTGCCAGAGTCCACAATTAAACCACGGCTTAAATCACGTACCGATACGCGATCGCCCTCTTTCAAAAACATCAGTGAAGAACCGACGAATACCGGATTATCTTTCGCCCATGCATCGCGCCCCACCGTAACAATATCGTCTGGCGTAATACGATGGCTATCGATTGCACGATCAACGACATAGCCAGTCATCAGCTTAGTCAGGCTGGCAGGATTGCGTTGTTGATGCTCATTACCCGCCGTGAGGATCTGACCGGTTGTGTAATCCATCAAGACCCATGATCCCGCATGAATTTGTGGAGGCTGGGGTGAAAAGGGAATATTTTCCGCCGCAAAACCAGACGATAAATTAAAAACGAACAAAGAAGCAGCAATAATAAGACGGCGTTTCAACAGCAAATCCTCAGGAGTTTCAAATAGCAGTTCTTTTTACGGAAATCCTGATGAACTGGCTGGAATAAAGTGCAAGAAAATGTGACATTTATCTCATTTTTAACCTGACATTATCAGTTGCTACTCCCTGTCAAATTGTCGCTCTAAAGCTGATTAGCACGGTGATATTTGATACTCTGACATACAGCAGAAATAACGGATTTAACCTAATGATGAATGACGGTAAGCAACAATCTACCTTTTTGTTTCACGATTATGAAACCTTTGGCACGCACCCTGCGTTAGATCGCCCTGCGCAGTTCGCTGCCATTCGCACCGATAGCGAATTCAATATCATCGGCGAACCAGAGGTTTTTTATTGCAAGCCTGCAGATGATTATTTACCCCAACCAGGAGCAGTTTTAATCACGGGTATTACCCCGCAGGAAGCGCGGGCGAAAGGAGAAAACGAAGCTGCGTTTGCCGCTCGCATTCATTCGCTTTTTACCGTACCGAAGACCTGTATTCTGGGCTACAACAATGTACGTTTCGATGACGAAGTCACACGCAACATTTTTTATCGTAATTTCTACGATCCCTATGCCTGGAGTTGGCAGCATGATAACTCTCGCTGGGATCTGCTGGACGTCATGCGCGCCTGTTATGCGCTGCGTCCGGAGGGAATCAATTGGCCTGAAAATGATGACGGTCTACCGAGTTTTCGCCTTGAACATTTAACCAAAGCGAATGGTATTGAACATAGCAATGCCCACGATGCGATGGCCGATGTGTACGCCACTATTGCGATGGCGAAACTGGTGAAAACGCGTCAGCCACGCCTGTTTGATTATCTCTACAGCCATCGCAACAAGCACAAATTGATGGCGTTGATTGATGTGCCACAGATGAAACCCCTGGTTCACGTTTCCGGTATGTTTGGTGCATGGCGCGGCAATACCAGTTGGGTTGCGCCGCTGGCATGGCATCCTGAAAATCGCAATGCCGTGATTATGGTGGATTTAGCTGGAGATATTTCGCCATTACTGGAACTGGATAGCGACACGCTGCGCGAGCGCCTGTATACCGCGAAAGCCGATCTGGGCGATAACGCCGCCGTTCCGGTTAAGCTGGTGCATATTAATAAATGTCCGGTATTAGCACAGGCGAATACGCTTCGCCCGGAAGATGCCGATCGGCTGGGCATTAATCGCCAGCATTGTCTCGATAACCTGAAAATTCTGCGTGAAAATCCGCAAGTGCGTGAAAAAGTGGTGGCGATATTCGCTGAAGCCGAACCATTTACGCCTTCAGATAACGTGGATGCCCAACTTTATAACGGCTTTTTCAGCGACGCCGATCGCGCGGCAATGAAAATTGTACTGGAAACCGAGCCGCGTAATTTACCGGCACTGGATATCACCTTTGTCGATAAACGCATTGAGAAGCTGTTGTTCAATTATCGTGCGCGTAACTTCCCAGGAACGCTGGACTACGCCGAACAGCAACGCTGGCTGGAGCACCGTCGTCAGGTCTTCACGCCAGAGTTTTTGCAAGATTATGCTGATGAATTGCAAATGCTGGCACAACAATATGCCGATGATAAAGAGAAAGTGGCGCTGTTAAAGGCGCTTTGGCAGTACGCTGAAGAGATCGTCTGAAAAGAAAAAACCGGAGCGATAAACTCCGGTTTTTAGTGACTTACCGAATGGTTACATCATCCGGCTTGTAATATTATGCAACGTCTTCGTATTGCGGAACCGGATTGCGGAAGCTCTTCGTCACGCAAGCCAGATAAATCAGACCGATTGCCGCCCAGATCAGACCCAGAACCATTGAGCTTTCTTCCAGGTTAACCCACAGCGCACCTACAGTCAGAGCACCACACATCGGCAGGAACAGATACTGGAAGTGATCTTTCAGCGTTTTGTTACGCTTCTCACGGATCCAGAACTGCGAAATGACCGACAGGTTAACGAAGGTAAATGCTACCAGCGCACCAAAGTTAATCAGCGCCGTTGCCATCACCAGGTCAAAGTTGATTGCCAGCAGAGCAATCGCGCCAACCAGGATAATGTTCATTGCCGGGGTACGCCATTTCGGGTGTACATAACCGAAGAAGCTTTTCGGGAACACGCCGTCACGACCCATTACGTACATCAGACGCGCTACGCCTGCGTGCGCCGCCATACCGGACGCCAGTACGGTAATGGTGGAGAAGATCAGCGCGCCAACCTGGAACGCTTTACCCGCAACGTACAGCATGATTTCAGGCTGTGACGCATCCGGATCTTTAAAGCGAGAGATATCCGGGAAGTACAGCTGCAGGAAGTAAGTTGCAAAGATGAAGATCATGCCGCCGATCAGCGCGGTCAGGAAAATCGCACGCGGGATCACGCGCTCTGCATCTTTGGTTTCTTCCGACAGGTTGCTGATGCCGTCAAAGCCGGTAAAGGAGAAGCACAGGATTGTCGCCCCGGTAATCATCGGGATAACATGCGCATCGCCAGACCAGAACGGACGGGTGCTCGCCAGCGTACCAGCGCCTTCACCTTCAAATACGCCGTAAACTACCATGCCCAAAATTACCGCGATCAGCACAACCTGCAACACTACGATTACCGTGTTGAAGTTCGCCACGGATTTCAGACTACGCAGGTTAAAGGCGGTCATAAAGGCCACCAACGCCACCACAAACATCCACGATGGGATGGAAGGCACCAGAGCTTCAAAATAGATTTTCGCCAGCAGGATGTTGATCATCGGCGCGAACAAATAGTCGAGCAGAGAAGACCAACCCACCATAAAGCCAACGGTCGGGCTAATGGATTTCTGGGCGTAAGTGTATGCAGAGCCAGCAGAAGGATAGCGGCGAACCAGCTTCCCGTAGCTCAAAGCCGTAAACAGGATCGCAATTAATGCGAACGCATAGGCTGTCGGCACATGACCATCCGTGAGGCCTGAAACGATACCAAAAGTATCAAACAGCGTCATCGGCTGCATATAGGCAAGACCCATCATTACAACCGGAACTAACGTAAGCGTTTTACGCAATTCCACGCGAGAGGTGTTTGGAGTAACGTTATGCGACATGGTCATTCTCCTTTACGGTGAAAACCGTCGCGTAAGCAAAAAATTGCCCCATTTTTTTGGATTCCTCAGCGACAACAACTGTCGATTTTTAGTAAATATCTATCCGGTACGAAGCCCGGCCTCTTGGTATGAATGATTGGTTTGAAGCAAAAAATAACCGACGCGGATAAAACGTCGGTTTTTAGTCATTTTTTGACAGCGGCGCATTGTGCCTAAATGGGGGGTAAATGACAAGAGAATGAGAGGCTTGTCATAAAATTTTTTATTTAAATGGCTGATTTTCCGTCATCAGATTTTGCATAAACTCCAGCAATCGCACTATTTGCTAAAATCTCATCCCGCCACCATGCGCTGGCAAGCCCTGCGGTCTGTTCGTTCCAGCCAATCCAGACCGGTTCAAAAAGAGTTTGGGCGACCACTTTCTTCTCAATTAACGCGCCACTATCGAGAAAACGTTGCGCCAGATAGCGGGGTAAATAGCCACAACCAAGACCGCTTATTTGTAGCTCCAGTTTGGTTTTAAAATCGAATACGGTTATGGCTTCTTGTTCATCGAGAAGTTGCGAGGCCGTAGAAGCGCCTGCCTGCGCAGTATCACCCACCACAATCGCCCGATACCGCTTAATGATACGACGGTTTAACGGTTCTTCTTCCTGG
This sequence comes from Escherichia sp. MOD1-EC6842, assembly GCF_002965705.1. Classification (NCBI taxonomy): domain Bacteria; kingdom Pseudomonadati; phylum Pseudomonadota; class Gammaproteobacteria; order Enterobacterales; family Enterobacteriaceae; genus Escherichia; species Escherichia sp. MOD1-EC6842. The sequence continues at coordinate 267,107 of NZ_PTRF01000004.1, read as the reverse complement.
GCTAGCGGATGATGAGGCGCTACCGCAAAAACTTGTTCCAGATCGCCCAACCGCGAGAAACCAAACTCACTGGAAGACGGTGGCTCATGCATCGCGCCAACAATAATATCCGCTCGCCCCTGAGTCAGGGCATCCCAGGAACCACCGAGTACACCATTGACAAACTTCAGGCGCGTCACGCTATGATGTTGATAAAAGGCTTCAATGAGTGGCGCAAGCAGGGAAAAAGGAAACGTATCATCTACCCCAATCACCAACTCGTTTTCCCAGCCTTCATGAAGTTTGATAGCCTGCTTTTCCAGTTCTCGCACGGTATGGAGAACTTCCCGCCCTTTCTCTAATAACATTTTTCCGGTACGGGTGAATTTAGCGCGGTGACCGCTGCGATCGAGTAATTGAATATTAAGGTCGCTTTCCAGCTTATGAACGGTATAACTCAGAGCGGACGGCGTCTTGTAGAGTTTGGCCGACGCCGCCGCAAAACTGCCTTCTTTTTCTAAGGCATCGAGGATCATCAACACATCCAGCAGTGGTTTCATACACGCCCCCTTGCAGTGTATGCGGCGTCCTGCTGTCGTGATCGTTTACTCCAGCGGCATTACCAGCGGATCGGGATACTGGTATTCAAATCCCAGTTCATTGCAAATCCGACTGCCATCAATAATTTTACCCTTACCGCTGTCCAGACTGTTTCTGAACTGCGGGGGTTCCAGCCCCAGTAAACGAGCCATCTGTGGGTAGAAAACATTGCGCGCAGGGTGAGCTGGCGCACATATATTATAGATGTGTCCGCCTTTAGGTGCCTGTAACAACAGGGTGATAGCGCCAATAACATCTTCCTGGTGGACTAAATTAACACCGTGTTCACCGTCAGGCGCGGTTTTTCCGGCAAAGAAGCGTCCGGGATGGCGCCCTGGTCCGACCAGCCCCGCAAGACGCAGAATATCGACCGAAGTACCGGGTAAATTGTGCAGCCAGTCTTCGAGTTCTTCTAATACTCGTCCACTGTTGGTCACCGGATTACGCGGGGTAGTTTCTTTCACAGTGCCTTGTGCATCGCCATAGACAGACGTTGAGCTGGTAAAAATAATGCGAGGAATACGATGAGCCAGCGCGCTATCCACCAGCTCTTGCACAGCTTGTAAATAGAACTCATCGCCGGGGCCACTGCGACGTGCAGGAAGCGTAATGACCAGCGCATCGGCATCCATCAGGGCATCCAGATCGTCAGAATCACAAACTAACTCAGGCTCCATGCGAAGCAGATAGCTATCAATCCCGCTCATTCGGGCCGCTTCGACGCCATCTTGTGTGGTTTTACTCCCGGTGACCTGCCAGCCTCGCGCTGAAAGTGACATCGCCAGCGGCATACCTAACCACCCTAACCCGACAATTGCGACCTTTTTCATCCGTTTTCTCCTGATACACCTTAGATCTATAAGGCTACGCTAGCGTATCAAAACTGACAATTCATTCTATGAATGAAATCGAAACTGTTAGCAAATATACAATTGCCTGATGCGCTCCGCTTATCAGTCCTACAAAAACATCAATATATTGAATTTAGGCAACATTTGTAGACCAGATAAGGCATTCACGCCGCATCCGGCAGGAACAAAGCCCACTTTAGTTACAGAACACAATGTTCTTGAGGGTTTTAAAGACATATTTTCACGATTACTTTTTTAACGTAGCCACTCCTGGCCCCCTCCTTTCCCCGCTCATTCATTAAGCAAATCCATCGCCATAAAATATATAAAAAAGCCCTTGCTTTCTAACGTGAAAGTGGTTTAGGTTAAAAGGCATCAGTTGAATAAACATTCACAGAGAATTTTATGACACGCGTTCAATTTAAACACCACCATCATCACCATCATCCTGACTAGTCTTTCAGGCGATGTGTGCTGGAAGACATTCAGATCTTCCAGTGGTGCATGAACGCATGAGAAAGCCCCCGGAAGATCGCCTTCCGGGGGCTTTTTTATTGCGTGGTTGATACCGATTCAGACAGGTTTAAAGAGGAAGAAGAAAATGACAGACAACACTCGTTTACGCATAGCTATGCAGAAATCCGGCCGTTTAAGTGATGACTCGCGCGAATTACTGGCGCGCTGTGGCATTAAAATTAATCTTCACACCCAGCGCCTGATCGCAATGGCTGAAAACATGCCGATTGATATTCTGCGCGTGCGTGACGACGACATTCCCGGTCTGGTAATGGACGGCGTAGTAGACCTTGGGATTATCGGCGAAAACGTGCTGGAAGAAGAACTGCTTAACCGCCGCGCCCAGGGTGAAGATCCGCGCTACTTTACCCTGCGTCGTCTGGATTTCGGCGGCTGCCGCCTTTCGCTGGCAACGCCGGTTGATGAAGCCTGGGACGGCCCGCTCTCCTTAAACGGTAAACGTATTGCCACCTCTTATCCTCACCTGCTCAAACGTTATCTCGACCAGAAAGGTATCTCTTTTAAATCCTGCTTACTGAACGGTTCTGTCGAAGTCGCCCCGCGCGCCGGACTGGCGGATGCGATTTGCGATCTGGTTTCCACCGGTGCCACGCTGGAAGCCAACGGCCTGCGCGAAGTCGAAGTTATCTACCGCTCGAAAGCCTGCCTGATCCAGCGCGATGGCGAAATGGAAGAATCCAAACAGCAACTGATCGACAAACTGCTAACCCGTATTCAGGGCGTGATCCAGGCGCGCGAATCGAAATACATCATGATGCACGCACCGACCGAACGTCTGGATGACGTCATCGCCCTGCTACCTGGCGCAGAACGCCCGACTATTCTGCCGCTGGCGGGTGACCAACAGCGCGTAGCAATGCACATGGTTAGTAGCGAAACCCTGTTCTGGGAAACCATGGAAAAACTGAAGGAACTGGGCGCCAGCTCGATTCTGGTTCTGCCAATTGAGAAGATGATGGAGTAATAGCCATGAGCTTTAACACAATCATTGACTGGAATAGCTGTACTGCGGAGCAAAAACGCCAACTGTTAATGCGCCCGGCGATCTCCGCCTCTGAAAGCATCACCCGTACCGTCCGTGAAATTTTAGATAACGTGAAAACTCGCGGCGATGACGCCTTACGGGAATACAGCGCGAAGTTTGATAAAACCACGGTTACCGCGCTGAAAGTAACTACTGAGGAAATTGCCGCAGCCTGCGAACGCCTGAGCGACGACCTAAAACAGGCGATGGCTGTGGCAGTAAAGAATATTGAAACCTTCCACACTGCGCAAAAACTGCCTCCGGTAGATGTCGAAACTCAACCAGGCGTGCGTTGCCAGCAGGTCACGCGCCCGGTGGCTTCGGTTGGTTTGTATATTCCTGGCGGCTCCGCCCCGCTTTTCTCAACCGTATTAATGCTGGCGACTCCGGCGCGTATTGCGGGTTGCAATAAAGTCGTGCTGTGCTCACCGCCGCCGATTGCCGATGAGATCCTCTACGCAGCGCAGCTGTGCGGCGTACAAGAAGTGTTTAACGTCGGTGGCGCGCAGGCCATTGCCGCACTGGCGTTTGGTACTGAATCCGTGCCAAAAGTGGACAAAATCTTCGGGCCGGGTAACGCCTTTGTCACCGAAGCAAAACGTCAGGTTAGCCAGCGTCTGGACGGTGCGGCGATCGATATGCCCGCAGGCCCGTCGGAAGTGCTGGTCATTGCCGACAGCGGCGCAACACCGGATTTTGTCGCTTCTGATTTACTCTCCCAGGCAGAACACGGCCCGGATTCACAGGTGATTTTGCTGACGCCCGATGCTGATATGGCGCGTCGCGTTGCCGAAGCCGTCGAACGCCAGTTGGCAGAACTGCCGCGTGCCGAAACCGCACGTCAGGCACTGAGCGCCAGTCGCCTGATCGTGACCAACGATTTAGCGCAGTGCATAGAGATCTCCAACCAGTACGGCCCGGAGCACCTGATCATTCAGACCCGCAACGCCCGTGAACTGGTCGATAGCATCACCAGTGCCGGTTCGGTATTTCTTGGTGACTGGTCACCGGAATCGGCGGGCGACTACGCCTCCGGCACCAATCACGTGCTGCCGACTTACGGTTATACCGCCACCTGTTCCAGCCTCGGCCTGGCGGATTTCCAGAAGCGCATGACCGTGCAAGAACTGTCAAAAGAAGGGTTTTCCGCGCTAGCTTCGACCATTGAAACGCTGGCCGCCGCCGAGCGCCTGACCGCCCACAAAAATGCCGTTACTTTGCGTGTTAACGCCCTTAAGGAGCAAGCATGAGCACCGTGACTATTACCGATTTAGCGCGTGAAAACGTTCGCAACCTGACGCCGTATCAGTCGGCGCGTCGTCTGGGTGGTAACGGCGATGTCTGGCTGAACGCCAACGAATATCCCACAGCCGTCGAGTTTCAGCTAACACAGCAAACGCTCAACCGCTACCCGGAATGTCAGCCGAAAGCGGTCATTGAAAATTATGCGCAGTATGCAGGCGTGAAACCGGAGCAGGTGCTGGTCAGCCGTGGCGCGGACGAAGGTATTGAACTGCTGATTCGCGCTTTTTGCGAACCAGGCAAAGACGCCATCCTCTACTGCCCGCCAACGTACGGCATGTACAGCGTTAGCGCCGAAACCATTGGCGTCGAGTGCCGCACGGTGCCGACGCTGGAAAACTGGCAACTGGACTTGCAGGGGATTTCCGACAAGCTGGACGGCGTGAAAGTGGTCTACGTTTGCAGCCCCAACAACCCAACCGGGCAACTGATCAACCCGCAGGATTTTCGCACGTTGCTGGAGTTAACGCGCGGTAAAGCCATTGTGGTCGCCGATGAAGCTTATATTGAATTTTGCCCACAGGCATCGTTGGCTGGCTGGTTGGCGGAATATCCGCACCTGGCTATTTTGCGCACCCTTTCGAAAGCCTTCGCTCTGGCGGGTCTTCGTTGCGGGTTTACGCTGGCAAACGAAGAAGTCATCAACCTGTTAATGAAAGTGATCGCCCCCTACCCGCTCTCGACGCCGGTTGCCGACATTGCCGCACAGGCGTTAAGCCAGAAGGGAATCATCGCCATGCGCGAACGGGTGGCGCAAATTATTGCAGAACGCGAATACCTGATTGCCGCGCTAAAAGAAATTCCCTGCGTGGAGCAGGTTTTCGACTCCGAAACCAACTACATTCTGGCGCGCTTTAAAGCCTCCAGCGCGGTGTTTAAATCTTTGTGGGATCAGGGCATTATCTTACGTGATCAGAATAAACAACCCTCTTTAAGCGGCTGCCTGCGAATTACCGTCGGAACCCGTGAAGAAAGCCAGCGCGTCATTGACGCCTTACGTGCGGAGCAAGTTTGATGAGTCAGAAGTATCTTTTTATCGATCGCGATGGAACCCTGATTAGCGAGCCGCCGAGTGATTTTCAGGTGGACCGTTTTGACAAACTCGCCTTTGAACCAGGCGTGATCCCGGAACTGCTGAAGCTGCAAAAAGCGGGCTATAAACTGGTGATGATTACCAACCAGGATGGTCTGGGGACGCAAAGTTTCCCGCAGGCGGATTTCGATGGCCCGCACAACCTGATGATGCAGATCTTCACCTCACAAGGCGTTCAGTTTGATGAAGTGCTGATTTGTCCACACCTGCCCGCAGATGAGTGCGACTGCCGTAAACCGAAAGTAAAACTGGTGGAGCGTTACCTGGCTGAACAAGCAATGGATCGTGCCAACAGTTATGTGATTGGCGATCGCGCGACCGATATTCAACTCGCAGAAAACATGGGCATTAATGGTTTACGCTACAACCGCGAAACCCTGAACTGGCCGATGATTGGCGAGCAACTCACCAAACGTGATCGTTACGCTCACGTGGTACGCAACACCAAAGAGACGCAGATTGACGTTCAGGTGTGGCTGGATCGCGAAGGCGGCAGCAAAATTAACACCGGCGTTGGCTTCTTTGATCACATGCTGGATCAGATCGCCACCCACGGCGGCTTCCGTATGGAAATCAACGTCAAAGGCGACCTCTATATTGACGATCACCACACCGTCGAAGATACCGGCCTGGCGCTGGGCGAAGCGTTAAAAATCGCCCTCGGCGACAAACGCGGTATTTGCCGCTTCGGTTTTGTGCTGCCGATGGACGAATGCCTTGCCCGCTGCGCGCTGGATATCTCTGGTCGCCCACACCTGGAATATAAAGCCGAATTTACCTACCAGCGCGTGGGCGATCTCAGCACTGAAATGATCGAGCACTTCTTCCGTTCGCTCTCTTACACCATGGGCGTGACCCTGCACCTGAAAACCAAAGGTAAAAACGATCATCACCGTGTAGAGAGCTTGTTCAAAGCCTTTGGTCGCACCCTGCGCCAGGCCATCCGCGTGGAAGGCGACACCTTACCCTCGTCGAAAGGAGTGTTGTAATGAACGTGGTGATCCTTGATACCGGCTGCGCCAACCTGAACTCGGTGAAGTCTGCTATTGCGCGTCACGGCTATGAACCGAAAGTCAGCCGTGATCCGGACGTAGTGTTGCTGGCCGATAAACTGTTTTTACCCGGCGTCGGCACAGCACAAGCGGCGATGGATCAGGTGCGTGAGCGTGAACTGTTTGATCTCATCAAAGCCTGTACTCAACCGGTGCTGGGCATCTGCTTAGGGATGCAACTGCTGGGACGACGCAGCGAAGAGAGCAACGGCGTCGATTTGCTGGGCATCATCGACGAGGATGTGCCGAAAATGACCGACTTTGGTCTGCCGCTGCCGCATATGGGCTGGAATCGCGTTTACCCGCAGGCAGGCAACCGTCTGTTTCAGGGAATTGAAGACGGCGCTTACTTTTACTTTGTTCACAGCTACGCGATGCCGGTCAATCCGTGGACCATCGCCCAGTGTAATTACGGCGAACCGTTCACCGCTGCGGTGCAAAAAGATAACTTCTACGGCGTGCAGTTTCACCCGGAGCGTTCTGGTGCCGCTGGCGCTAAGTTGCTGAAAAACTTCCTGGAGATGTAATGATTATTCCGGCATTAGATTTAATCGACGGCACCGTGGTACGTCTCCATCAGGGCGATTACGGCAAACAACGCGATTACGGTAACGACCCGCTGCCACGCTTACAGGATTACGCCGCGCAGGGTGCCGAAGTGTTGCATCTGGTGGATCTGACCGGGGCAAAAGATCCGGCTAAACGCCAAATCCCCCTGATTAAAACGCTGGTCGCGGGCGTTAACGTTCCGGTGCAGGTTGGCGGCGGCGTGCGTAGCGAAGAAGACGTGGCAGCATTACTGGACGCAGGCGTTGCCCGCGTGGTCGTCGGCTCCACTGCGGTAAAATCACCTGACGTGGTGAAAGGCTGGTTTGAACGCTTCGGTGCCGATGCGCTGGTGCTGGCGCTGGATGTACGCATTGACGAGCAAGGCAACAAACAGGTGGCAGTGAGCGGCTGGCAAGAAAACTCGGGCGTTTCACTGGAACAACTGGTGGAAACCTATCTGCCCATCGGCCTGAAACATGTGCTGTGTACCGATATTTCACGCGACGGTACGCTGGCAGGTTCTAACGTCTCTTTATATGAAGAAGTGTGCGCCAGATATCCGCAAGTGGCATTTCAGTCTTCCGGCGGCATTGGTGACATTGATGATGTCGCTGCCCTGCGTGGTACTGGTGTGCGCGGCGTAATAGTTGGTCGGGCATTACTGGAAGGTAAATTTACCGTGAAGGAGGCCATCGCATGTTGGCAAAACGCATAATTCCGTGTCTCGACGTTCGTGATGGTCAGGTGGTGAAAGGCGTACAGTTTCGCAACCATGAAATCATTGGCGATATTGTACCGCTGGCAAAACGCTACGCCGAAGAAGGCGCTGACGAACTGGTGTTCTATGATATCACCGCTTCCAGCGATGGACGGGTGGTAGATAAAAGCTGGGTATCTCGCGTGGCGGAAGTGATCGATATTCCCTTCTGCGTGGCGGGTGGGATTAAGTCTCTGGATGACGCCGCGAAAATTCTTTCTTTTGGCGCTGATAAAATCTCCATCAACTCCCCTGCGCTGGCGGACCCGACATTAATTACTCGTCTGGCAGATCGTTTTGGCGTGCAGTGTATTGTGGTCGGCATTGACACCTGGTACGACGCCGAAACCGGTAAATATCATGTGAATCAATATACCGGCGATGAAAGCCGCACCCGCGTTACCCAGTGGGAAACGCTCGACTGGGTACAGGAAGTGCAAAAACGCGGTGCCGGAGAAATCGTTCTTAATATGATGAATCAGGATGGCGTGCGTAACGGTTACGATCTCGAGCAGCTGAAAAAAGTGCGTGAAGTTTGCCACGTCCCGCTGATTGCCTCCGGTGGCGCGGGCACTATGGAACACTTCCTCGAAGCCTTCCGCGATGCCGACGTTGACGGCGCGCTGGCTGCTTCCGTATTCCACAAACAAATAATCAATATTGGTGAATTAAAAGCGTACCTGGCAACACAGGGCGTGGAGATCAGGATATGTTAACAGAACAACAACGTCGCGAACTTGACTGGGAAAAAACCGACGGGATGATGCCGGTAATTGTGCAACACGCGGTATCCGGCGAAGTGTTAATGCTGGGCTACATGAACCCGGAAGCTCTGGATAAAACCATAGAAAGCGGCAAAGTTACCTTCTTCTCGCGCACTAAACAGCGACTGTGGACCAAAGGCGAAACGTCAGGCAATTTCCTCAACGTAGTGAGCATTGCGCCGGACTGCGACAACGACACACTACTGGTGCTGGCGAATCCCATCGGCCCAACCTGCCACAAAGGCACCAACAGCTGCTTCGGCGACACCACTCACCAGTGGCTGTTCCTGTATCAACTGGAACAACTGCTCGCCGAGCGCAAATCTGCCGACCCGGAAACCTCCTACACCGCCAAACTGTATGCCAGCGGCACCAAGCGTATCGCACAGAAAGTGGGTGAAGAAGGTGTGGAAACCGCACTGGCAGCAACGGTACATGACCGCTTTGAGCTGACCAACGAGGCATCGGATTTGATGTATCACCTGCTGGTGCTGTTGCAGGATCAGGATCTGGATTTAACGACGGTGATTGAGAACTTACGCAAGCGGCATCAGTGAGTTGCAGGCTGACTGGATGTGATGTTGTTGTCACATCGGCAACAAAAAACGGGCACGGTGTCACCACCCTGCCCGTATTCTTTAAAGCTAAAAAGATTATTTCGCGTTGTAATTACGCAGCGCGTTACGCCCCAGCACAATCCCCGCTCCAACCATACCGCCCAGCAGCACAGCCAGAATCAGTGTGATGGCCTTTTTCGGGCTATCGCGACGTACTGGCAGTGTGGGTTTCATAACGTAACGGTAGGCATTTATATTAAGATCATCAACCTTCAGGCTTTCGATATCCAAAAGGTTTTGACGAGTCTGGTAGTAGCCAGGAGAGAAAACCAGCGGACGGGTCGCTTCATGCTTGATCATCGACTCCAGTGCATCACTACCCAGAAGGAACAACGTATCCTGCGTTACGTCTTCGGTCTGTTGAATCTGTGGCTTTGCCAACTGTGCCTGATTCGCATATTGCAACGCTTCCTGAATCTGGCGGATACGCAGATCTTTTTGCTCCTGCGCCACCACTTCCTGCGTTTTCAATGAGTCTTTCAGGGTTTTCATACCCAAGGCAATATTATCTTTCAGGTCCTTTTCCAGCTCTTCATTCACCTGGTCATCAACCTGTTGAATATATTCAGCCAGCTTCTTCTGTGCGTCCGCCGCAGTTTGCCCGACATAAGAAACAGCTAACGGCAACGGCTGGTTTTTAACAGAAGGTTCAATGGTTAGTTTTTCTGGTTCTTCCTGATTATCCAGCGTTTCGGCTAATGCAGAGAAGGCAGAACTGAAGCGACCAATTAACGCCTCCTGTAAATCCGACACTTTCGGTGCAGCCGGACCATAGATAACATTCATGGCATTGTTATAGCCAGCAATTTGCCCCACATCTGGCTGAGTAACAATGGCTGTCGACGTCCATTTCTCTTTCGCGACCGCCAGATATCCGATAGCCAGAGCGATTGCCACAATAACAGTGATGAAGATGGTCACCTTCCCACGCCACAACTGCATCAGTAAATCAATTAAATCAATCTGTTCCGGGTCATGGTTATGCCCAGGAATATTATTATTTTCAACTCTCATCATTACCCTAACAGACGGAAAATTTCAGGTCGCCATAGTTTAGCGATAATTTGCATGAATGCTATAGGAGTAACAATAAAAATACTGAATTAATCCACAAACATTAAATGACGTGCGTACAGAAAACCATCATGATAACAATAGGTTAGTCACTACCGAAAAGATCACGGGTATAGACCTTATTTGCTACATCCTTAAGCTCTTCAGACATACGATTAGAAATGATGACATCAGCCTGTTGCTTAAACGTTGTGAGGTCACGTTCCAGTCGCGAGTTGAAGAACGATTCTTCCTTCATCACTGGTTCATAAATGATAACTTCAACACCCTTAGCTTTGATCCGCTTCATAATCCCCTGAATGGACGAAGCGCGGAAGTTATCCGAACCACTCTTCATAATCAGACGATATATTCCAACTACTTTAGGTTTGTGCGACAAGATAGCATCAGCGATGAAGTCTTTCCGGGTACGATTAGCCTCAACGATGGCGGAGATAATATTATTGGGAACAGACTGATAGTTTGCCAACAGCTGCTTAGTATCTTTCGGTAGACAGTAGCCACCGTAACCAAATGATGGATTGTTGTAGTGGTTGCCGATGCGCGGATCAAGACAAACGCCTTCAATAATTTGACGGGTGTTCAATCCTAAACTTTCTGCATAACTATCCAGTTCGTTAAAGTACGCCACACGCATCGCGAGATAGGTATTAGCAAAAAGTTTAATTGCTTCAGCTTCTGTTGAATCAGTAAACAGGGTCGGAATATTTTGTTTGATTGCCCCTTCTTGTAATAACGCGGCAAAACGCTCTGCACGTTCAGAACGTTCGCCGATCACGATACGAGAAGGATGAAGATTATCGTAAAGGGCTTTACCTTCGCGAAGGAATTCGGGGGAGAAAATAATATTTTCGGTGTGGTATTTCTTATGCATAGCGGCGGTAAAACCTACCGGAACCGTGGATTTGATAACCATTACCGCCTGGGGATTTATCTCTGTTACATCTTTAATTACTGATTCTACGCTGGATGTATTGAAATAATTAGTTTTAGGATCATAGTCAGTCGGAGTTGCGATAATCACATAATCTGTATTCTGGTAGGCTTCATTTTTATCTAAAGTGGCATTAAAGCATATTTTATCTGATTGCAAATACTGCTGAATCTCCTTGTCAACAATAGGAGATATCCTATCATTCAACATTGCGACGCGTGCTGGTAAAATATCTAATGCTACAACCTCATGATTTTGTGCGATTAAAAGCCCATTTGAAAGGCCTACATAACCAGTACCGGAAATGGTGATTTTCATTTCATGCTCTCAGAATTAACTTAACTATGAATCATGATGTTTTTAGCATCCTGATAAGAGTTAAAAGTTTTAACGCTACGATGATGACTGGTCAACGCAACGAAAAACAATTCAGATTTTCTTTATAAGAATAGCTAATATTTATTAAGTTAATATTAAGCAATGAAATTTAGTCTATAAGATTTATGGCAAAAAAAAGCCCAGCGATAAATGCCGGGCCTTAGTTTATTACTGATTAAATCAGATTAATCCAACCATTCGGTGTGGAATACCCCTTCTTTATCAATGCGTTTATAAGTATGCGCACCAAAATAGTCACGCTGTGCCTGGATCAGGTTCGCAGGCAGTACTGCGGCACGGTAGCTGTCGTAATAGGCAACCGCAGCGGCGAAGGTCGGAACCGGGATACCGTTCTGTACCGCATAGGCTACTACATCACGCAGAGCTTGCTGATAATCGTCGGCGATTTTCTTGAAGTACGGTGCTAACAGCAAGTTAGCGATCTTCGGATTTTCAGCGTAAGCATCAGTGATTTTCTGCAGGAACTGAGCGCGGATGATACAGCCAGCACGGAAGATCTTCGCGATTTCACCATAGTTCAGATCCCAGTTGTACTCTTCAGACGCGGCACGTAGCTGTGAGAAGCCCTGAGCGTAAGAAACAATCTTACCCAGATAAAGCGCACGACGAACTTTCTCAATGAATTCAGCTTTGTCGCCTGCAGGTTGTGCTTGCGGACCGGACAGTACTTTAGACGCCGCAACACGCTGCTCTTTGAGAGAAGAGATGTAACGTGCAAACACTGATTCAGTGATCAGTGACAGAGGCTCACCGAGATCCAGTGCGCTCTGGCTGGTCCACTTACCAGTACCTTTGTTAGCTGCCTCATCCAGAATCACATCGACCAGGTAGTTACCGTCTTCATCTTTTTTAGTGAAGATATCTTTAGTGATGTCGATCAGGTAGCTGCTCAGCTCACCGTTATTCCACTCGGTGAAAGTCTGAGCCAGTTCTTCGTTGGAAAGGTTCAGGCCACCTTTAAGCAGAGAATAGGCTTCCGCAATCAGCTGCATATCGCCGTATTCAATACCGTTGTGAACCATTTTTACGTAGTGACCTGCACCATCGGCACCAATATAGGTAACACACGGTTCGCCATCTTCAGCTACAGCAGCAATTTTGGTGAGGATTGGCGCAACCAGTTCATAGGCTTCTTTCTGACCACCAGGCATGATGGAAGGCCCTTTCAGCGCACCCTCTTCACCGCCGGAAACACCAGTACCGATGAAATTAAAACCTTCTGCGGAAAGCTCACGGTTGCGACGAATGGTGTCCTGGAAGAAAGTATTACCACCATCAATGATGATGTCGCCTTTATCGAGGTATGGTTTCAGGGAATCAATAGCAGCATCCGTGCCTGCACCTGCTTTCACCATTAACAGGATGCGACGAGGCGTTTCAAGAGATTCAACAAACTCTTTCACCGTATAGTAAGGAACCAGTTTTTTGCCTGGATTTTCAGCAATCACTTCTTCCGTCTTCTCACGGGAACGGTTGAAAATAGAGACGGTATAACCACGGCTTTCGATGTTGAGCGCAAGGTTGCGCCCCATCACTGCCATACCGACGACGCCAATCTGTTGCTTTGACATTGTTTACTCCTGTCAGGGGTGGTCACCGCGGGGTTGCGCGGCTTGAAATATGAAACAGATGTTAACTCAAGTTACATATATGTGTGTAGTGCTGTATATCATAGTCATCCCAACAAACTGTTTATATCTGTTGGTTGTTAAGTGTTGAGCATACCCTCGTTTGCATACATTGTTACATAAGATTATGTCAGTTACGTAAAAGAACAATATTACTTAATACTGTATTGACATATGTTTTCGCCTGACTCTCATCATTAGCTTCAGTATAGCAACGAAGCTCAGGCGCATTACCTGATGGGCGAAGATGAATAACAGCACCGTTTGAAAGTGTAAATCTTGCACCATCTGTTTCATCAATATCAATGCAAGTCAGTGTTGAAAATCCCAACTTATTTAAAAAAGCATCGGGCGCTGAAATCGCATCATTAATTATTTTTTTGCTTTCAACGCTTGGGAAATCTTTTACACGATCGGACCAAGTAAAACGCTGAGGAAGACTTTCAACTAATGTTGATATTTTACCTTTACTGGCTGTCGTTAATAACATTAATACAGGTAATATCGCGTCGCGGGTTGGTAACGCCTTTAACGTTTTTCCATTAATCAACAGGTCTGATGCCAGAAGAAAACCACCATTGGCCTCAAAACCAGCAATAGCGTCGTATCGATTCTTAAGTTCTTCAAACGCAGCAATAACATACGGGGAACCGATTTTTGTACGTTGAATACATGTGAATTTGTTTGATAGCTCAACTGCGGTATTACAACTGACTGGAATCGCTAATGCCTGAATTTTTAAAGCATCAGCAGTTAGAAGTCCCAGGATATCACCTCTTAACCACTCACCTTTTTCATCTGCTACAAGCGGTCGGTCACCATCTCCATCGGTGGAGAAGATAGCGTCCAGCTTAAATTTCTCCGACCATTCACGCGCTCTTACTCGATCTTCCTCACTAACTGCCTCTGTATCAATGGGAACAAATTCATCACTTCTGCCCAAAGATACAACTTCAGCACCTAATTGACTAAATAATGGGGCATATAAATCCCTACCGGCACTAGAGTGTTCGTAAATACCGATTTTTTTGCCTTTTAGAATATTTTCATCAAATAATGACACATATCGTGCTATGTATGAATTAGCACCTTGAGAACTAGTTTCCAAATGAGGTAATGCAGTTACAGGAGAAAACGTATATTGACTATTTGCTATCGCAACTTCATCTTCTTTTGTAATTTCCCCATCTGGTCGATAGAATTTCAATCCATTGCGATCAAATGGGATATGACTTCCGGTAACCATAATGCATGGTATGCCTTTCTGCATCGAATAATATGCCAACGCTGGTGTAGGAATGACACCATGATATTCAACGTTGAACCCATGTTGTTTTATTGCATATGCGCATGCCTGTGCAATTTTATAACTACTGGGACGGTTATCGATTGCTAAGGCTACCGTATTAAAGTTAGATTTATTTTGTACAACTGAAAGGAAAGCATGGGTGAACGCAGCGCATACATCATGGGTAAAATCAACGACTAAACCGCGCGCACCACTAGTGCCGAAAGCAATGTTGCTTTGATCAATAACTTTATTAGCATTTAACATGATGATTACTTTTTAATAAATTGAGGGAGTTTTGAAAGGTTTTTATACGCTAAGGCTAATGGCCAGATAATACCATTATTCCTCATAACACGAATATCTTCCATTGACTTATTAACCATTGAAGATATTGAGCGATTGCTAATTCCGCCAACACGCATCTTCACTAATACTTTAGGTAAATAAGCTACCGAAACTCGTTGTTTTAGAATATAACGCAATAATGAGTCATAATCAGCAGAAATCCGATAATCTAATGAAAAATCACCAAATTTATTATAACATTCACGTTTCATATAAAATGATGGATGAGGTGGCATCCAACCTAATTTCATTCTCACACGGCTAAACGTGCCACTTTTCCATAATCTAATACGTTTAGCCGTATCATTCTGAGAAACGTATTCCAGATCACCATAAACAGCATCACACCCCGAATTTTCAAATGTTTTTGCTATATCTGCAATAACATCATCATAAGCAAGTAAGTCATCAGAATGTAAAAATCCAATAACATCACCAGTAGCTACCTGAATACCTTTATTCAGCGCATCGTAAATACCTTTATCTGGCTCGCAAATGATTTTTGAAACTCTTGTACAATTACTTTTAATTAGCTCAATTGTATTATCGTTAGAGGCCCCATCTATAATTATATACTCTATATCTGGATGCGTTTGTTTTTCCAGAGAGAGCAATGTATCAAGCAGAGTTTTTTCACTATTATAGGTTGCTGTAATAATAGAAATCCTCATTAGTATCCAACCCCTGATGAAGAAACTCTTATAACATCATCCTCTTCCAGGTAGACACCGGATCTAACTTCAATTATTTCAAGTGGGATCTTGCCAGGATTTTCAATTGAATGTGGAACGCCAACAGGAATATATGTTGATTCATTTTCTGAAACAAGATAGGTCTTATCCTCAAGATGAACCTTAGCTGTCCCCGATACAACCACCCAATGTTCAGTACGATGATAATGGATCTGTTTAGCCGTAATGTGTCCAGGTAATACAATCACATGCTTTACCTGGAATCGTTCCCCTTCAGCAATAGTATCATGACTACCCCAAGGACGAAAAATTTCCCGATGCTGTAAATATTCTGTTCGATTATTCTTTTTAAGCTGTGCAACTATATTCTTAACTTGCTGAACTTTGTCTTTATGTGCAACCAATACAGCATCTTTCGTTTCAACGACAACCAAATCCTTTATGCCCACTGCACCAATAAGTCTATGCTGCGAATAAAGATAACTATCTGTAGCATCTTCGACCAGTACGTCACCACGAATGGCATTACCGCTTTGATCTTTTGAGCTTATTTCCCATAACGCAGACCATGACCCAACATCACTCCATTGCGCATTTAACGGAACGACGACAGCTTCAGATGTTTTTTCCATAACGGCATAATCAATTGACTCTTCAGGGCAGCAAGAAAAAGAAGAGTTATCCAAGCGGATAAAATCTAAATCTTGTGTCGAGGAAGCTAAGGATTGTTGGCAACTCTCTAAAATATCTGGGCGGAATTTTTTCAGTTCATCAATAAATACAGATGCTCTGAACATAAACATTCCACTATTCCAAAGATAGCCACCATCTGACAAATACCGCTGAGCTAATTCTAGCCCTGGCTTTTCAACAAAAGCTGCAACTTTATAACCTTGCCCACCAAGTGAATCACCTGACTTAATATAACCATATCCTGTCTCTGGAGCAGTTGGAACTATGCCAAAGGTAACCAACTTACCTTGCGTCGCGAAATCCTTAGCAGCCAAAACTGCTGCAATAAAACTTTCTTCATTCTGAATTTCATGGTCAGCTGCAAGAACCAAGAGTATAGGATCCTCTCCAGCTACCGTTGCCTGAAGTGCCGCAAGCGCAACGGCAGGTGCAGTGTTCCGTCCAACAGGCTCAAGCAAAATTCCACTATGCTTTAAACCTACTTTACGCAATTGTTCAGCAACGATAAAACGATGTGATTCATTACAAATAATCAAAGCAGGAGTGTGTTCAACCTTTTCAAGCCGTCGCAAAGTCTCTTGCAACATAGTTAACCGGCTATTTAAGGACAGGAACTGTTTCGGATAAAGTGTACGTGAGAGAGGCCATAATCTGGTCCCAGAACCACCGGCCATGACAACGGGAAGTAGCATATTTATTACCTTGGAATAAAATAATTTTTGGTATACTGATGAACAATAGTGCTATGAAGTAAGGCTTCTACATCAAACCACTTGTAGGAATTATGCTGGGCCGTTGGTAGTCGAATTTGCTGAGGATTAAATTGGGTTTCGTATCCATGCACTATGTAGTGAGTAGAAAAATCGGTCCCAGAAACATTATCATTATAGAAATGTTCATACACCCCAAGAAAATTCGCCTGTTCAAGAGTGATTTGGTAGCCTAATTCTTCAAATGTTATCCTTTTAAAAGCTATCTCGAATGACTCATCCTTAAAAATTCGCCCACCAGGTACAAACCAATAATTTTTCGCAGGGCGATTAAGGCGCTGCCCAAGCAGCACCTCACCTTTATCATTTCTAATTATGAGATCAATCGAGATTAGAGGAGTATGCTCAACTATTGTTTTAAAT
Organism: Escherichia sp. MOD1-EC6842; assembly: GCF_002965705.1. Taxonomy (NCBI): domain Bacteria; kingdom Pseudomonadati; phylum Pseudomonadota; class Gammaproteobacteria; order Enterobacterales; family Enterobacteriaceae; genus Escherichia; species Escherichia sp. MOD1-EC6842. The sequence goes on along the minus strand of NZ_PTRF01000004.1, from coordinate 249,793 downwards.
AACTCAAATTCTAATCTCTTAGTCACAATTAGCCTCGGAAAGTATTTTTATTTTCGAGAAACCATTGATATGTCAATGATAAACCTTCATATAAATTATAGCGATATTCCCAACCTAAATTTTTTAAGCGAGTAACGTCCATTAATTTACGTGGTGTACCATCTGGTTTTGTAGCATCAAAAACAATTTTCCCTTGATAACCAACTACAGAGGCCATTGTTTCAGCCATTTCACGTATAGAACAATCAACACCTGTGCCTACATTAATATGGGATAACATTGGCTGTGTATGTTCTTGATAAATTTTGTCTTCAAGCTCCATAACATAAACCGAAGCTGCAGCCATATCATCAACATATAAAAATTCACGCATTGGAGTTCCCGTTCCCCAGACAATAACTTCTGGTGCACCGCTTTCTTTTGCCTCATGGAATCGACGCATGAGGGCAGGAATAACATGCGAATTTTCAGGATGAAAATTATCATTAATACCATACAAATTAGTTGGCATTATGCTCCGATAATCACGCCCATATTGCCGATTGTAAGATTCACATAATTTTATTCCCGCAATTTTTGCGATGGCATACGGCTCATTTGTTGGTTCAAGTATGCCTGTTAAAAGCGCAGATTCTTTCATTGGTTGATCTGCGAACTTAGGATATATACAGCTAGAACCTAAGAATAGTAATTTTTGAATTCCAACTTTATGAGCTGAATGAATAATATTACTCTCTATCATGAGATTCTGATAGATGAATTCTGCCGGAAAAGTATTGTTAGCATAGATCCCACCGACTTTTGCTGCGGCAAGATAAACTTGATCAATACACTCCTCTTCAAAAAAATGTTTAACATCTTTCTGAATCGTCAAATCGAGTTCTTTATGTGTTTTAACAATTAATTCAATATCATTACGTACTGATAATTGTCTACAGATTGCAGAACCCACCATACCTTGATGTCCTGCGACATAAACTCTTTTCTTTATCATGTATTAACGCTCCAGAGAAACCGAAACATCATAGCCATGGCTTTTAAGAAGCGCATGTTGTTTTGCTTTTAACAAATCGCTAGCAACCATTTCCGCGCACATCTCTTCAACTGTAATCTCTGGCTCCCATCCTAATATATTTTTTGCTTTTGCAGGATCACCTAAGAGGGTTTCAACTTCAGCAGGACGGAAATAACGAGGATCAACCCGAACTATAACATCCCCAACATTTACACCAATAGCACAATCGGAAATTTTATTTACTACTGTAGCTATCTCATCCACACCTTCACCAGAGAATTCAAGTTCGAGACCGACTTCTTTAGCTGCCATACGGACAAATTCACGCACAGAAATCTGTTTACCTGTGGCAATGACGAAATCCTCTGGATGATCTTGCTGAAGCATCATCCATTGCATGCGAACATAATCTTTAGCATGTCCCCAGTCACGCAACGAATCTAGATTACCCAAATATAGGCATTGCTCGATCCCCTGTGAAATATTAGCTATTGCACGAGTAATCTTACGAGTGACAAATGTTTCTCCACGGCGTGGCGATTCATGGTTAAAAAGAATTCCATTACACGCATATATGCCATAAGACTCACGGTAGTTAACTGTTATCCAATAAGCATACATTTTCGCTACAGCGTATGGCGAACGCGGATAGAATGGAGTAGTTTCACGTTGAGGAATCTCTTGAACTAAACCAAAAAGTTCTGAAGTAGATGCTTGATAGAAACGTGTTTTTTTCTCCAACCCACAGATTCGTATTGCTTCCAATAATCGTAACGTCCCTATTGCATCTACATCTGCTGTATATTCTGGTGACTCAAATGACACAGCTACATGAGATTGTGCACCAAGGTTATAAATTTCATCTGGTTGAATCTCCTGAATTAAACGGATCAGATTTGAAGTATCGGTTAAATCTCCATAATGTAATATAAAATTAGGCTCATCTACGAATCGGGATTGATAAATATGATCAATTCTATCAGTGTTAAATGACGATGCTCGCCGTTTTATACCATGTACTTCATAACCTTTTTCAATGAGAAATTCGGCAAGATATGAACCATCTTGCCCAGTTACGCCAGTGATAAATGCAACTTTTTTCTTCATTTTAATCATCTTATATTCCTAAATATTTAATTCGTTATAAACATTAATTGTTTCGTTAACACATTTTGACCATGAAAATTTTCGCGCCTGAAGTAAACCTCTTTCGACCATATCATTTCTTTTTAAATTAACTAATTCTAAAGCTTCTTTTAAAGTGAACTCATTAATATCATCAATATAAATAGGCGCATCTCCCCCTACTTCTGGCAATGAAGATGTATTCGCACAAATAACTGGACATCCGGCCTGCATAGCTTCTATGACAGGTATTCCAAAGCCCTCATAACTGGAGGGATAAACAAGAGCATATGCAGTATTATATTGTATATTTAAATCTTCATTACTCAAAAAAGAAAAATGTTCATATCTATTTTTCAAATATTTCTCAAGGAGTTCTTTTTCATATTTTTTAAGTGCTCCTCCACCTACTATCGTAAGCTTTAAGTCATGTAACTTTCCCACAGCTTTAACTGCAAGAACAAAATTTTTATAACCTTCTCTAGCACCGACAAATAAGACTGAGTTATTGACTCTTATATCCAATAGGTTGGATAGATGTTTATATGATGAAGATACACCATTATAAATCACTCTAATTTTGTCTTCACTAATTGGGCAGTACTTGAGTAAATCCCTGGCTGTGTTGTTTGAAATACAAATTACGATATCACTATTTTTGATAGCATGATATTTTTGAAGTGTATGAATGAATTTTGACATTCCTCCTCTATATTTTTCATATGTGAAATCATGAACAGTTGTAACATTTTTTACATTTAAATAAGGATTTTTATGTACTCGATAATAACTTGAGTGAAAAACGCCACCTTTAACATCAGAAACATTTTTATATCTTTCTAAAACTCTTGGTGTACGATATTGTAACTTTAAGTTATTTGTATCGAACTCAAACTCTTTATTTTTATACAACAAAATTTCAGCCTGGTAGTTTGACTTCGCCATTCCCTGGATCAACTCATTAAAATATACACTTATTCCACCAAATGATTGGAGGTTATAAATAATTCCATCAATAGTTACCATTATCGCCCCCGTAAGGTAATACGTTCGATTAGAACGAACAATATCATAAAGAAGATTAGTAACAACACATATGCAGGCCCAGTAAAATACGTGCCAAATGAAGGTGAAATAAGAATTAAAGAAAGTAGCAGATACGAAGCAGAGTTTGTCATTACGTTTTTATTGAAAACTTTGAGTTTAGCAAAAATATAGCCATAAAATATATTCATAGGTGTCAGGAATGTTAAAATTACCAACCCTACATATCCATAATCAACAAAATTATCCATCCCCTTTGAAAAGGCTGGAGTATGACCAGATTCCGCAGCACCTGGATAATATATTTCATTTACATGAAGGAAGCCATACACAAATGGTTTCTCTGGAAACAAACTTCTCGGTATATAAGACCAAAATTGACTGAAATAAACTGTACCATTAAATAATTTAACTACGCCTTTATCAAGATCCTGAAGCAAATAAATACTATTTTGATATTGATCAAAATAAGACAACACGACATCAACATTCATATTACCAATAGCTAAAAACAAATTATAAAGAATGGCACATGCTGCCAGAGGCGTAACTAAAATGAGTCCAAATTTTAAAAACTTAGATTGATTGAGGCTTAACACTGCAAGATAAAAAATCGCGAATGAAAGAATAAAAGTTTTTGAGCCTAGAAAAAACACCAAGACACAATATAATATAGCACATATAAATAATTTCATTTCTGAGCGTAAAGCTAACGCTCTAGTAAAATAAGATGCTGAAAGCGTACTTAAAGAAAAAGCATATAAAAATCCATTACCTTCTCGATAGTTTTGATAACCGTCCCTTGGATTCATTAACCATCCGGAAATACCTATTTCTGACTTTGAAGAAAGAAGAACAAATAAAGCGACAAATAGAATTAATGTAATGTTGGATATTCTTTTTAATTTACCTTTTGAAATCACATGGTTGAAGGAAATTTCACTTTTTTTAAATACTGTATTGAACACCAAATAAAAGAAAATTATAGACAAAATACCAGTAAAAGAATAGATATTATATATAAATAAAGCTTCATTATAATATTCATTTAAAGCAAAATCCGCACCATAAAAAAGAGGAGCTAAGATATTTTCTAATAAAAAAACCGGAAATAAAATAATCGCATAAATTGTAAATGGATTGGCAATTTTAAGCCTTAGTGTTTTCGTAGCTAATAAAGAAAAAGAGAAATATAATACTATAGCTATTGTAATATTTAAACAATAAATTATGACCACACCCCCCCCTATCTTAGACCGAATAATTTGCGCTTAATTGATTTTGTTTTCTGATATAATATTTGTGGAACAATTTTTTTAAATAAATCCTGCAAGATATTATAAAAAATAAATTTCACCTTGTATGATAGAGGCATGGAAATTTTATTTTTAGCAAGAATATATGCGATTTCCTCCTTAACCAACTCTTTATTAGACTCATTTGAACTTATACCTGAAGCATCCATAATTGATACGGGAAAATTAACATAATGTATTTTATCCGGATCAATTGTTCGTATCAAAAAATCACTATCAGCCGCTATTTTTAATTTTGTATCAAAGCAATTAACATTATCTTTAAAAAGACTTGAGTGCTGAAAAGTCCCCTGATGAGGAGGGAGCGCGGGTCGACCACATTCCCATTTTTTCTTTATTTCCCCATAAATCCCAACTATGTTATCTTTTTCACCAAAATACACATCACCATATATAGTTGTTGCATTCTCATTTTCACGCATAGCATTGATTATTTTTATAAGCGTATTATTTTCATAAAAGGTATCGCCGGCACCCATAAAAATAACCCAATCGCCCGTTATGTGAGGTAGAGCTTTATTCCAAGCGTCGTATATACCTTGATCAGACTCGCATAAAAAATAATCGATGATGTCGGTATATTTTTGTATATGCTTTAGTGTTGACTTATTAGAGTTACCATCAATTACAATCCATTGGATATTATCATAAGTTTGATTTTTAATAGATTCCGCTGTCTTGCAAAAATCATATCCACAATTGTACGTTGATGTTATTATAGTGATCCTTAAGCTATTCATCTCCACTCACTTATTTTTCATAGCAATATATTTCAACCTTAATTCTTTAATCAAGCTCTTAACTTTACTATCAGTACAATACTCGATATTAAATGTGCCAGAAAAACCTCTTATTTTTGGTATTATTGTTCCAATAACTCCTGTTAATTTATTTTTTTCAATCTGTTCAAAAAAAACATGTTCTAAATAAATCCCATCAAGGTCTCGAACATTTTTATAAGAATCAGCAAAGAAGTCATGATATAATTTTTTATTTACCACATAAAACCTTGTGTCAATCATATTCTCCTTCAAAAAAGGCACTGGAATAAAAAAAGCCTTTCCATTGAACGCTTTTATGCATTGCCTATAATTATCAACATATAGTTTTGAGGTGATTTTTGCGAAATGTTCTGCCCCAGATAAATAGTGGCTATTCATTAATGCATATTCAACTATCTCACCTTCTCCGTAACCTTTGCCATAAGATTTAACACTCTCCACATCGTTTTTAAAATGTAATATTTCGATTGAATCCTTATTAATTATTTCTTTATCATTATAGATATCTTTAGTTAGATCATAATCACTACCATCACATATTACGAGTGAATCTGCATTTTTTGACAACTCCCTTATCGCCTTCAATGTAAGTGATAATCTTGCATTTTCATCAGAAAGATTTGTAAGCGGAGCATTAGGTGATATACAAGAAGTCACTAATACCGGGATTTTCATTTTTTCTTTTCCAGCCTCAACGAAATAAGCATTAAAATAAAATAATCGACGGTAACTCTTGCGCTCCAAGCATAAGCAACACCGGCAACAGAAAAATACATAATCGAGAAATATAAAACTAGCAAGTATGGAATACATTCAATAAGATGAATGACCCCCGTAATTTTTGCATATCCTTTCGATTGGATTTGAGCAAACGGAACCTGAGCAAAAGAATTGAATACAAAACCTATCAATAATATTTGAAATATATAAGGACTCTCTGTGCTATATTGTTTCCCAAGCCATAAAGTTATGATATCACCAGCTTTAAAAGAAAATATAATAGCTATAATTATGCTACTTACACCAATTAATAGTGTAGCCTCTTTTATTATTTTTTTTCTCTCACCTTTTGTATTATTCTTACATAGTGCAGGAAAAATTGTCCTTGCGATTGTTGTTGGCAATATAAGTAACTTTGATATCGCATCTGCAGGGGCAATATATAACGATGCTTTAGCAGGACCAACTGCATTTGACAATATAAACCGGTCAATATTTGTAAGCAATGGGTTAATTATACTACTAATACTTGCCCATCCGCCAAAACTTAATAGTGCTTTTGTCTTATTTAAACTAAGATCCATTGTGACTTTGTTATTTCTAAAAACAAATAACACACTTAAAAGAGCTCCAGTTATTCTCGCAATGACCAGCCCCCAAGTAGCATTAAGCAAACTAATATTTTCATGAATAAGAATAATAGGTAGTATTGCAGTTAAAATACCTGTGATTGTTTTTTGTATATTTAATAATTTGAATTTTTCATATCCCTCTAATATCCCCCAACAAACCAAATTCAGAAGGTAGAACGGTAGACAATAAGATAAAACACCTATAGCGTATGCTACATTCTCAGTTTGTTCAGGTCCACTAATTAAGGATGCTATTTTATGATCACTGTAATAGAAAATAACGGAAACAACAATCCCAATAAATATAGTTAAAAATACTGATGTTGTGATTACTTGACTAGTTGCTTTTATATCATTTTTATTTAATGATATCTCGCGCACAACTGCTCGCGAAAGCCCAAGGTCAAATATGCTAGCGTATCCTACTATTGTAAAAAACATTAAAAAAAAGCCAAAGTCTGTTATTCCCAAAGCCCTTGCCAAATAACCCATCGCAGGTATTGACAATAAAGTTGGGATTGCATATCCAGCCAAATTTATTAAACTATTTATTTTAATGCTCATTATTAATGTCTTTTATTAATAATCAATTTTTATAAATGGAGTACCCAAACAATCCTTTGGTGACAAAAGAGGTTCGTTATCTAATTGCCAATCTATGTTTAATACAACATCATTCCACATAATACATCTCTCATGATTTTTTGAGTAAAAATTATTTGTTTTATACAATATTTCTGTTCCTTCTTCTTTTGAATAAAACCCATGAGCAAACCCCTCAGGGATCCACAACTGGCGCTTATTCTCAGCAGATAAATTCACACCAACCCACTTGCCAAACGTAGGTGACGATTTGCGAATATCAACCGCAACATCAAAAACTTCACCGACAACACAGCGTACCAGTTTTCCTTGGGCATAAGGTTCAAGCTGGTAATGAAGCCCGCGTAATACGCCTTTGCTGGATTTAGAATGGTTATCCTGAACAAATTCAACCTTCCGTCCTACAGCTTCTTCAAATACTTTCTGGTTAAAACTCTCAAAAAAGAAACCACGCTCATCACCAAATACTTTTGGTTCAAAAATTAGCACATCAGGAATTTCTGTTTTAATTACGTTCATTTTATTAATAACCCTTAATCATTTTTAGCAGATACTGACCATAAGCATTTTTCTTTAGCGGCTCGGCCAATATCTTCACCTGCTCTGCATCAATAAATCCTTTACGATAAGCAATTTCTTCCGGGCAAGAAACTTTCAACCCTTGACGCTCTTCAATCGTTGCAATGAAGTTACTTGCTTCAATAAGGCTTTGATGCGTCCCTGTATCCAGCCACGCATAGCCACGCCCCATCATAGCAACAGACAAACGTCCTTGTTCCATATAAACGCGGTTAATATCGGTAATTTCCAGTTCACCACGCGCAGATGGTTTAAGGTTTTTCGCCATTTCTACAACGTCATTGTCATAGAAATAAAGTCCGGTTACAGCATAATTGCTTTTTGGCTCTAATGGTTTTTCTTCAAGACTAATTGCCGTACCGTTATTATCAAACTCCACGACACCATAACGTTCAGGATCATTAACGTGATAAGCAAATACCGTTGCACCGCTTTCTTTGTTAACAGCAGCTTCCATTAATTTCGGTAAGTCGTGTCCATAGAAGATATTATCGCCAAGCACGAGTGCACAATCATCACCACCAATAAAGTCTTCACCAATGATAAACGCTTGCGCCAGGCCATCCGGACTCGGTTGTACTTTATATTGTAGATTAAGCCCCCACTGGCTCCCGTCCCCCAACAATTGTTGGAAACGCGGCGTATCCTGTGGCGTACTGATAATAAGAATATCGCGAATACCCGCCAACATAAGTGTTGAAAGCGGATAATAAATCATCGGTTTATCATAAATCGGCAGCAGTTGTTTACTTACTGCCATCGTCACAGGATAAAGACGAGTGCCGGAACCACCAGCCAGAATAATACCTTTACGCGTTTTCATTTCACCATTCCTTTTAATTCATCCCGCTCTGGCATCATGATGCGAGATGCAAAAATTTGTTAAATTGCCGTAGTCGTAAATAATTCGTTGAGCATACGTTTCACGCCCACCTGCCAGTCAGGCAAGACAAGCGCAAAGTTCTGCTGAAACTTTTCTGTATTGAGGCGAGAGTTATGGGGACGACGGGCTGGTGTGGGATAGGCCGTTGTTGGCACGGCGTTGAGTTTGTTAAGAGCAAGGCTGATCCCTGCTTTGCGCGCTTCTTCAAATACCAGAGCGGCGTAATCGTGCCAGGTTGTTGTACCGCCAGCAACCAGATGGTACAAACCAGCAACTTCTGGTTTGTTTACTGCTACGCGAATGGCATGAGCGGTGCAATCAGCCAGTAATTCAGCACCCGTTGGTGCGCCGAATTGATCGTTTATTACAGCCAACTCTTCGCGTTCTTTTGCCAGACGCAACATCGTTTTGGCAAAGTTATTTCCTTTACCAGCGTATACCCAGCTGGTACGGAAAATAAGATGCTTTGCGCAATGTTCTTGTAACGCTTTTTCCCCAGCTAGCTTGGTTTCACCGTAGACATTTAGCGGTGCTGTTGCATCCGTTTCCAGCCATGGCGTGTCACCGTTGCCTGGGAAAACATAATCAGTGGAGTAGTGTATAACCCAGGCTCCGACTTCATTAGCTGCTTTTGCAATCGCTTCGACGCTTGTCGCGTTAAGTAATTGTGCGAAATCCGGTTCTGATTCCGCTTTGTCTACTGCAGTGTGAGCAGCCGCATTAACAATAACATCAGGGCGAATTTTTTTGACAGTTTCAGCCACACCTTCGGGGTTGCTGAAATCGCCACAATAATCAGTGGAGTGAACATCAAGAGCAATCAGATTACCCAGCGGTGCCAGAGCACGTTGCAGTTCCCAACCCACCTGCCCTGTTTTGCCGAAAAGCAGGATATTCATTACTGGCGGCCCTCATAGTTTTGTTCAATCCACGACTGATAAGCACCGCTTTTCACATTCTCAACCCAATTTGTATTAGCCAGATACCATTCCACCGTTTTACGAATACCGCTCTCAAACGTTTCTTGCGGTTTCCAGCCCAATTCGCGGCTAATTTTATCGGCATCAATTGCATAACGGCGATCATGCCCTGGGCGATCGGCAACATAAGTAATTTGCTCACGATAAGATTTCTCTTTCGGTACAATCTCATCCAGCAAATCACAAATTGTGAGCACTACATCGATGTTTTTCTTTTCGTTGTGTCCACCAATGTTATACGTTTCACCCGCTTTACCTTCGGTTACGACGGTATATAACGCACGAGCATGATCCTCTACATACAACCAGTCGCGAATTTGATCCCCATTGCCATAAATAGGTAATGCCTTACCTTCCAGAGCATTCAGAATAACCAATGGAATAAGTTTTTCCGGGAAATGATAAGGACCATAATTGTTAGAGCAATTAGTCACAATGGTCGGTAAACCATAAGTCCGCTTCCATGCGCGTACCAAATGATCGCTGGAAGCTTTAGAAGCAGAATACGGGCTACTTGGCGCGTAGGCTGTCGTTTCCGTAAATAGCGGTAACGCTTCGTTATTATTTACTTCATCCGGATGGGGTAAATCACCATACACTTCATCAGTAGAAATATGATGAAAGCGGAAACTTTTTTTCTTTTCATCATTCAGAGCAGACCAGTAATTGCGCGCTGCTTCTAAAAGAACATAAGTACCCACAATATTGGTTTCAATAAATGCCGCAGGGCCAGTTATTGAACGGTCAACGTGGCTCTCTGCCGCCAGGTGCATCACCGCGTCTGGCTGGTGCTGTGCGAAAATACGCGCCATAGCTACGGCATCGCAGATATCTGCATGCTCAAATGAATAACGTTCAGAATCAGAAACTTCAGCGAGCGATTCCAGGTTTCCGGCGTAAGTCAATTTATCGACATTAACAACACTGTCCTGCGTATTATTTATAATGTGACGAACTACAGCAGAGCCAATAAACCCTGCGCCACCAGTTACAAGTATCTTCACTTTTTTATTCCATATAGCTATAGAGCATGCTGTGAAATAGACTGCTCCAGAATTGATTAATAGAGGCATTAGTGCACGCTACCGCCCCTGGCTTAACAGCTACCAGAGCACTGCGTGCATGACTACGATATGACGAACCTAACTCGCTCGTGCCAAATCCAAAAAATTCAAACGCTAATTGTCTTACCAAACAGCCATAGAAACAAGGAAAATCCTGGAAAAGTTTGACGCGAAGCTGCTTGCTAACTCATTGTTATTATTGGAATTCATAAAAAAACAACGGCAGGAAAATTCAATGCGCAAAACTTATGCTATGAATCTTCACTGCCGTTTTTAATTTCTTACTGACCGACACTTCCTGTCAGATTTTCGTTATTCGCTTAACAACTTCTCAATACCTTTGCGGAACTTCGCCCCTTCTTTCAGGTTGCGCAGCCCATATTTTACAAACGCCTGCATATAGCCCATTTTCTTACCACAATCGTAACTGTCACCAGTCATCAGCATTGCGTCAACGGACTGTTTTTTCGCCAGTTCAGCAATGGCATCTGTTAGCTGAATACGTCCCCATGCACCAGGCTGAGTGCGCTCTAGTTCAGGCCAAATATCGGCAGAAAGCACATAACGACCTACGGCCATAATGTCTGAGTCCAGCGTCTGCGGCTGATCGGGTTTTTCGATAAATTCAACGATGCGGCTGACTTTACCTTCGCGATCCAGCGGCTCTTTAGTCTGGATGACGGAGTATTCAGAGAGGTCACCCGGCATACGTTTTGCCAATACCTGGCTGCGGCCAGTTTCATTGAAGCGCGCAATCATTGCTGCAAGGTTGTAACGCAACGGATCGGCGCTGGCATCATCAATAACCACATCGGGTAGTACGACGACAAATGGATCATCACCAATAGCCGGCCGGGCACACAAAATGGAGTGGCCTAAACCTAATGGTTCGCCCTGACGCACGTTCATGATGGTCACACCCGGTGGGCAGATGGACTGCACTTCTGCCAGCAGCTGTCGCTTCACGCGCAGCTCAAGGAGAGATTCTAATTCATAAGAGGTGTCGAAGTGGTTTTCGACCGCGTTTTTAGACGCATGAGTTACCAGGAGGATTTCTTTGATTCCTGCAGCCACAATCTCGTCAACAATGTACTGAATCATTGGCTTATCGACGATGGGTAGCATCTCTTTAGGAATCGCCTTAGTGGCAGGCAACATATGCATCCCAAGACCCGCTACAGGAATAACTGCTTTTAAATTCGTCATTATTTCATCCACCTGTAAAATGGTTGCTGAATTATAGCTTGTTCGATTTTTTTCGCCAGCATCAATTACCCTGAATTGATTACTGATTTCCTTCCGATGTTACGCCGCTTTGTCCAGGATTGCAGTAGCGTTATTCTTAAGTATGGTGCCATTTTTCCAGGAATGGTCGCAAATCTATCGTTCCCGTTTCGGTAGCCTGAAGTTTATCTTTTCCACATTAACGATATGGTGATTAATCCTGTCGATATCGACAGAGCTTTGTCCTTTTTCATTCACCACATGAACATTTACCAGTGACAGTAGCGTCTCGTTCTTTGCCATAAATGTCCCACGGACATCCTTACGCAAGTCAAAGTTCATGGTCAATGCCGGGCCAACCGAAGATTCTTGCATCACATTGATATTACGCATAAAAAGGTGCTGCGGTTTGTTGTGTAGCTCCAGAGAAGCACGTTTCATCTCAATATTGGTCAGTGCAACAAAGGAGACAGCGTTACCTGCTGAAATTTGTATCCCGCGCAATTTCCTGGCAAGGTCAGTATTATCAAGGTGAATATTATTCAGTCTGAAGTTTTGCGGTATGGAGAGATACCTGCCTTTAATGACGCCGTAGCCGATTAACATCCCGGCACTATTAACCATTTCTATATTGTCAATAACAAAGTTATCACATCCATATATCGCTACAGTGGCGTTATCAATACCGGCTTTCTTGCTGAAATCAGGCGTAATATTGCGCGCTTTGATATTACGGATAATGAAATGTTTACCATTTTCAACATGAATCAGCTGTCGACAATCCGATCCTGTAATATTCGCCACGACAAAGTTTTTCACCGCCTGGTCTTCTGGATAGTTATTATCGTAGGTACTTCCCGCAAGGCCTATGCCGATGCCCCAGTTGATTTTGCCATTAGTACAGTTGATACGTTCTATTACGTGGTCGGAAATTAAAATATCGCGGTCGTTGATTGCCACGTTCCATTCGATGGCGTCGCCCTGTAAGTCGCTGAACTTACAATTGGTGATGTTGGCACCGATAATCTGGTTATGAAATCCCTGGCGTAAGATGGCGTAATTAGCATGGCTCACGGTCAGGTTATCGATGGTCAGGTTGCGCATAACCCGTTTATTTTTGCCGCCGATATAAATCTGCGTTACCGGGCCAAATCCGCTCATCGCCAGCCCTTTGATGGTGCAGTCAGAGCCACGCACATCCAGTGTGATGTTATGCATACTGCCGCCCTCCTCCCCTGTCACCTGGCTGCCGTCCTGTAAGACAAATCGCCCTCTGCCGTTGCCGCGCAGGCTACCGAGAATGTGTAAGGTTTTGCCAGGAGGGATGAAGATGCCGGTGTTGATGTTGTCGCAAACAAATCCGGCAGGCACGATGACCGTTTGCCCTTCGCTAAAGGCTTGTTTAAATGAGGCGATCCAGTCGTGTGGATTGTAGTCGTTGATATTTACGCTTTGTCGGGCGGGAAGTGCACGGGCGAAAGGGGTATGGAGGCAGGCAAGCGCGGAGCTTGCCGTCAGGAAGGTGCGTCGGGAGATTGTTTTAAATGACATGCGTTCTCCTCTATAAAGCTTGCAGCAAGCTGGCTAACTCTCGATTGATCACCTGCTGGTTAAAATCATTTTCGACTTTTTCGCGAGCACGTTTGACAACCGGAGCCAGTTCGTCGGTATCCAGTTGGCTAAACGCCGCCAGCCGTTGCGCCAGTGCGCGAGCATCGTTCTCAGGCACCAGCCAACCCGATTTATCGGCCTCCACCAGTTCCGGAATGCCGCTATGCAGAGTAGAAACGACCGGAATGCCGACCGCCATCGCTTCCATCAATGCCACGGGTATCCCTTCCATATCGCCATCCGCGCCCGTGACTGAAGGCAGCAGAAAGACATCCGCGTCGTCGAGCATCGCCTTAACTTCGTGGCTCGGTTTAAAGCCTGGCATCTCCACCACATCTTCCAGTTGATACTGTTCGATGAGCGTGCGTAAACGCCGCTCCCACGGGCCGATGCCGAGAATGCGATAGCGAAATGCCACGCCCTGCTCTTTGAGCTGACGGCAGGCTTCGATCGCCACATGCAGGCCTTTTTTCTCGGTTAAACGAGCAACGGAAATAATCTCTAGCGGTGTTCCTGGCATTTTAACCGGACGAGGGCTAAAGCGATTCATGTCCACCCCCATGCGCGATACAGCGATTTTTTCCGTCGGGCAGCCCATCTTTTGCAATCTCCCTGCCCACAGATCGCTTATTGGCAACATCAGGTCGCCACGGCGAAACAGTTGTTGATATTCGGGAGTGTAATGATTGAGCACTTCCCGACTGGAGATATCAATACCATGGAAAATGGTAGCGATTTTGCCGCGAATGACACCCAGTTCGCGTAATTTTGCTGCGGTTACCCCCGCAGGGCCAAAATGAGCGATGAACACATCGGCATGAAACGGTGTTGCGACCTGGCCGCAAATGGCAGACAAAATCAGGTTCCGCGACTCGGCACCATAGCGTTTGAGGTTAAGCGCCTGCCAGGTATTTTTACGATGAATGCCGCGTAAGGTCTGGCTGGCACGGTGGCGCAGTTTCGCTACTTTGCCTTGTGGTTCGTCCTGCAACCAGCGGGTTCTGGCGGCAAGGTTATATTTCGTCCATGCCGCGTGGGTATTCTGGGTGTCACCTTTTTGTAGCGCGACAATCTCCACCTCAAAGCCCATATCAATAAACGCGGTAATTTGGTTGAGGACGAAGGTTTCCGACGACAGCGGAAATTTCAGTAAAAAGAAGCCGACCTTCATTTCACCTCCCCGATGCGTTCCAGCACTGACTGCACCATCTGCATTCCCGTCTGACGTTCGCGACTGACGGCTTCGTTAAGTCGTGCGTTCAGCGCCGGAAGCTGGCCTAAGGTATCCGCAACCATCGCTTGCAGGCTGCCGTCTAATAAATGACGGATATCAATTGCCATCTCTGGCAGTCCCAACTGCTGCATAATCCCGGCGGATTTATGTTCGTAGTTGATGGCAATTGCCGGAGTGGCAAAGTTCATCGAGATAATGGCAGAGTGCAGGCGCGTACCGACGGTGAGTTCACAGGCTCCCAGAATTTTGCCCATTTCCAGATCGTTAAGTTCATCCATCACTACGTGGTAACGGGCAGGATCGCTGATGTACTGGCGCAGATTGAGCGCCACCATACGGTCGTCTTTGTTATAGCTATCGATGCCCGTGCAGGTGGAGAGCGCAATCACCTGATAGCCTTCGTCGAGAATGCGATTGACCACCCCGGCAAAGGCTTTTTCATACGCTTGTTGAGTGGTGCCGAGACGTTTGTCGAACGGTGCCAGTTCGCGCAGGGTAATTGCCACCGCTTTCTGTTGTGCGGCAACGTCCAGCCAGTGTTGGACGGCATAGCTGGCGGTGAAATCTTCGGTGTGGTGATCGACCAGCCACGCGGTATCAACGCCATGTTCCACTTTTACGGTAGTGATATTACTGCGTTTCATCAAATCAAGGCTGACCGATTCGCGCAGGATCAGCGCGTCGCAGTGACCAAAAACGTAGTTCGCCAGTTGGTTAAATTGCTCATTCTGGAAGGGGCCAACACTGTGACCAATCATAAACAGCGGCTTTTTCGCCATAAATGTGCAAAGCGCGTGCTCAAACTGCGGCACGCCATAGAGATCGACAAAAAACGATCCGCCGACCTGAATAATGGCGTCGTAACCTGACAGCAGGCGCACGAAGTCAGTGAATCCCTGGGCGATGGCGATATTACGCAACTTGCCAGTGTCGGTGACGCGTGAGAGCAATACCTGATGCTGGTAGCGGCGACGGAGGACTTTTTTAACGCGCCCGACAACGCCCGCTGCGCTGTTGTGTTGTTTCATTTGCAGGAACAGCGGATCGCCCATCACTGGGCGATTAAGCAGCCAGGAAGAACTGACCGGATAACGACTCATCACGTCCACTTCGGCGTGTGGATTGAGGATGTTGATGGCATCAAGTAAGCCGCGCAGGATGGCACTGTCGCCGCGATTGCCACAAGTATGGTTGCCAAGAATAAGTAATTTCATTTTTTCCTCATAAATTTGATGCCAGGTGAGGCTGTATTTGTTGTTTTCATTACTGCTTTTTGCCTGATGCGACGCTAACGCGTCTTATCAGGCCTACAAAACCGAGTTCCTGAACCGTAGGCCAGATAAGGCGTTCACGCCGCATCCGGCAACCATTGCCGGAACCGAAAACAACACTTCACCCCGCCCGTAAAAGCATTTTCATTTTTTCGCTGCGACAAAACTGACGCTTCACTTCCACCACCAGCGGATGGCGCGACAACACAATCATCACCACAAACGCCAGTACGCCTGCGGTAATTTGCACCGCCAGCAACGTCGCCAGCGCCAGTTGCCCTTTCAGCAGCACGCCCAGCGCATAACTAACCACCAGCGTCGGAAGCGAGAGATAAAACGGTAGCCACAAACTCAGGATGTACTGGCGATAGCTGGAACCGAGCACCGGTTTAATCATCACGAAGTAGCTCAGAATGGTGTTGATAATCTGCACCAGCAGGAAGCCGAGCGTGACGCCGATTGCGCCCGCCATCTGCCCACCAATGATGATTGCCGGAATAAACAGAAATGTTTTGAATACGTTGAATTTAAAGCTGATATCCACCCGCGCTTTCGCCATCAGCAGCGAGCCAATCGGGTTACCCACCGAACGCAGCAGCCCCACCACACACAGCAATTGCAGCACCGGAATAATGCTGTTCCACTTCTCGCCAAAGACCAGCGGCACAAAATTATTCGACACTACCATCAGCCCCAGCAGCGCCGGGAAGTTGATAATCCCCACCACCGACAGCAGCTTGTAGAAGTTCACACGCAGCTTTTCGGTATCGTCCTGAATTTTGGCAAACGCTGGAAACAGCACACGGGTGATGATCGGGTTCAGCTTCATCGGCGGCACAACGGCCACGTTATAGGCCAGGTTGTAGCCCCCCGCCACGCCCGCGCCGAGAATACGCGCCAGCACCAGCGTCGAAAGGTTAGTATTGAGATAGTTGATGATGCTGTCCGCCGTCAGCCAGGCACCAAAGCGTAAGTTCGGTGCCACCGACGCCAGCGAGAAATGCAGACCGGGACGATAAATTTTGCGACCAAAGTAGCCAAACAGCAGCGTTCTCACCGCACTATTGACCAGATAACCGAGGATCGCGGTCATCGCCAGCGGCCAGAAATGGGCGCTAACCACCGTAAAAGTAAAGCCCGCCAGCACCGCGCTAGTTTCGATCATGCCGATTTTGTTGAACTCCAGCTCCTTTTGCATCAACGCGCGGAACTGTTGCCCGTGGGGGATCACCACAAACGCCAGCGACAATGTTTTAATCAACGGTGCCAGATCCGGATTATTCAGCACGTCGCCGATGACATCACTCAACAAAAACACTGCCACGCACACCACGATCCCCAGCCCGACGTTCAACCAGTACAGCGTAGTGAGTTCAAGATGGCTGATTTCTTTTCGCTGAATAATCGAGTTAGCGATACCGAAGTCAGAAAGCGTATCTGCCAGCGCGATAATCACCAGCGACACGGTAAGCAGGCCGAACTGGTGGTTATCGATAATCCGCGCCAGCACGGTCATCTGTACCAGCCCGAGGCTAATGATGATCACCGTGGCAATCGCCGACCACTTCGCGCCGCTGATGGTTTTTTCACGTAAGCTCATATCAATATGCCGCTTTGTTAACGAAGCCTTTGAATACCGTCAGGAAAACGATTTTGATATCGAACCAGACGCTCCATTCGCGGATGTACTCAAGGTCGAACTCGACGCGTTTTTCCATTTTCTCCAGCGTGTCGGTTTCGCCGCGCCAGCCGTTGATCTGCGCCCAACCGGTAATGCCCGGTTTCACTTTATGGCGCAGCATGTAGCCTTCAATAAGCTGGCGATACTGCTCGTTATGCGCCACTGCGTGCGGACGTGGACCGACAATCGACATCCCGCCGGTCAGCACATTGATAAACTGCGGCAATTCATCCAGCGAGGTGCGGCGCAGAAAGTTCCCCACCCTGGTGACGCGCGGATCGTTCTGCGTCGCCTGGGTCACCACGTTGTCGTTCTCCATCACTTTCATGGAGCGAAACTTCCACACTTTGATCGGCTTGCCGTCCATGCCGTAGCGAGTCTGGCGGAAAATAACCGGCCCCGGTGAACTGAGTTTCACCGCCAGCGCAATGCAGCACAGCACCGGGGAGATCAGCAGCAAGATCAGCGTTGCCAGCACAATATCTTCCGCACGTTTGAGCAGGCGGTTAACCCCGGAAAGCGGCGTGTCATACAGCGGCACCACCGGTACGCCGTTCATCTCTTCGATACGGGAATGGAGAATGTTGAAGGTAAAAACATCGGGGATCAGCAGCACCGAACAGGTGGTGTCCGCCAGTTGATGAACCAGTTTTTTCACTCGCGCGCCGTCGCACATCTGCATCGCGATATAGACGTTATGAATCTTGCCCGCTTTCGCATCCTCGACCAGCTGTTGCAGGTTACCCGCCCAGTCGTTAGAAACGCCGCCCGGTTTCGGGTCGTGGTAAACGCCCACCACTTCAAACCCTAACCACGGCTGATTACGGAAACTCTCCATCAGCATTTGTCCGGCAGCTAAATCCCCCGCCACCGCGACCATCCGCTTGTTATAGCCATGATTACGCAACCAGCCCGCACCAATACGAATGCACGAACGGCAAACCACCAGTCCGATGCTGGTCAGCGTATACCACGCTAGCCAGATTTTCAGTTGCGTGTCGAAATCATTGTTGAACGCCACCAGTCCGGCGCTGAAAATCACGCTTAACGTCCAGTTTTGTAGCAACAGGGCAAATTCTGTCGCTGCCCGAACACCGCGCCATGAGCGATAAAAATCGGTGATGCCGCCCAGCATCTGGAATACCACCAGCGTAATCAGCGCCACCAACAGGTGCATGTAGAGGAATGACAGTCCGCTGACTTCGCAAACCAGCCATAGTCCGGCAAACATGATGGTGATATCTGAAAAGCGTTGCACCATAGAGATTAACGATGCATTGGTTTTCGCTCGCTCGCGCTTTTTTAGATTTGTCATCGTTGTTCCTGTTCTATTGTCGCCTCACCCCGGCCCTCTCCCCAAAGGGGCGAGGGGAGAAGAAAGTTCCGTGCTCTCTTCTCTCCGCAGGCAGTAGAGCGTCAGGGGGAGGGGGAAAGTAATGACATTACTCGTTCAGCAACGTCAGCAGAGTTCGCGTTCGCGCTTCCATCAGCGGCACATCACCGCGCGATTCCACATTCAACCGCACCACCGGTTCGGTGTTGGAGGAGCGCAGGTTGAAGCGCCAGTCGGCAAAGGTCATGCTGATGCCATCGGTGCGATCCACCGCCAGCGCCTCGCGGCTAAAATGCTGTTCGACGCGATTAATCGCCTCAACGGGTTGCGCCAGTTTGCTGTTGATTTCACCGCTTGCCGGGAATGCCGCCATCCGGTCGCGCACCAGTTCGCCCAGCGTTTTTCCTTTCAGACACACCAGTTCGGCGACCAGCAGCCACGGGATCATGCCGCTGTCACAGTAAGCGAAATCACGGAAGTAATGGTGCGCGCTCATTTCGCCGCCGTAGATGGCGTCTTCCTTGCGCATCCGTTCTTTAATAAAGGCGTGTCCGGTTTTCGACATTACCGGGGTGCCACCTGCGGCAGTCACCACATCAACGGTGTTCCAGGAGAGACGTGGATCGTGGATGATCTTCGCGCCGGGATTTTTTTCGAGGAATGCTTCTGCCAGCAGGCCGACAATGTAATAGCCCTCGATAAACTGCCCTTTTTCGTCAAACAGGAAACAGCGGTCAAAATCGCCATCAAAGGCAATGCCCATATCCGCGCCGTGTTTGATGACCGCATTGCGGGTGTCGTCGCGACATTCCGGCAGCAGCGGGTTAGGAATACCGTTGGGGAAATTGCCGTCCGGCGTGTTGTGCACTTTGATCAATTCCACAGGCGCACCGAGGGCTTTAAAGCGGGCTTCGATAGCGTCCACCACCGGACCCGCTGCGCCGTTCCCGGAGTTGATCACCAGCTTGAGCGGCGTGAGGTTTTTGACATTGATATAACCGAACAGGTGATCAACGTAAGCGTCACGCAGGGTAATTTGCTGATAGCGACCACGTTTTGTTTCATCAACGCGAGGAAAGTCGTTGGCTTCTGCCAGACGCTGGACGTCGCGCAGTCCGGTATCACCGCTGATCGGGCGAGCCCCCTCGCGCACCAGCTTCATACCGTTATAATCCATCGGGTTATGGCTGGCGGTAACTTCAATGCCGCCATCCACGCCGAGATGGAACGTGGCGAAATAGATCTCTTCAGTGCCGGACATGCCGATATCCAGCACATCGACGCCCGCATCCTGTAACCCCTTCGCCAGCGCCAGTTTTAAGGTTTCGCTGGTGAGGCGGACATCACCGCCTAACACGATGGTTTTCGGTTTAAGAAATTCGCCATAGGCGCGACCAATGCGCCAGGCGATATCTTCATTCAGTTCTTCGCCTAATTTTCCGCGAATATCATAGGCTTTAAAGCAAGTTAATTTTTTCATGTCGTTACCCTTTTTCAGGCAATAGTTGACCCTGACCGAAGCGGCCAATTTTGTTTTTGTCGTTATTTACATCGCGGTTCGGCATTCATTGCCTGATGCGACGCTGCCGCGTCTTATCAGGCCTACAAATCCGAACCGTAGGTCGGATAAGACGTTTACACCCGTCCGTAGCGATCCGCAAAGCGCACCACATCATCCTCTTCGAGATAAGAGCCGGAGCGCACTTCAATTAAATCGAGCGGAATTTTCCCCGGGTTTTCCAGGCAGTGCGTCGCCCCCAGCGGAATATAAATAGACTCGTTTTCGCCAAGCAGTTTGATATCACCGTCAATGGTGACTTTTGCCGTTCCCGCGACAACCACCCAGTGTTCCGCGCGGTGATGGTGCATCTGTACCGACAAGCCCTCACCGGGTTTCACGGTGATGCGTTTTACCTGGTAGCGGTCGCCTGCGTCGATAGAGTCATATTTGCCCCACGGGCGATACACTTCGCGATGTACCCGATGCTCATGGCGGCCATCGGCTTTGATTTGCTCGACCACTTTTTTCACATCCTGCACCGCGTTACGGTCGGCAATCAGCACCGCATCTTTGGTCTGCACTACCACCAGATCTTTCACCCCGACGGTGGTGACCAGGCCAGATTCGGCATACACGTAGCTGTTTTCAGTTTTGTGATTAATCACATCGCCGTGGCAAACGTTGCCCTCGGCGGTGTGGGCGCTGATCTCCCATAATGAAGACCAGGAGCCGACATCGCTCCAGCCCGCATCCATCGGCACCACAACGGCGTCTGCCGTGCGTTCCATGACCGCGTAATCCACCGACTCTTCCGGGCAGGCGAGAAACGCTTCTTCATCCACCCGTATAAAATCGAGATCCGGATCGATGGCGCTCATCGCTTTTTCACAGGCATCGAGAATATCCGGGCGATATTTTTTCAGTTCTTCGAGATAACGTCCGGCGCGGAACAGGAACATGCCGCTGTTCCAGTAATATTCGCCGCTTGCCACATAGGCCTGCGCGGTTTCCAGATTCGGTTTTTCGACAAACTGCGCCACTTCAAAGGCCACCGTATCCTGCTCACCCGCCGATACTTCACCGCGACGAATATAGCCATATCCGGTTTCAGGTAGATCCGGCACAATGCCGAAAGTCACCAGTTTGCCTGCTTCAGCATACGGCATGGCGTTACGCACGGCGGCGCGGAACGCGTCTTCATCGGCAATCACATGATCCGCCGCCAATACCAGCATTAACGGGTCGCTCTCCGGGCTATGACGTTTTGCCGCCAGCGCCGCTAGCGCAATGGCCGGTGCAGTGTTACGCCCTGCCGGTTCGAGAATAATGTTCTCGGTAAGTTTGTTCAGTTGACGCAGCTGCTCCGCAACAATAAAGCGGTGCTGCTCATTGCAAATCACCACCGGGCTTTCGCACTCCACGCCGTTCAGGCGGCAGATGGTGGTTTGCAGCATGGTGAGATCGCCTTTCAGGCATAAAAACTGCTTGGGATAAAGCACGCGGGAAAGCGGCCATAAGCGGCTACCGGAGCCACCTGCCATCACGACTGGATAGAGTTTCGACTGTGCCATAATTATCCCCGAATATCATTTATAAATTGACGTAACACGTTCTCTTTATCGAGCGTGCGTTCGGCATATTCACGTGCCACCGTGTTGTGTTTGGGCAGCAGGAGCGCCTGACAAATCCCCGTCACCAGCGCCTCGACCGATTCCGGTTCTACGCAAACCGCAATTCCCGGAAAGGTTTCGCAAAGCTGCCCCAGTTCTGTATGGGCTTCTGCGGTAATCACCGCGTTACCGCCTACCGCCAGAATATTGGTCAGTTTCGACGGCAATACGGCATCTGCCGCGCCGCGTTTTTGCACTACCAGATGGCAATCGCCCATCTTCAGCAGTGCGGGTAAAGCGTCATACGATTGCAGCGGGAAAAACTGCAAATTGGTCAGTCCACGCTGCTGCGCCATTTTTTCCAGCCGCGCTTTGCCGCCGCCCTGCCCGACAATGGCAAAAATCAGCGGTTCATCGCGCAGGCGATCGGCAGCTTCAATAACGTTTTCCAGCCCCTGCTTTTCACCAATATTGCCGGAGTAAAGAATGATTTTTTTGTTATCCGGCAGGCCAAGCTGGTTACGAAGGGCGTCAACATCAGCCTCTGCGACATGCTGAAAACGGGCGATTTCCGACCAGTTGGGGAAGAAGATGACCTTTTCCGCCGCCACGCCTTTTTCGACAGCTTTATTCATCATTGAGCGCGAAATGGTGGAAACGTTATCGACGTTATGCAATCCGCTACGTTCGAACGCCGTTGCCAGTTGTGCCACTTTGCCTTTTCCGGCAAGACCCAGTCCCAGCATGGCATCCACTTCGTAATCCTGAATATGCAGCACCGTGCGCGCGCCAGAGAGTTTCGCCAGCAGGCGCATTCCCGGTGTGCAAAACAGCGTTGGCACCACGCCGATAATGCGATCCGGCTTCCAGCAACGTTGCGCCATCAGCGGGAAAAAACTGCTGACGGCAAAACTGCCGAGATGCAACAGGCGTTTCAGGGTGCTCGGCTGTTTTGGCACATACAGCGGGCAGCGCCACACCGTAGCCACGCCCTCTTCTCGTTTGTAACGCCAGGCAGAATAGTTCTCCCCCACCTGCCACTGCGGGTAGTAAGGCGGTGCGGTAATGACCCGCACCTCGTGACCTTGCGCCGCCAGCCATTCGACCATCTCGCCGGTGTATTTGCCGATACCGGTTAACTCCGGCGAGTAGTTAATGCCGTAGACCAGTATTTTCATAATCCGGGTACTCCGGCACGCTTCTCAGCGAGAAAATAGGCGCGGCTGTTAGCGTGAACTTCGTCACTGGCGAGCAACGCGTCCGGCGTCAACCAGAGGTAATCGTCATGCTGCTCATCCGGCAGTAACAGCTCTTCTTCCGCTACCCTGAAGCGAAAACCGAGCACCACATAGTGAGTGGTGAAATCCGTGCCAGAGAAGTTATCGTCATAAAAGTGCTGCCAGACGCCGTAAAACTGGCCTGCTGTTATCGGCAGACGCAGCCCCAGTTCCGCCATCGTCAGCCGCTCAAATGCGGCTTCCAGCGTTTCGTCTTTCTGCACGCGCCCTCCCGGCACAAACCAGTAACCCTGCGCCGGGCGGTTGGTTCTTTTGCCAAGCAGAAACTCGCCGCGACTGTTCTCGACAATAAAGTCGAGAGAGACAAGCGGTGTGGAGCGCACTACCGTGGCAAAGTCTTCCTGACGTAAAAACATCATTACCCCCGAAAGCGGTCTTGATTCTCAAGGAACCACTGGTAAGTGCTGGCAAGCCCCGCTTCCAGTGAGATTTCGTGATACCAGCCAAGCTGATGCAGGCGCGTCACATCCAGCAGTTTGCGCGGCGTACCGTCCGGTTTGCTGGCATCAAAAACCACCCGACCTTTGTAACCCACCACTTTGGCGATGGTTTGCGCCAGTTCGCGGATAGTGCAGTCAACGCCCGTGCCGACGTTAATGTGCGACAACATCGGCTGGGTGTTTTCCAGCCAGACTTCGTGCGCCAGCTCCATGACATGAATGCTCGCCGCCGCCATATCATCGACGTGCAGAAATTCTCGCATCGGTGTACCGCTGCCCCACACCACCACGTCCGGTGCATTCTGTGCCGTCGCCTCGTGGAAGCGACGCAGCAATGCTGGGATCACATGCGAATTACTCGGGTGGAAGTTGTCATGCGGCCCGTACAGGTTGGTCGGCATGACCGAGCGGTAATCGCGTCCATACTGGCGGTTGTAAGATTCGCACAGTTTGATCCCGGCGATTTTGGCAATGGCGTAAGGCTCGTTGGTCGGCTCCAGCGTACCCTGCAATAACTCGCTTTCTGCCATCGGCTGTTTTGCCAGTTTCGGGTAGATGCAGGACGATCCAAGAAACAGCAGTTTGTTCACGTCGTTCTGATGCGCGGCGTGAATGATGTTGCTCTCAATCATCATGTTCTGGTAGATGAAATCCGCCGGATACGTGTTGTTGGCGACAATGCCGCCCACTTTCGCCGCCGCCAGATAGACCTGGTCAATACGTTCGCTGGCAAAGAAACCATGCACGGCGCGGCTGTCCAGCAGGTTCAGCTCGTCGCGGGTGCGTAATACCAGTTCCACATCACCGCGCTGTTCGAGCTGCCGCCTGATGGCGGAACCGACCATCCCGCGATGGCCAGCGATAAAAATGCGTTGTTTACTCATGCTTATGACTCCAGCGCAATCGCCACGTCGTAGCCGTGAGATTTCAGCAGAGAGTGTTTTTTCGCCGCTTCGAGGTCATTAGCCACCATTTCAGACACCATCTCTCTGAGGGTGATTTCTGGTTTCCAGCCCAGCTTTTCGTGCGCTTTGGTCGGGTCGCCGAGCAGCGTTTCAACTTCAGCCGGACGGAAGTAGCGTGGGTCAACGGCGATAATCACATCGCCCGGTTTAACGCCCGGCGCGTCATGCCCGGTGACGGAAACCACAATGCCCTTCTCTTCAACGCCCGTGCCTTCAAAGCGCAGTTTGATACCCAACTGTGCCGCCGCCATTTCCACGAACTGACGCACGGAGTACTGAACGCCGGTAGCAATTACGAAATCTTCCGGTTGTTCCTGTTGCAGCATCATCCACTGCATTTTTACGTAGTCTTTGGCATGGCCCCAGTCACGCAGGGAATCCATATTGCCGAGGTACAGGCACGACTCCAGCCCCTGGGCGATGTTGGCGATTGCGCGGGTGATTTTGCGGGTGACGAAGGTTTCGCCACGGCGCGGAGATTCATGGTTAAACAGAATGCCGTTGCAGGCGTACATGCCGTAGGATTCACGGTAGTTAACGGTGATCCAGTAGGCGTACAGTTTGGCGACCGCATACGGAGATCGCGGGTAGAACGGCGTGGTCTCTTTCTGCGGGATTTCCTGCACCAGACCGTAAAGTTCAGAAGTGGAGGCTTGATAGAAACGGGTTTTCTTTTCCAGACCGAGAAAACGGATCGCCTCCAGCAGACGCAGCGTGCCCATCGCATCAACGTCTGCGGTATATTCCGGTGACTCAAAAGAAACCGCAACGTGGCTCATTGCGCCCAGGTTGTATACTTCGTCCGGCTGCACTTCACGCAAAATACGCGTCAGGTTGGAAGTATCACTCAGGTCGCCATAATGCAGATGGAATTTCGGGTTGCAGGTGTGCGGATCCTGATAAATGTGATCCACGCGCTCGGTGTTGAATGACGATGCACGACGCTTAATGCCATGCACCTCGTAACCTTTCTCCAGCAGCAATTCTGCCAGGTAAGAACCATCCTGTCCGGTTACACCGGTGATGAGAGCGACTTTTGACATGTCTTATTCCTCTGTATTTTTTGAATTTATTCAGTTTCAACGCGTTCGCGTATCACCACTGCGGGGTTCCCCCGGCAAATGGCATTTGCCGGAAGCGATTTAAAAACACTGCTTCGCGCACCCACGACGGTGCCATCGCCGATCGTGACGCCAGGGGCAACAAAGACATCGGTTGCCAGCCAGCATTTCTCACCAATCACAATGGGCGTGGCGTTAATGGTGAAATGACTACTTGCATGGTCGTGGCTACCGGTGCATAAATAACTTTTTTGCGATATCACCGAATTTGCGCCAATGGTTATTTCACCGAGGGTATATAAATTGACCTCATCGCCGACCCACGCGTAATCACCTAAGGTTAATTTCCACGGATAGGTAATTTTTACTGACGGACGAATAACTACGTTTTTTCCTATTTTTGCGCCGAATAAACGTAATAAAAATGCCCGCCAGCGATACAATACTTGTGGCGACCAGGCAAATATTGTTGCCTGTACTGCCCACCACAATTGCACTTTAATAGCGTTGCCGCCCCGGAACCCTTTCGGCACCGAGAAACCACTTAAATCTTGCATCGTTTTCCCTTATATTCAGCTTTTGTTATATAAGGCTTTCGTCTTTGAGGTAGTACGTTGGCGTAAATGCCAGGATAATTCTGCCCAGAAGCCAGGTACATGTAATATTTGCCGTTGGACTTTTTTCGCGTCTGCACACAATTCCATATTATTAGTGGTAGATACCCCACCCATAGAAAATTCAGACACCAGACCATTGAGTTTTTTAAATGCATAACCGGCTTTATACATTTTGGCTGCCAGGGCATAATCGGAAGAAACTTTATATTCCAGGTCATAACGCCATTTTTTCAAACCGGATACCGGGAAAAATATCGCCTGATGACTGGCGGGCAGGCTGTGATAAATATACCAGCCCGGTTTGGCGCTACGTTTAATTTTATGCCCGTCGCCAAAATCCAGCAGCGCATCGCCGGTGATCATCACGTTATCTTTTTGCATTTTTAACTTACGGACAAAAATTGCGGCATCCTGATGAAAAATATCGCCCGAGTTGAGAAACAACGCGAACTTGCCTTGTGCCATCGCAATGCCCTTGTTCATGGCGTCGTAGATACCGTTATCTGGCTCGCTGACAAAGCGTAGGTTATAGATACCATTGAGGTTTTCCAGATACTCACGGGTGCCGTCGTTGGAACCGCCATCGACAACAATCCATTCGAAGCTGATATCGTCAGCCTGCGCCAGATGCGCCAGCGAGGCATGTGTTTTGACTATCCCTTCGAGGTTACGAAACGCGACAGTGATTATGCTAAGCAACATGTTCTTATTCTTACCTCGTAATATTTAACGCTTTTCGCAAAATAAACGGACAGACGATTAAAAAAGCATATTCCGGGCTAAATATCGAACCGGTAAAAAACAGCGATACCGGCGTAAAAAGATAAAGCTGCACGCGAAAATTACGATTATCGCCAAAAGCGTTGAGCATCATTTTTATCACTTTCCCCATGTACCACAGAGATAAAAACACCGCGAACCAGGAAAAATAAATAATCAGCAGATACAAACCATTGTCTATGGTTTTTCCGACATCCGCACCGTTAAATATTCCGAATGATGCGACATATTCATAAAGTGAGCCAAATCTGACTACACCGTCAATATGGGTCAAAGAATAACCGACCATCACCAGCGGACCGACAATACGATAATACGATGACGACCCTTCTGTGCCTAAATCTCCCAGACGGGTGGAAATATAAGGAAACGCGATTACCACACCAATCAGGAATACAGCCAGAGAAATCAATGCTAACGGTAACTTTTTCTTAATCGCTTCTTTATTCAGATACTGAAATGCCCACTCCAGCAAATAAAACAGGATAAAGGTCATAACACCTGAAAACGATCCGGATAATATTATTCCTGCGAGAATCATAGCATCAGTTTTAGGCGTTTTGATACCAAACTGTTTGATACTGAGCCAAATTGAGATTAACGCCAGAGCGAAAAATGCTGGTTCGAAATAAAGTGCCGTAGTTCGCTTACCGCCGAATTTAATGAAATTCAGTACATAGCTGTTGCTGTAAATCAGATATTTCGAAATCGACTCCATAATACTGCTGCCGCCGGTGAGAATAATTTGCGCCATCTCCACCGCCGCCAGCGCCACCACCAGCCCAACCACCAGATAAAAGAAACGTAATATCTTGCGATGGTTGTGTGGCGAAATCGTTTTAAAGCGAATGCTCCACACCATGCCAATAATGATCACAATATAGACAAATAGCATGGTTGAAGTGACGTATTTACTGGCATCCAAAGACTGACCAAACAAATAGTTAAACGCCGTGAGCCCCGCGCCAATCCCTAACGCTATCATCAATTTTTTAACGCTGATGCGCTCTAAAAACAGCAGTAATAAGACAGGCAAAAAAGTGACGATGGTGATGGGGAAACTTTCGCCAAGCTGGGCGATTTTAACGTTAACCAGCAGGTAGATCAGCGGCAGCAGCAGGTAGCTACAGATTCTGATAGAAGTTGACATACTCCTCCAGCATCTGTTGTCCACTGTAGGCGGCGCGGCTGCGCTGGCTGAACTCAGCCAGGGTGGTACCAAATATCGCCTGTGCGATTTCCGGTTTGCTTAACTGCACCAGTTGCAGCACATCTTCTTCGCTGACGGTTTTACCACCGGATTTTTGCAGCACTTCCCGCGCCGCATCGCTATGGGTGGCGATCACCGGCACGCCAATCGATAGCGCCTCACACAAAATCAGCGGGTAGTTATCGACACGAGAACTGAACACCAGCGCATCCATTTGATTGAGCGCGCTCATCAGCTTACGTTTGTCGGTTTCAAAGCCGTGATTGACCACATTACCAGCGGTGAACGGCGAGAACTTACCGAAGGTATGCAGTTCGATTTTGTCGCCCAGCGCCATCATCTCACGCACCAGTTGCTGGTTAGTTTTGCCGTCGTAACGCAGGTCATGCGCCACCACCGCGATTTTCGGCTTGCCCTGGGTTTCGCGCACCGGAGGCAAATCCGCCAGAATCGCTTCGGTTGCCATATCAATACCGTTATTGATAATCCGGCAACGCCCTGGACCGTACAGGCTATTGAAAGCGTCAGCCACATGCTGGCTGGGGGAAATAAACTGACAGCCCAGCGCCAGCATCTCGCGGAACAACTGGCGTTTACCCGCCACCAGCTGGTGTGCGCGATCAATCTTCACCGGTGGATAGTTATTTAAGGTCGGGCATTTCTGGCAGCCCGTTTTCCAGCCTTCGCAACCGTCGGTAAAGGCGCAGCGCCCGGTAACGCTCCAGTGGTCGTGCAGCGTCCAGACCAGAGTGATGTCTGGTTTGTGGTTTTTCACTTTTTCGCAAAAGCGCACCACGCTGTTAAGATTCAACCAGTAGCTGTGCAACACATGAAAATGCAGGACTACCGGCCCCGAAGTGCGGGTTATGGAACGATACAACTCATTGAAATTGCCAAACAGATCGCGATTAAACAGACGAAACAGCGCGATGTTCGCCATCGCGGTCATCCGAGGCGTATGTTTGATGACCTGCGGATAGTTCTGATGGCTGACGCTCTCTTTGCCGCCTTTGCCGTAGCCGTAGACAAAATGTGACGCCAGCCCCTGTTGCAGCGCACGCTGGTGGAGATCTAACGCCACACCTGCCGCCCCGCCTTCCGCCAGTCGCACATTAAATTGCAGAATATTCATTTAATTACCTTCACTCGCGCTTTTTCTCCCACCACCAGCGCGTTGTCCGGGACAGAGTCGAGTACCACGCTGCCCGCGCCCACGGTGACGTTGTTACCAAGCGTGATATCACCCAGAATAATGACGTTGGCACCAAGTTCGACGCCATTGCCAATGTGTGGACATGCCATGTTATCGGCGCCACGATTGCCGATAGTGACGCCGTGGCGAATGGTGAAATCATCCCCCGCGACCACGTTTTTATTGATCACTACGGCGTAACCGTGATGGATAGTAAAACGGCGGCCAATGGTCGCGGCGGCCTGGATTTCATAACCGAAAAAGCATTCAGTGATAATGCGATACAGCACCAGCAGCGGAGCCGCCCACAGATTATTGAGGGCGTTCTTTTTGCGCCACACCGAGCAAAAATGGGCGACACGATAGGCGAGAACCATGCAGCACGGGCGTAAACTCCAGCTGTTGGCGCGCAGATCTTCCAGCATCCTTAACGCCCCCGTATTCCATCAGCCAGACGTTTGCCGTTACGCACCGACAGTAGCGTCAACAAAGTCCGCCAGGTCATGCGTTTATTGCGGATCTGGTAGAGGGTAAACAGCTGATATTTTTTGCTGGCGCGGTCAAATTTGTCTTTGTGCTTGCGGTAAAAGTGGAAGTATCCGGAGAATTTTTTCGGTGACGAGGTGATCTGCATTTCACCGTGATTGATATGCAGGATCTGCGTCGCTTCTTCCACTTTCCACGGTTCGCCATACTCCACCACCATCCGCAGGAAGATGTCGTAATCCTGTGCCGCTTTCAGTTCGGTATCGAACAAACACTCTTTGAAACGCCACGCCCAGGTAAAGACCTGATTGCCAATGATATTGCGTTTATAGAACAGGCGGCGTGAATACGGCGATTTGGGATACAGTGGCAAACTTGCCGGTTGGGAATAGACTTCGCCCTGGCAAACGTAATCGTTAGCGTACAAAAAGGCGTGAGTGACCAGTTGCTGTTTATGGGCGAGGAAGACGCTCAGGCGGTTGGGCGTCCATTCATCATCGTCATCGATCCCGGTAATGTATTCCCCTTGCGCCAGCATAATAGCCTGGTTACGTACCGCGCACGCCCCGCTGTTAATGTCGTTGTGAATGTAGGTAATACGCGGATCGTTGAGGGCGGTGACGTACTGTTGCAGTTGTTCCCAGGAGGTGGAGCAATCATCCACGATGATCATCTCCCAGTTACTGTAGTCCTGGCGCAGGACCGATTTTATCGCCCGAATCGCCAGTTGTTGGCGGTTCCAGGTCGGCATATAGATTGAGATCAGCGGATTTTCTTTCATAGGTTGTTCTCCCGACTTATGAGCTGGTTTGCTTGCCGGATGCGGCGTGAACGCCTTATCCGGCCTACGGGGCGATGCGAATGCAGTGAACGTAGGTCGGATAAGATGCGTCAGCATCGCATCCGACAGCGGATCTCGTTATTTCACATCCGACTTATATTCGTATTCGTAATAGCCATAATCCTGATACGCGCTGGCGCGGCGGAAGATGGAGTTCAGAATCACCCCTTTCACCGGAATACCGTTTTGCTCAAAGCGGCTCAGGCTGGTTTCCACTTCTTTTAAGGTGTTGACTGCATAACGCGCTACCATCAACGTGGTTCCGGCGTGACGACCAACAATCGCTGCATCGGTTACCGCCAGAATCGGCGGCGTATCAATCAACACCAGGTCGTAGTTTTTACTCGCCCAGTTCACCAGTTCGGCAAAGCGTTCGCTCATCAATAGTTCAGAAGGATTTGGTGGCACCTGACCGCGCGGGATCAGGTCAAATTTGGGAATCGAAGTGGGTTTAGCAGCGGTAGTAATATCGCCCTGACCAAGCAAAATCTCTGACAGGCCATTGACGTTATTGGTGCCCAACAGCTCGTGGGTATAGCCTTTGCGCATATCGCAGTCGATCAACAACACCCGTTTATTGGTCTGGCTGATCACCGCCGCCAGGTTGGCGCAGACAAAGGTTTTACCGATTGACGGGCTAACCCCGGTCATCATCAACACATTGTTCTGCGCCTGCATCATCGCGAAGTGCAGACTGGTACGCAGACTGCGGATGGCTTCAATCGCCAGATCGGTTGGATTCCCCACCGCCAATAGCTGGCTCTGTTTATAGCGTTTAACCCCTTTGATGGTTTTGACGCTATCGCGCGCTTTCTGCCATTCCGACAGCGGGATGCTGGCATAGACGCTAATACCGTGTTCTTCCAGCACTTGTGGACTTTCGATGCCGCGATTAAACAGCGAGCGCAGCAGCACACCAACAATGGAGAGCATCAGGCCAAGAATAATCGCACCGAGAATAATCAACCCTTTCTTCGGTTTCAGCACACCAGGCTGGGTGATTGCCGGGTCAACAATGCGCACATCGCCGACGGTGCTGGCTTCGGTGATTTTCAGCTCCTGCTCTTTATTCAGCAGTTGCATATAGACCTGCTGACCAGACTCGACATCGCGGGTCAGGCGCACAATCTCCTGCTGGGTTTTCGGCATCGCCGTTACGCGCCCGTTAAGTTTGGCTTTTTCGTCTTCCAGCGCCTGCCGTTTCTCCAGCAGCGTGCGGTACGCCGGATGAACTTTGGTGAACAGCTTGGAGATTTCCGCCTCTTTAAAGGTCAGTTCGTTCAGCTGCGCGTCGATGTTCACCATCGAATCGAGCACCGCTTTCGCTTCCAGCGGCAGATCAACAGAATCTTTATCCTGACGGAAGGCATTCAGTTTGTTTTCGGCAACATCGAGGCGGCTACGTACTTCCGGTAACTGTTGCGCGAGGAAAGCGAGGCTTTTCGACGCTTCCGCCGATTTGCGCTCAATATTTTGTTCCTGATAGTTACGAGCGATACTGTTAAGAATGTCGCGGATCTGTTCGCGATCTTCACCGGTATAAGTCAGGCTCAGTACGCCAGCGTCTTTGCCGTTCTCCGTTACCGTCAGACTGTTTTGCAGTTGATTGATCATCCCCAGCGTGGAGTATTTGGTGACGGTAAACTCACTGCCCGGGCTGGCGTGAATGGCTTCAACCATCAGCGTGACGCCTTCTTTTTTCAGCATCTGGCCCGCTTGCCCACGGGCGCTAAAACCACTGTCGCTACTCAGCGTGTAGTTTTTGTTGTCCAGAACATTAAGTGTAAACACCTGATCTGCCATTTCTTTTGGACGGTTAAAGGTGGTGACTTTCACCGTCTCATTCTGACGTCCCATCAGGCGCTCCCAGCCCGCGCCGAAAATCGGGAAGGTGTTTTTGCTCACCGCAATATCGAGGTCAAGATCGTCTACCGTTTTACCGAGTACCAGACGCGAACGAATCAACTGGATCTCAGCGTCCGAGGCTGGCGGTTTGTTGGCTAACGCCGAACCAATGTCCTGCACCAGCGAATTGCCGCCGCTTTGTTCGATTTGTACCAGCGCGTCGGCACTATAAATCGGCGTGGCGAAGAAGGTGTAAATCACAGCACAGAGAGCGAACACGGCGGTGATACCAATCACCCACCAGCGCGCTTCAATGACGGTGCCGACCAGGCGACCGATATCGATTTCATCACTGCCCGTTACCGGAGCGGCATGTTGTTTTACTTTTTCTGTCATTCTTATACCTGCTCTGCGTTCAATGCCTGCGCCCACTGGCGGGCAGACCGTTCAAGTAATGTGTACACCGCTGCAAACGTTTCCCGGCTTTTGCGATACGGATCGGGGATTTCACATTCGTTATCCCAGTGACCAAACAGCATCACTTTGCCGCGCATCTCCGGCGCCATCTCGCATAAGCGTTCAATATGGCGCTTTTCCATGGTCAAAATCAGGTCATAGTTGCGACACAGGCGGCGGCTGATTTGCCGTGCACAGTGACCTTCCAGAGACAGTTGATGCTCGGCGGCGACGCTGATGGCGGTAGGATCAGCGCCCTTACCGACCAGCGCGCCGAGTCCAGCGGACTCCACATTCAGCTCCGGGTGATAACGTTGCAGTAAGCGTTCCGCCGTCGGGGAACGGCAAATATTGCCGACACAGACAACTAAAATGTTGTTAAACATGACGATTACCAGTTATGAATGTCGCTGGCTGTATCCGTCATGTAACGGACACCGCTAATAGTTGGCAGCAACTGATTGATCAGACGGTTCCAGCGGGAAACCGGGGCTGTGGTGACATACACCACGTCATAAGGTTGCAGGCGGAATTCCGTCGCCATCACCAGCGACGTGGCATCGGACATATCCAGCTGGTAGATATTGGCAATCTTGCCGTTACGCCCGCCCTCGCCTTTCAGCGGACGAATGACAAAGATGCCGCTGGCGTTGGAGGTGGTCATGTCGATACCTTCGGCATTGCCTAACGCTTCAGTCAGGGTCATGCCGCTAAAGTCCATTTTCAGGGTGCTCTGTTTCTTCACTTCACCCATCACAAACACTTTCAGATCATCATTACGCGGCACGTAGAGAATATCGCCGGGGTAAAGCAGTCGGTTCTGATTGAGGTCGCCGTTTTGCATCAGCGCCTGCAAAGAAATGCGTTCTTCACGACCATTGTGTGTCAGCACCACATTGCGCCAGTCGGCTGTGTCGGTCAGGCCACCTGCGGCATTAATGGCGTCGAGAATGGTCAGTGGTACGTTGGTGATGGCCTGCTGACCGGATTTATTCACCTGACCTGAGATATAGGCTTTTTGTGAGCGGAAGGCGGCGATATTAACGTCCACCTGCGGGTCAGCGATGTACGTCGCTAAGCGGCTGGTAATATCACTACGGATTTCAGCGAGCGTTTTCCCCACCACGTGAACCTTGCCGATATACGGGTAGAACATGGTGCCGTCAGGCTGTACCCAGTTGCCAGTGTCGCTGGAGCTGCGGTACTGACCGGCTGGCGTAGTGAGTTCCGGGTGATCCCAGACGGTGACATTAAGAACGTCGCCCGGCCCGACGCGATACTGGTAATTAGCAATCTCGCTTTCCAGCGTCATATTGGGGCGCGCCACGTTCGGGCGTGGGCGTAATTGATCAATCAGGCGCGGGGTCAGCGGATAAACATTCACCATTTTGTCGAGGTCGAAATCAGCGTCCTGCTGTTTGATGACGTCTTTACCCAGCGTAGACATATTACTGCCCGGAAGTACTGTGCAACCGCTTATCAAGGTTACTGACACCAATAATGGCATCAATTTCATTTTGGATTTCATCATTGTTTATTTATCACTTTGGCAGAGTAATTATCCTGTGCATTATTTATCGATATACACATTTACCTTGCAGCTAATTGAATAAGAATTTAACTGGCATCAGTCCTAAAAAAATTGATTTCATCCGCAGGCTATTGACAGAATAATTCAGACTGGTCTTTCAGGCATCCAGACACGCTACCGCCCCTGGCTTTTTAGCTACCAATACACTGATTTAGTTTGGTTTTTAAAACCCTCTCAGCATACAGTCGTTTATGAGAAAGGGTTATTCAAGAAATTAACTTCCGAATATAAGGTAGCATTATGGTAATTGAATATTGGCTCTCCAATAATGCAGGAGGAAGTGTTACAGCTAACGGAATAGCAGGCAAGGTAACAATTCGACAATGGGCTATTTTTAAGAATTATAGTAAGTGTAATTTGTGGTGTTTTTTAGGAGTTTCTTTAGGTTGACAATATTTAATATAGCATCTCTATATGCGATATTTCTTAAATAATATTTTATTATTACCCCTTTTAATTCAGGGATAATGCAATGTTATAGTTCTCAAATAAAGTCAGATAAATAGTGCTGCAACATTGCATTTTTGCCCTGAATTATCCATGATCGAATTGTGACATTTGTCATACAACGAATAGGTTTTGTACTTACTATGGAATGGATTGCCGATCCGTCTATCTGGGCCGGGTTAATCACGCTGATTGTGCTCGAACTGGTCCTCGGCATTGATAACCTGGTCTTTATTGCCATCCTCGCCGAAAAACTACCGCCGAAGCAGCGCGACCGCGCACGGGTTACCGGGCTGCTGCTGGCAATGTTAATGCGCCTGTTACTGCTGGCGTCAATCTCCTGGCTGGTCACCCTGACTCAACCACTGTTCAGCTTCCGCTCATTTACCTTTAGCGCCCGCGACTTAATCATGCTGTTTGGTGGTTTCTTCCTGCTGTTCAAAGCCACGATGGAGCTGAACGAGCGACTGGAAGGGAAAGACAGCAATAACCCCACGCAACGCAAAGGTGCGAAGTTCTGGGGTGTGGTGACGCAAATTGTGGTGCTGGACGCCATCTTCTCACTCGACTCGGTGATTACCGCCGTCGGGATGGTCGACCATTTGCTGGTCATGATGGCTGCCGTCGTTATCGCTATCAGCCTGATGCTGATGGCAAGTAAACCGTTAACGCAATTTGTTAACAGTCACCCGACGATCGTTATTCTCTGCTTAAGTTTCCTGTTGATGATTGGCTTTAGCCTGGTGTCGGAAGGTTTCGGCTTCGTCATTCCGAAAGGCTATCTGTACGCTGCGATTGGTTTCTCGGTGATGATCGAGGCGCTCAATCAGTTAGCCATCTTTAACCGGCGACGTTTTCTTTCCGCTAACCAGACCCTGCGCCAGCGCACCACCGAAGCGGTAATGCGCCTGTTAAGCGGGCAAAAAGAAGATGCGGAACTGGACGCCGAAACCGCATCAATGCTGGTGGATCATGATAATCAGCAAATCTTTAATCCGCAGGAGCGGCGGATGATCGAGCGGGTGCTTAATCTTAACCAGCGTACCGTCAGCAGCATCATGACCTCGCGCCACGATATCGAGCATATCGATCTCAACGCGCCGGAAGACGAGATCCGCCAGTTGCTGGAGCGAAATCAACATACGCGGCTGGTCGTTACCGATGGCGATGACGCGGAAGATTTGCTTGGTGTTGTTCACGTTATCGATCTGCTACAACAGTCGCTGCGCGGCGAACCGCTCAATCTGCGGGTGTTGATTCGCCAGCCGCTGGTTTTCCCGGAAACCTTGCCGCTGTTACCTGCCCTGGAGCAGTTCCGTAATGCCCGCACGCACTTTGCTTTTGTGGTGGATGAGTTTGGTTCAGTGGAAGGGATTGTGACATTAAGTGACGTCACCGAAACCATTGCTGGTAACTTACCGAACGAAGTGGAAGAGATCGACGCCCGCCATGATATTCAGAAAAACGCCGACGGTTCCTGGACGGCGAATGGTCATATGCCACTGGAAGATCTGGTGCAATATGTGCCGCTGCCGCTGGATGAAAAACGTGAATATCACACCATCGCCGGGCTGCTGATGGAATATTTACAGCGTATTCCAAAACCTGGCGAAGAAGTTCAGGTGGGGGATTATTTGCTTAAAACGTTGCAAGTGGAAAGCCATCGCGTGCAGAAGGTGCAGATTATTCCGCTGCGTAAGGAAGATAATTTGGAGTACGAGGTGTGATGGTATGTAGGCCTGATAAAACGCGTAAAGCGTCGCATCAGGCCTACAGCATATGTCATCTGGAAACTTACATCTTCTCCAGCAACTTCTTCACATCTTTGCCATTGCGGGAATCTTTATTGCGCTCAGCCCAGTCGTGCAGGCGACGTTTGGCTTCATCCTGTAAGTGTTTGCGCAGTAACTGATCCACTTGCAGGCTGTAATTGAGTTGCTGCCAGTTGCCGTAAACCCGCAGCGGTACTGGCGTTTCTTTGAGGAAATCAATCAGTTTGCTTTCTCCGTTCCAGCCGCCAATGACGCGAATGTCAAACTGGGTATCGCAGGTCTGCTCTGCCAGATTCAACGAGCCTTCCCCTGTCAGTGCCAACACCGGCGATTGACCTTGCATGTCGTTTAACGTCACGAGGCCATTATGTAGCGTGAGATCGGTCGTAAAGCGGTCGAGACGAGTCACATTATCGAAGTTTTCAGCGGCCTTCACATCACCGCCGTTACGTTCTACCGCTTGCTGAATCATCTGCTGGAAGTTCATCCCTTCCATGCGCGTGTCGGTCATTTCAACATGCGCTTGCCCTTGCCAGTTGTGGCGGAATGCGTCGGCATCAATATCAGCGCCAGAGAAGTCGCCAGCCAGAGACATTTTTCCGGTTAACGAAATCGGATAGTTAAATGCCTTCAGAATGGTGCCAATCTCAACGTTCTCCAGCCGTGGCTGGAAGCTTATACGTGGATTTGTTGATGTCGCGTCCAGCGTCCCCGGCAGCGATACCTGTCCACCGTTGAGTTTGCCTTGCAGTTGGGTGATTTCCAGCAAACCCAATTTATTGGTCATTTGCGTAGCAACATCAGTAAAATTCATCCCGCGCCAACGCACGTTACTGGCCTGCAACAAAATATCAGCCGCAAAACCTTTTAACCCCTGATAGGCCGGTTCATCAATACGCGAGGAAATGACCGGACGCGGCAGCATTGGCTGGTTCTGCCCCTGTTGCGTGGTTCCGTTTTCACTGTTAACGGCTTCATTAAGCGGTATGAGATTATCAAGATTCAGTTGCGAAAACTGCAATCTTAACAACCATTCGGGCTTTTCAGTCAGCGTGACCTGCGCTTGTCCACTAAGCGCGCTGTCATTCGCGGTCAAATTGATTTGATTAAATGAAAGGCGTTTATGTGGCTCTTGCCACTGAGCCTGGAAGCTCCCCTGCCCCTGAATACCTTGCTGTGGCAGATCTGCGCCTTGCAGCTGCCAGCTAATTTGCTCAATGGCTGCGGTTAAATCATGCGGATAATCAGAAGCATCCACCGTGCCCTTGAGAGATAACGTGAGATCGCGCTGATCGCGGTTAACCCGCCCGGAGAACTCAAACGAACCGCGATGCTGTGGATCTTGTTCCATTTGCAGACGGATGTTGCGAATCGTCACCTGCTCGTCATCTTCATGCTGGAACACCAGCAGACTGTCCGCCACTTTCAGACTGGAGATATCAAACGACCAGCCGCGATTTTCTGACAGATCCGGCAACGTATTGTCGCGCGGCGCAACAGGGGCATCGTCACGACGAACCGCTTCCGACTGTGGCGTAAGTTGAATTACCGCGCCTTTCAGCATCACCTGCTTAACGCTCAGTTGATGACTCAATAACGGCAATAACGCCACATCAAGGCGCATATTATCGGCGCGCACCAGTGGCTGGCTCGCGCCCTGGGCGGTGAGGGACATTCGCCCGGAGAGGATACTAAGCTGCGGCCAGACGTGCCAACGCAGCGGCCCATCCAACTGCAATTGATAACCGCTACGTGCAGCGACCTGCTTGACCATATAGTCGCGGAAATCATTCGGATTCACCAGCAACACTAACGCAGATAATCCGGCCACCAGCACGACCAGGATTATCATCAGGGTCGTCAGAAATCGTCTCATGGTATCCTCAATGAGCCTGAATTAGTCTTTATCGATTCGGCTGGCAACCGCGCCCTGCTGGTTGCGATATTTCGCATCTTCACGACGGTTGTATGGTCGCGCCGCCGGGCCGGAAAGCGGCTCAAAACTTAACGCGCCAATTAACATGCCCGGACGCAGCGCCAGCGGCAATTTACCGGAGTTGTAAAACTCAAGCACGATGCAGCCAGACCAGCCTGGATCGATACGGTGAGCGGTAACGTGAACCATCAACCCCAGACGCGCCAGTGAGGAGCGCCCATCCAGCCAGCCCACAAGATCGGCAGGCAGCGTGACCGACTCCAGCGTCACCGCCAGCGCCAGTTCTCCCGGATGGAGATAAAACGCCTCGCCCTCGTCGAGCACGATTTCATCGCTCATCACCCGATCGAGCGCGGCGCTCACTTCATCTTTGGGACCGCTCAGATCGATAAACGCTGCCGTGTGACCACGGAAGGTACGAAACTTATTGCCCAGGCGCACATCTACCGTCGCGCCATTAATACGCTCCACCGGCGGACGTGGGTTGATCGACAAACGGCCTTCATCAAGCCAGGCTTCAATATCTCGGTCACACAGACGCATGGCATTTTCTCCTTTCGCGCATCACTCCCTTAACGCCAATTACGTCAAGGGCATACCAGGTTATCACTGAACGGTACACAATTTATCAAGCTTATTCAAAAAACTGACTTATTTTCGCTTTCAATATATCGATCGCGATGCGGTTTTTACCGCCGCGCGGCACGATAATGTCCGCATATTGTTTGGAAGGTTCAATGAATTGCAGGAACATCGGACGCACCGTTTTTTGATATTGTGCCATTACAGAATCCATCGAACGCCCACGCTCGTTAACGTCGCGCTTGATGCGGCGCATCAGGCAGATGTCCAGTGGGGTATCAACGAAAATTGAGAAGTTAAGTTCGTCACGCAAACGCGCATCCGTCAGCAGCAAGATGCCTTCGAGAATAATGACTTTCTTCGGCTCAACCTTCACCGTTTCTTTCATACGCGTATGTTCAACGTAGCTGTAAACCGGCAGGTCGATAGCCGAGCCGCGTTTCAACGCTTGTAAATGTTCAAGCAACAGACTGTGATCCATCGCGCTCGGATGGTCATAGTTGGTCTTAACGCGTTCTTCCATCGACAGATGGCTTTGATCTTTGTAGTAACAATCTTCCGGAATAACGCCGATGTGTTCATCACCCACTTGTTCACGTAATTCACGATAAAGGGTACTGGCAATGAGACTCTTGCCGGAAGCCGATGCGCCAGCAATACCGATAATGACGCACTGATGAGACTGATCAGTCATAAATTTAGCGACCTGATTAACCTGGATGTTAGGAAGGGGGCGCCGAAGCGCCAAACGCGGCAATTATAGGGATTTCATCCGCCTGATACCAGTCGAATAGCGTTGCCGCACACTTAGAGTTAATTGTTGACGATCAATTCCCTGACGCAAATTTAATTGTTCGGTTTTAACGCAAGGTAAAAAATGTTGTGTAAAGTTGCACAAATTATCTGCCACCACGTCACTTTATGAACAATCCGCATATAAAATGTAAAACTTTTGTACTAGCATAAACACAGATACTAATACTGACGACCTGGTCATACGGATAGAGCGGTAATGAGTAAACCATCACAACGTGTTTTAATTACCCTGCCTCATCCCCTGCTTCACCTCGTCAGTTTAGGTTTAGTCTCATTCATCTTTACCCTTTTCTCGCTTGAGCTTTCACAGTTCGGTACGCAACTTGCGCCACTCTGGTTCCCCACGTCCATTATGATGGTGGCATTTTACCGCCATGCCGGACGGATGTGGCCGGGAATCGCATTGGCCTGCTCGCTGGGGAATATCGCCGCATCCGTACTGCTCTTCTCTACCAGTTCGCTGAATATGACGTGGACGGCAATCAACATTGTTGAGGCCGTCGTGGGGGCAATGCTGCTGCGGAAATTGCTGCCGTGGTATAACCCACTGCAAAATCTGGCTGACTGGCTACGTCTCGCATTTGGCAGCGCCATCGTGCCGCCAGTATTGGGTGGCGTGCTGGTTATCCTGCTGGTATCAGACGACGATCCGCTTAGAGCATTTCTAATCTGGGTACTTTCCGAATCAATCGGCGCACTGGCGCTAGTACCGCTAGGATTGTTATTTAAGCCACATTACCTGCTCCGTCACCGTGATCCACGGCTGTTGTTTGAAACACTACTAACGTTAGCCATCACGCTGACGTTAAGCTGGCTCTCGATGCTATATCTACCGTGGCCTTTTACTTTCATTATTGTGCTGCTGATGTGGAGCGCCGTGCGCCTGCCACGGATGGAAGCCTTTTTGATCTTCCTCACTACAGTGATGATGGTGTCGCTGATGATGGCGGCCGATCCGACTTTACTTGCCACGCCGCGAACCTACTTGATGAGTCACGTACCGTGGCTACCATTTTTGCTGATCCTGCTGCCCGCCAACATCATGACCATGGTGATGTACGCCTTTCGCGCTGAACGCAAGCATATTTCAGAAAGCGAAACCCGCTTTCGTAACGCTATGGAATATTCCGCCATCGGCATGGCATTAGTGGGCACCGAGGGGCAATGGCTGCAATCCAACAAAGCGTTATGCCAGTTTCTCGGTTACAGCCAGGAAGAGTTGCGCGCCCTCACCTTCCAGCAACTTACCTGGCCGGAAGATCTCAATAAAGATCTGCAACACGTTGAGAAGCTAATTAGCGGTGAAATAAATACCTACTCGATGGAGAAACGTTATTACAACCGTAATGGCGACGTTGTCTGGGCGCTGCTTGCCGTCTCGCTGGTACGCCACACCGATGGCACGCCGCTCTACTTTATTGCGCAGATTGAAGACATAAACGATCTTAAACGCACCGAACAGATTAACAAACGCCTGATGGAACGGATAACGCTGGCTAATGAAGCGGGTGGGATTGGCATCTGGGAGTGGGAACTGAAGCCGGATATTTTTAGTTGGGATAAGCGGATGTTCGAGCTATATGAAATTTCGCCACATATCAAACCGAACTGGCAGGTGTGGTATGACTGTGTGCTGCCGGAAGATCGCCAACACGCCGAAAAAGTGATTCGTGATTCATTACAGGCTCGCTTGCCTTTTAAGCTGGAATTTCGCATCACCGTGAAAGACGGTATTCGTCATATCCGCGCCCTCGCCAATCGGGTGCTGAATAAAGAAGGCGAAGTCGAACGATTGCTCGGTATTAACATTGATATGACCGAAGTGAAACAGCTGAACGAGGCGCTGTTTCAGGAAAAAGAGCGCCTGCACATTACGCTGGATTCCATCGGCGAAGCCGTAGTCTGTATTGATATGGCGATGAAAATTACCTTTATGAATCCGGTTGCCGAGAAGATGAGCGGCTGGACACAAGAAGAGGCGTTGGGCGTTCCACTATTAACAGCGTTGCAAATTACATTTGGCGACAATGGGCCGTTAATGGAGAACATTTACAGTGCCGACACGTCGCGTTCCGCTATTGAACAAGATGTCGTTCTCCACTGCCGCAACGGCGGAAGCTACGACGTCCATTACAGCATTACGCCGTTAAGTACGCTGGATGGCAGCAATATTGGTTCGGTACTGGTCATTCAGGATGTGACTGAGTCACGCAAAATGCTGCGCCAGCTTAGTTATAGCGCCTCCCATGATGCCCTGACGCATCTCACTAACCGTGCCAGTTTTGAAAAACAACTGCGAATACTGCTGCAAACGGTAAGCAGCACGCATCATCGACATGCACTGGTGTTTATCGATCTTGATCATTTTAAAGCGGTGAATGACAGCGCCGGGCACGCGGCGGGTGATGCTTTACTGCGTGAACTGGCGTCGTTGATGCTCAGTATGTTGCGCTCCAGCGACGTGCTGGCGCGACTCGGCGGTGATGAATTTGGTCTGTTGCTACCGGACTGTAATGTTGAAAGTGCCCGCTTTATCGCCACACGCATTATCAGTGCGATTAATGACTATCACTTTATGTGGGAAGGCCGCGTGCATCGGGTAGGTGCCAGCGCAGGGATTACCCTTATCGATGACAGCAATCATCAGGCGGCAGACGTGATGTCGCAGGCCGATATCGCCTGTTATGCTTCGAAAAATGGTGGGCGTGGTCGGGTGACGATTTACGAACCACAGCAAACTGCCAAACATAGCGAACAGGCGATGATGTCACTCGATGAACAGTGGCGGATGATCAAAGAGAATCAACTGATGATGATCGCCCACGGCGTCGCTTCACCACGAATCCCGGCTACGCGTAATTTGTGGCTGATTTCGCTTAAACTCTGGAGTAGTGAAGGTGAGACTATTGATGAACTGGCATTTCGTCGTAGCTTCAGCGATCCGGCGCTCAATCTCGCTCTTGACCGTCGGATAATACATGAGTTTTTCCAGCAGACAGCAAAAACGGTTGCCAGTAAAGGCTTAAGCATCGCCCTCCCCCTTTCCGTTGCCGGGTTAAGCAGCGCCCCGCTGGTGGATAAACTGCTTGAGCAACTGGAAAGCAGTTCCCTACCGTCACGGTTATTACATCTGATTATTCCGGCTGAAGCGATTTTCGACCACGCAGAAAATATGCATAAATTGCGGCTGGCAGGCTGCCGGATCGTGCTCAGTCAGGTGGGGCGCGATTTGCAGCTCTTCAACACGCTGAAAGCAAATATGGCGGATTATCTGCTACTCGACGGTGAGTTATGCGCCAGCGTACAGGGGAATTTGATGGATGAGATGCTGATATCGATCATTCAGGGTCATGCCCAGCGGCTGGGAGTGAAGACCATCGCGGGGCCAGTAGCGTTGCCGCTGGTGATGGAT
This sequence comes from Escherichia sp. MOD1-EC6842, assembly GCF_002965705.1. Classification (NCBI taxonomy): domain Bacteria; kingdom Pseudomonadati; phylum Pseudomonadota; class Gammaproteobacteria; order Enterobacterales; family Enterobacteriaceae; genus Escherichia; species Escherichia sp. MOD1-EC6842. Next base: position 205,838 of record NZ_PTRF01000004.1, on the reverse strand, counting down.
ACGCTTTCCGGCATGGGTGTTGATCTGATTTATGGCGATGTCATTGCCGACGCTCAGCCTCTGGATTTGCTGATTAATAGCAGTTATTTCGCGATTAACTGAGTATTGCCTGATGCGACGCTGACGCGTCTTATCAGGTCTACAATTCGCTCATTCCCCAGGCTGGATAAGACGACCAGCATCATACTTCTTCTGGTTGCCAGCCTTCCGTATACCAGATATGCAACAGCGCATAAGAACGCCAGGGTTTCCAGCGTTCGGCATAACGGCGGATTTGTGCCGGCGTCATTCCTGGAAATCGCTGTTTAATCAAATAATCATCCGGCAGGAAAACATCTTTCGCTTGCCAGCCACGCAAGGCGAAATAATTCGCCGTCCAGCGCCCAATTCCAGGAAATGTTTGCAGCGTTTTCATCGCTTGCTCAACGTCGCCCGGCATTTTCATCGGCAAGGAGCCATCCAATGCCGCATTGGCTAAATGAATCAGCGCCTCTGCCCGTTTCAACGGCATCCCCAACCCTTTTAGTGCCTGCGGGTCGGCTGCAGCCAGTCGTTGGGGGGTGGGAAAGCAGACATATTCAGGGAAATCATCCAGCCGTTCGCCATAAAGCTGCGCCACTTTAGCAGTCAATTTTGCCGCCATCGCCACGCTCACCAGTTGGCCTAAAATCGCGCGCACGCCCTGCTCAAAAGCATCAACACTCCCGGGCAGACGTAGCCCTGGCCGCGCAGCGCCTAACTCGCCCAATGCACCGTTAACAATCTGCGGATTACATTGCAGATCAAACAGGCGGCTCATTTTCGCCAGGCACTCGGTCGCTACCGCTTCTAATCCCGAACTTACATTCACTTGCAACGTATTAGTTTCGACATCAGGAACCACCTTTATCACGCCGCGATGTTCGCCCACCGCCAGACTACGGGCATAATAATTGTCCGTGACTGTTTCTACGCCACTCACCGCACGGACGGCAAGAAATCCCAACATCCACGACCAGTCATACGGCGGCTGCCAGTTCAGGGTATACATCGCATCTCCTTTTTTATCCGCTTTCAGCATAAACGTTATTCAGACGCTGCGCTTTGCTTTCATATTCCGGTTGTCGCGACGGCAACATTTCGCTAAAGTCACGCCCCTTCTTCACCGGCATGGGGATTATTTCGTGTTTATTGGTTTTGATTACGGTACAGCAAACTGTTCAGTGGCGGTGATGCGCGACGGTAAACCGCAGATGTTGAAAATGGAAAATGACAGCACGCTGCTGCCTTCAATGCTTTGCGCACCAACGCGTGAAGCAGTAAGCGAGTGGCTGTACCGCCATCATGATGTTCCGGCAAACGATGATGAAACGCAGGCGCTGTTACGTCGGGCGCTTCGTTATAACCGCGAAGAAGATATCGACGTCACGGCGAAAAGCGTGCAGTTCGGTCTTTCCTCACTGGCGCAGTATATTGATGATCCGGAAGAAGTGTGGTTTGTGAAATCACCGAAATCGTTCCTCGGTGCCAGCGGGTTAAAACCACAGCAGGTGGCGCTGTTTGAGGATCTGGTCTGCGCAATGATGTTGCACATTCGCCAACAAGCGCAGGCGCAACTGCCAGAAACAATTACCCAGGCAGTCATTGGTCGTCCAATCAACTTCCAGGGATTGGGCGGCGATGAAGCAAACGCCCAGGCGCAAGGGATTCTGGAACGTGCGGCGAAGCGTGCCGGATTCAAGGATGTGGTATTCCAGTACGAGCCGGTGGCGGCAGGGCTGGATTACGAAGCAACCTTGCAGGAAGAAAAACGCGTACTGGTGGTGGATATCGGCGGTGGTACTACTGACTGTTCATTGTTGCTGATGGGGCCGCAGTGGCGTTCGCGTCTCGATCGTGAATCCAGCCTACTGGGTCACAGTGGTTGCCGTATTGGTGGTAACGATCTGGATATCGCGCTGGCATTTAAACATCTGATGCCGCTGCTGGGCATGGGTGGCGAAACCGAAAAAGGTATCGCCCTGCCGATCCTACCGTGGTGGAATGCGGTTGCCATCAACGACGTACCTGCGCAGAGTGATTTCTACAGTAGCGCCAACGGTCGCCTGCTTAACGACCTGGTACGCGACGCCCGCGAGCCAGAGAAAGTCGCCCTGTTACAGAAAGTCTGGCGGCAACGTTTAAGTTATCGTCTGGTGCGCAGCGCGGAAGAGTGCAAAATTGCCCTTTCAAGCGCAGCGGAAACCTGCGCGTCGCTGCCGTTTATCGGTGACGAACTGGCAACGTTGATTAGCCAGCATGGACTGGAAAGCGCCCTCAACCAGCCGCTGGCGCGGATTCTGGAACAGGTGCAACTGGCGCTGGATAACGCCCAGGAAAAACCAGACGTCATCTATCTGACAGGTGGTAGCGCCCGATCGCCGCTGATTAAAAAGGCACTGGCGGAACAGCTGCCGGGCATCCCGATTGCAGGTGGCGACGACTTTGGCTCCGTCACCGCCGGGCTGGCGCGCTGGGCAGAAGTAGTATTTCGTTAAATAAGAAATGGCTCAGCAGCGGCTTAAATCTGCCTGCGCCTGAGCCAGTTTTCCTGCCGCCTGATGTAACGGCGCCATCAACGGCATGGTGCGTGCGGGAGCATGAAGGCGAAATCGCTGTAACTCTGCCGCGCCCTCTGTCAATGCGGCTTCCAGCCGATGACGTTTGGCGGTCATTTTCGCCATTACCGCTTGTCTGTCTGCTGGCGTTACCGCTTCGTTCGGCCTGAAAACAAAACGGCGTTCGCAACTCGCTTTCCAGTCGATAACCGCCTGGGTCAGATGATCACCAAAACCTTTTACTTGCTTAACTCCACGGCGGTTCACATCTGCCGCTGTTTCGATACCAAAGGACCGTAACGCCGCTTTACGCGCGGGACCAACGCCGGGAATAGAGGCAACATCAATAAAAAATCCCTCCAGAAACTTCTGCTTCTGGCGTTCCCTTGCGGTGTTGTGAAGTGCTGTCAACTCGCGTTTTTCGTCTTCCGGCAATCCCAAAAGCTCGTCCTTCATTTTTTCAAGCATCGTCCGTTTGGCGATAAAACCTTCCAGCCCACCCACCTGCTGGATCTGGTTAACCAAATGATCATAGTCCATTTTTGCACGATTAAACGCCTCACGGCGTTGCTGGATTTCTGCTTTGTACGCTTTGCTTGTCAGGCTGCCAATAATCCAGATAGCCGCCAGCACAGGAACTAAAATAATATAACGCGGTTCTGCCTGAAGGCCGCAAAGCAGCAGCGATAACGCTGACAGTGCGATCTCAATCAGAATGATGTATTCACTCCGTAACAGGCCTAAAGGAAGCGGTCTGCCAGTCGGTTGGAAGTGATCGGGTAATGGCAGTTGCAATGCTGGCGGTGCTACTGATGCCATCACCATCGCCCAGACTTTCGCCAGCACAAAATCCCCGCCGGTGGTAACAACCTCTTCGCCGAGATCAATAAAATAGATAACGCCTTGATTATCCAGAGCACACCACGGGCAGTCGGTCAAATGACCGGGGTAAACATGCATTACCGAAGCAGTACATTTCTTTAACTGTTGGCGTAGAGAATCCAGTGCCGCTACCCACGCTTTTGCCGTCGGACGCGCGGTTGCCACGCCACTTTCGGTGAATGCCTGCTGAAACATGCCTTCAACATCACCCGGTAACATCGATAGCGGAATAGATCGTGGCGGCGGTTTTAAGCCACGTCGCTGATTGTCTGATGCATAGGCATAACGGAAATGAGCAATATCCTTCTCCAACGCATTACCCGCTTCGGCAATAAGCGGTACACCGGAATAAGGATGCCGACCACCAAACAAGACGTGAAAAATCAGCAACGCAAGGCCAAAATTATCGTGATTTACGGTGCGCTCAAATCCAACAAATGACGGCAAGGTTTGCAGCTCTGGCGGCGTAAAATGCGACACGCCGACTTCGCATAAATGCAGCGTGCCATTAGCGTTAATCTGAAAGGAGTCGCTGTCGATCAACACCACTTTGCTGTCACGGCCTACCATAAAGCTGTTCTGGTTTACGTCACCCACGACATGCCCGTGCTCGTGAACCGTAGCAAAAGATGAAGCAATATTGCGCGCAACATAGAGTAGAAAATCCCATGCACAATGAGGGTAACGTTGACGACGATGTGCCGGGCTATAGATCATATGAATAGGTTCTTTGCCGGAGACTTTCGGCATCATAAAACCGATAACTTTTCCGCCTCGTCCAGCGTGAAGCGTTGACTGCGGCCAGGCGACATAATTGAGCAACTGCGCGTCAGCTGTCGCAGCCATAAAGGCAAGTTTGTCCCGTTTTAAGGCGGGTGGCGGCGTGTGATAAATCTTGGCGACGCTATCGACAAACTCATTGATATCATAAACCGCGCCTTCGCCGCCTTTGCCTAATTCATGACCTGGCGTCACGCAATCGCCAGCTGCGGTATATATAGTTGATTTCACGGCAACCACATGGCCAGCGCCAGCGTTTTATCATCATCGGTGCGTTCATTCACTGCGGGGCAGGACAAAAATTGCTTTAGCAAATCTGGCAATATATCGCGTTGTTCTGACGTTGCTGACGCCAGTCCATTGAAAAATGGCGCAAAGAAAGGTACATGGGGAGAATTTTCCATCATATTTAACGCCAGCCGCTGAATACCGTCCGTAAATGCAGCCACTTTTATCACCTGCGCATCGCAACTGTAAGTCTCAAGGCGCGTGACAGCATCTTCATCAGTAATGAAATAGGTCATATTGGCATATTCGCCATTCATCGGCGTTAGTGGTAGCTGTAGCCCTTCACCAAAAACCACCACCACGCCACCATCGCCAATCTGCATAATCAACGTGCCGGTCGCTGATGATATAACGCCCAGAAAAGTACAGGAAAAATCACGAACCGCCAGTTCTTCAGCTTGTGCACGGGCACTAATACGGTGGCGAATTGCCAGCACAATATCTGTCGCAAGCACATCATTCAGACCACATTCACCACCCTGTACTTTTTGCATCATAAACGCCATCGCTTCATTGACGGCGAGCGTCGCGCCTTCGCCACCCTGCGAAACGCTACCTGCACCATCAGCAAGGAACATCACCAGTAACGGTTGCTGGTCGTTTAGCCAGACAACCTGCATCTGGCAGGCATCCTGGCAAGGTAAGTCCGCGCTGATATGCGACGTTCCGACGGCTGATGAATAGACCAGACGCCAGCTCACACTGACGTCCAGCCTTTTGGCGCTTCCAGTACAACTTCCGTTCCCGGCGTGGAGCGGGAAACCGAACGTAGCGAACTGGATAACCAGCTAAACAGTTCACGGAATTGTAATCCCTGCAACGGCAAAGGCTGACGGACGCTGATTTGTGCCAGAGTATTCATATCAGCCCCCTGAACACCGATGGTAAAGAAGGCAAACTTCTTATCTTCTTCTCCCTGAAACACTTTACTGGCAGCAGCCTGCCACTCATCGGTTGGCGCGCCATCGGTGATCAAGAAAATCCACGGGCGATAATACGAAATACCATTTGCACGGTACTCACGTTTCCGCTCCTCAACCATATTCAGGGCTTTGGTAATTGCAGCGCCCATTGGCGTATTGCCTTGAGCAAACAAGATGGGCGGGAAAAAGTTAGCGGCGCTGGTAAATGGTTGTTCCACATGCACCGGGCCGAAAGTCACAATGCCGAGTTCCACTCTTTTTAAGGCCAGCGGATCTGCAAGCAGTTCATCGCGAAAGGTCACCAATCCTGCGTTAAGTTCGTTAATGGGTCTACCGCTCATAGAGCCAGAAACATCCAGCAGCAAAATACAAGGGCAACGTGGTTCCGGGTTACTGGCAAAATCGCTGGTGGCAAACGTAATTTGTTCGCTCATAAGAAATCCTTTCTTAGAGAATTATTGAGGTTCGGTATCATACCGAGAGCAATAATAAATTTAGAGCAAGCGAAGATACTTTCAGAATTAAGCCCGGCGGCGCAGATAAGTTTGCTATTCGCCTCGCAAGAACGTGGGCTTACAGATTGACAATAAGGGTGGAGTAACATAAGTTCAGGAGTGAGGGTAGAGCGGGGTTTCCCCCGCCCTGGTAGTCTTAGTAAGCTGGCCAGCTAATGACTAAGAGCACCACGATGATGAGTATCTTCATCATGACCCTTTCCTTATTTAGCCCCCTTCCTCGGGAGGGGCTTTCCCGTTTCAGCGTCCCGCTGAAATCGTCGGCTTACCTCCTTTCGCCATGTACGCAGTCTATCGCTGACTCGCGGATAACATAGTTTCATCTGTGATTATTGCGTAACGACTCGCAAAGAATATTTGCTGGCAGGATCGCAGACGGCAAAGCCTGCGGATTGACAATCTGACCGTGAAGGCATATTTTCAGGAGTGAGGGTAGAGCGGGGTTTCCCCCGCCCTGGTAGTCTTAGTAAGCCGGGAAGCTAATGACTAAGAGCACCACGATGATGAGTATCTTCATCATGACCCTGTCCTTATTTAAGGCCCCTTCCTCGGGAGGGGCTTTCCCGTTTCAGCGTCCCGCTGAAATCTTCGGCTTACCTCCTTTCGCCATGTACGTAGTCTATCGCTAACTTGCAGAGAAAATAGTTTCCTGCGTCATTACTGGATGCGCGCTCGCAAAGTGCACCACCATTCAGACTATTCGCGAAACTGTTTCATAATTCCTCCATTTTTCTCCCTTATTGGCTGGCTACACTAGTAACATTGCGCGAAACGTTTCAGGAAGAGAAACTCTTAACGATGAAAGACAGTTATAAATCCCGTTGGGTAATCGTAATCGTGGTGGTTATCGCCGCCATCGCTGCATTCTGGTTCTGGCAAGGCCGCAATGAATCCCAGAGCGCAGCCCCAGGTGCGACGAAACAAGCACAGCAGCCGCCAGCGGGTGGTCGCCGTGGTATGCGTTCCGGCCCTTTAGCACCAGTACAGGCGGCAACCGCCATTGAACAGGCCGTTCCACGTTATCTCACCGGGCTTGGCACTATTACCGCCGCTAATACTGTTACGGTGCGCAGCCGCGTGGACGGTCAACTGATGGCGTTGCATTTCCAGGAAGGCCAGCAGGTCAAAGCAGGCGATTTACTGGCAGAGATTGACCCCAGCCAGTTCAAAGTCGCATTAGCACAAGCCCAGGGGCAACTGGCAAAAGATAAAGCCACACTTGCCAACGCGCGCCGTGATTTGGCGCGTTATCAACAACTGGCAAAAACCAATCTCGTATCTCGTCAGGAACTGGATGCCCAACAGGCGCTGGTCAGTGAAACCGAAGGCACCATTAAGGCTGATGAAGCAAGCGTCGCCAGCGCGCAACTGCAACTCGACTGGAGCCGGATTACTGCGCCAGTCGATGGTCGCGTTGGCCTGAAGCAGGTTGATGTCGGTAACCAAATCTCCAGTGGTGATACCAGCGGGATTGTGGTGATCACCCAGACGCATCCTATCGATTTGCTCTTCACCCTGCCGGAAAGCGATATCGCCACCGTTGTGCAGGCACAAAAAGCCGGAAAACCGCTGGTTGTTGAAGCCTGGGATCGCACCAACTCGAAGAAGTTAAGTGAAGGCACGCTGTTAAGTCTCGATAACCAAATCGATGCCACTACTGGCACCATTAAAGTGAAAGCGCGCTTCAATAATCAGGATGATGCGCTGTTTCCCAATCAGTTTGTTAACGCACGCATGTTAGTGGACACCGAACAAAACGCCGTGGTGATCCCCACCGCCGCCCTGCAAATGGGCAACGAAGGCCATTTTGTCTGGGTGCTGAATAGCGAAAACAAAGTCAGCAAACATCTGGTGACGCCGGGCATTCAGGACAGTCAGAAAGTGGTGATCCGCGCGGGTATTTCCGCAGGCGATCGCGTAGTAACAGACGGCATTGATCGCCTGACTGAAGGAGCGAAAGTGGAAGTGGTGGAAGCCCAGAGCGCCACCTCGCCGGAAGAGAAAGCCACCAGCCGTGAATACGCGAAAAAAGGAGTGCGCTCCTGATGCAGGTGTTACCTCCGAGCAGCACAGGCGGCCCGTCGCGCCTGTTTATTATGCGCCCTGTCGCCACCACGCTGCTGATGGTGGCGATCTTACTCGCCGGGATTATCGGCTATCGCGCCCTGCCCGTTTCGGCGCTGCCGGAAGTGGACTACCCGACTATTCAGGTGGTCACGCTCTACCCCGGCGCCAGCCCGGATGTCATGACCTCTGCCGTTACCGCGCCGCTCGAACGCCAGTTTGGGCAGATGTCTGGCCTGAAACAGATGTCATCGCAGAGTTCCGGCGGCGCGTCAGTTATCACCTTGCAGTTCCAGCTAACATTACCGCTGGATGTCGCCGAGCAGGAAGTGCAGGCCGCGATTAACGCCGCCACTAACCTGTTGCCGAGCGACCTGCCTAACCCGCCGGTTTACAGCAAAGTGAACCCGGCAGATCCGCCAATCATGACACTCGCTGTCACCTCAACCGCCATGCCGATGACGCAGGTGGAAGATATGGTGGAAACCCGCGTCGCGCAGAAAATCTCGCAGATTTCCGGCGTCGGGCTGGTGACGCTTTCCGGCGGTCAGCGTCCGGCTGTTCGTGTCAAACTTAACGCCCAGGCGATTGCCGCTCTTGGACTAACCAGCGAAACCGTGCGCACCGCCATTACTGGCGCTAACGTTAACTCAGCCAAAGGTAGCCTCGACGGCCCTTCCCGCGCGGTCACGCTGTCGGCGAACGACCAGATGCAATCCGCAGAAGAGTATCGCCAGCTAATCATCGCCTACCAGAACGGCGCGCCGATTCGTCTGGGCGATGTCGCAACTGTAGAGCAAGGTGCAGAAAACAGCTGGCTCGGCGCGTGGGCGAACAAAGAACAGGCCATAGTGATGAATGTTCAGCGCCAGCCCGGTGCTAACATTATCTCTACCGCCGACAGCATCCGGCAGATGCTGCCACAACTCACCGAAAGTTTGCCGAAATCGGTAAAAGTAACGGTGCTTTCCGATCGCACCACCAATATCCGCGCATCCGTCGATGATACTCAGTTTGAATTGATGATGGCTATCGCGCTGGTAGTCATGATTATCTACCTGTTTTTGCGCAACATTCCGGCGACCATCATTCCCGGCGTTGCGGTGCCGCTGTCATTAATCGGCACCTTCGCAGTCATGGTGTTTCTCGATTTTTCGATCAACAACCTGACGCTGATGGCGTTAACTATCGCCACCGGATTCGTGGTCGATGACGCCATCGTGGTGATCGAGAACATTTCGCGCTATATCGAAAAAGGCGAAAAACCGCTGGCGGCGGCGCTCAAAGGCGCAGGTGAAATCGGTTTTACCATTATCTCGCTGACCTTCTCGCTGATTGCAGTGCTGATCCCGCTACTGTTTATGGGCGATATCGTCGGGCGACTGTTCCGCGAGTTTGCCATTACCCTGGCGGTAGCAATTTTGATCTCAGCCGTGGTGTCGCTGACCCTGACGCCGATGATGTGCGCGCGGATGCTCAGCCAGGAGTCGTTGCGTAAACAGAACCGCTTCTCCCGTGCCTCGGAGAAAATGTTCGACAGGATAATCGCCGCCTATGGTCGTGGACTGGCGAAAGTGCTGAATCATCCGTGGCTGACCTTAAGCGTGGCGCTCAGCACGCTGCTGCTTAGCGTGCTGCTGTGGGTGTTCATTCCGAAAGGTTTCTTCCCGGTACAGGACAACGGCATTATTCAGGGCACCTTGCAGGCACCGCAATCCAGCTCCTTTGCCAATATGGCCCAGCGGCAACGCCAGGTCGCGGATGTGATTTTACAAGATCCGGCAGTGCAAAGCCTGACCTCATTTGTTGGCGTTGATGGCACTAACCCGTCGCTGAACAGTGCGCGTTTACAGATCAACCTCAAACCGTTGGATGAACGTGATGATCGGGTGCAAAAAGTCATCGCCCGTCTGCAAACGGCGGTGGATAAAGTGCCGGGCGTCGATCTCTTCCTGCAACCAACGCAGGACCTGACCATCGATACTCAGGTCAGCCGCACCCAGTACCAGTTTACCTTGCAGGCCACGTCACTGGATGCGCTCAGTACCTGGGTGCCGCAGCTCATGGAAAAACTCCAGCAGCTTCCACAGCTTTCTGATGTCTCCAGCGACTGGCAGGACAAAGGGCTGGTGGCGTATGTCAATGTTGATCGCGACAGCGCCAGCCGTCTGGGGATCAGCATGGCGGATGTCGATAACGCCCTGTACAACGCGTTTGGTCAGCGACTGATTTCCACTATTTATACTCAGGCTAACCAGTATCGCGTGGTGCTGGAACACAACACCGAAAATACCCCAGGCCTCGCGGCGCTGGATACCATTCGCCTGACCAGCAGCGACGGCGGCGTGGTGCCGTTAAGCTCAATTGCCAAAATTGAGCAGCGTTTTGCGCCGCTCTCCATCAACCATCTGGATCAGTTCCCGGTAACGACCATCTCCTTTAACGTGCCGGATAACTATTCGCTGGGCGATGCGGTGCAGGCGATTATGGACACCGAAAAGACGCTGAATCTACCGGTGGATATCACCACGCAGTTCCAGGGCAGCACCCTCGCCTTCCAGTCGGCGCTTGGCAGCACTGTCTGGCTGATTGTCGCGGCAGTGGTGGCGATGTACATCGTGCTCGGCATTCTGTACGAAAGTTTTATTCACCCGATCACCATTCTCTCGACGCTGCCCACGGCAGGTGTGGGCGCATTGCTGGCATTACTGATTGCCGGTAGTGAACTGGATGTGATTGCGATTATCGGCATTATTTTGCTGATCGGTATCGTGAAGAAGAACGCCATCATGATGATCGACTTCGCGCTGGCTGCTGAGCGTGAGCAAGGCATGTCGCCGCGCGATGCAATCTACCAGGCTTGTCTGTTGCGTTTTCGTCCGATCCTGATGACCACTCTGGCGGCACTGCTTGGCGCGCTGCCGCTGATGTTAAGTACCGGAGTCGGCGCGGAACTGCGCCGTCCGTTAGGCATCGGCATGGTCGGTGGTCTGGTTGTCAGCCAGGTGCTGACACTGTTTACCACGCCGGTGATTTATCTGCTGTTCGACCGTCTGGCATTGTGGGCAAAAAGCCGCTTTGCCCGTCATGAAGAGGAGGCGTAAGTGAAGTTTTTTGCCCTCTTCATTTACCGCCCGGTGGCGACGATTTTACTGTCGGTTGCCATTACCCTGTGCGGCATACTGGGCTTCCGTATGCTGCCGGTCGCCCCGCTGCCGCAGGTCGATTTTCCGGTGATTATGGTCAGCGCCTCGCTGCCCGGTGCGTCGCCAGAGACAATGGCGTCTTCCGTTGCCACGCCACTGGAACGCTCGCTTGGGCGTATTGCCGGGGTCAGTGAAATGACCTCCAGCAGTTCGCTCGGCAGCACGCGCATTATTTTGCAGTTTGATTTTGACCGGGATATCAACGGCGCGGCGCGCGATGTGCAGGCGGCGATCAACGCCGCACAAAGTTTGCTGCCCAGCGGGATGCCCAGCCGCCCGACCTATCGCAAAGCAAACCCGTCGGATGCGCCAATTATGATCCTGACGCTGACGTCCGATACTTATTCCCAGGGTGAACTGTACGATTTCGCCTCGACGCAGCTGGCTCCGACGATTGCGCAAATCGACGGCGTCGGTGATGTCGATGTCGGCGGCAGCTCGCTGCCCGCCGTGCGCGTCGGGCTGAATCCGCAGGCGCTGTTTAATCAGGGCGTATCGCTGGACGATGTGCGCACCGCCATCAGCAATGCCAACGTGCGTAAACCGCAGGGGGCGCTGGAAGATGGTACTCACCGCTGGCAGATCCAGACTAACGATGAACTGAAAACCGCCGCTGAATATCAGCCGCTGATTATTCATTACAACAACGGCGGCGCGGTTCGTCTGGGCGATGTGGCGACGGTGACCGACTCTGTACAAGATGTGCGCAACGCCGGGATGACCAACGCCAAACCGGCTATTTTGCTGATGATCCGCAAACTGCCGGAAGCCAATATTATCCAGACGGTTGACAGCATCCGGGCAAAATTACCGGAGTTGCAGGAGACCATTCCGGCGGCGATTGATCTGCAAATTGCCCAGGATCGCTCCCCCACCATTCGCGCCTCGCTGGAGGAAGTCGAGCAAACGCTGATTATCTCGGTGGCGCTGGTGATTCTGGTGGTCTTTTTATTCCTGCGCTCAGGTCGCGCCACCATTATTCCCGCCGTTGCGGTGCCGGTTTCGCTGATTGGTACGTTTGCGGCGATGTACCTGTGCGGTTTCAGTCTCAATAATCTTTCGTTAATGGCGCTCACCATTGCTACTGGTTTCGTAGTGGATGACGCCATCGTGGTGCTGGAAAACATCGCCCGTCATCTGGAAGCGGGGATGAAACCGCTACAGGCCGCACTGCAAGGTACTCGCGAAGTCGGCTTTACGGTGCTGTCGATGAGTCTGTCACTGGTGGCGGTGTTCCTGCCGCTACTGTTGATGGGTGGATTGCCGGGGCGCTTATTGCGCGAATTTGCCGTGACGCTTTCAGTCGCCATTGGCATTTCGCTGTTGGTTTCTCTGACGCTAACGCCGATGATGTGCGGCTGGATGCTGAAAGCCAGCAAGCCGCGTGAACAAACACGGTTACGTGGTTTTGGCCGGATGCTGGTTGCCCTGCAACAAGGCTACGGTAAGTCGCTGAAATGGGTACTCAATCACACCCGTCTGGTGGGCGTGGTGCTGCTTGGCACCATTGCGCTCAATATCTGGCTGTATATCTCGATCCCGAAAACCTTCTTCCCGGAGCAGGACACCGGCGTGCTGATGGGCGGGATACAGGCGGATCAGAGCATTTCGTTTCAGGCAATGCACGGTAAGTTGCAGGATTTCATGAAAATTATCCGTGACGATCCGGCAGTGGATAATGTCACCGGATTTACCGGCGGTTCGCGAGTGAACAGCGGGATGATGTTTATCACCCTCAAGCCACGCGCCGAACGCAGCGAAACGGCGCAGCAAATTATCGACCGTCTGCGCGTAAAACTGGCGAAAGAACCGGGGGCGAATCTGTTCCTGATGGCAGTGCAGGATATTCGCGTTGGTGGGCGTCAGTCGAACGCCAGCTACCAGTACACGTTGTTATCCGACGACCTGGCGGCGCTGCGCGAATGGGAGCCGAAAATCCGCAAAAAACTGGCAACGTTGCCGGAACTGGCGGACGTTAACTCCGACCAGCAGGATAACGGCGCGGAGATGAACCTGGTTTACGATCGCGACACGATGGCGCGGCTGGGGATCGATGTGCAGGCCGCCAACAGCCTGCTGAATAACGCCTTTGGTCAGCGGCAAATCTCGACCATTTACCAGCCAATGAACCAGTATAAAGTGGTGATGGAAGTGGATCCGCGCTATACCCAGGACATCAGCGCGCTGGAAAAAATGTTCGTCATTAATAACGAAGGCAAAGCGATCCCGTTGTCGTATTTCGCCAAATGGCAACCGGCAAACGCGCCGCTGTCGGTGAATCATCAGGGATTATCGGCGGCCTCGACCATCTCGTTCAACCTGCCGACCGGGAAATCGCTTTCGGACGCCAGTGCGGCAATCGATCGTGCGATGACGCAGCTTGGCGTGCCTTCGACGGTGCGCGGCAGTTTTGCCGGAACGGCGCAGGTGTTCCAGGAGACGATGAACTCGCAGGTGATCCTGATTATCGCGGCGATCGCCACGGTCTATATCGTGCTGGGAATGTTGTACGAGAGCTACGTGCACCCGCTGACCATTCTCTCCACCCTACCCTCGGCGGGCGTTGGGGCGCTGCTGGCGCTGGAGCTGTTCAATGCCCCGTTCAGCCTAATCGCCCTGATAGGGATCATGTTATTAATCGGCATTGTGAAGAAAAACGCCATCATGATGGTCGATTTTGCGCTCGAAGCTCAAAGGAATGGAAATCTGACGCCGCAGGAAGCCATTTTCCAGGCCTGTCTGCTGCGTTTTCGTCCGATTATGATGACTACCCTGGCGGCGCTGTTTGGTGCGCTGCCGCTGGTGTTATCTGGCGGCGACGGCTCGGAACTGCGTCAACCATTAGGGATCACTATTGTCGGCGGTCTGGTAATGAGTCAGCTCCTGACGCTATATACCACGCCGGTGGTGTATCTTTTTTTCGACCGTCTGCGGCTGCGTTTTTCGCGAAAATCTAAAGAAACGGTAACCGAGTAAATGACAGATCTTCCTGACAGCACCCGCTGGCAATTGTGGATTGTGGCTTTCGGCTTCTTTATGCAGTCGCTGGACACCACCATCGTAAACACCGCCCTTCCCTCAATGGCGCAAAGCCTGGGGGAAAGCCCGCTGCATATGCACATGGTCATTGTCTCTTATGTGCTGACCGTGGCGGTGATGCTGCCTGCCAGCGGCTGGCTGGCGGACAAAGTCGGCGTGCGCAATATTTTCTTTACCGCTATCGTGCTGTTTACCCTCGGTTCGCTGTTTTGCGCGCTTTCCGGCACCCTTAATGAACTGTTGCTGGCACGTGCGTTACAGGGCGTAGGCGGTGCGATGATGGTGCCGGTCGGCAGGCTAACGGTGATGAAAATTGTTCCGCGCGAGCAATATATGGCGGCGATGACCTTTGTCACGCTGCCCGGTCAGGTCGGCCCGCTGCTCGGTCCGGCACTGGGAGGCCTGCTGGTGGAGTACGCGTCGTGGCACTGGATCTTTTTGATCAACATTCCGGTGGGGATTATCGGTGCGATCGCCACGCTAATGTTAATGCCAAACTACACCATGCAGACGCGGCGCTTCGATCTCTCCGGCTTTCTGTTGCTGGCGGTTGGCATGGCAGTGTTAACGCTGGCGCTGGATGGCAGTAAAGGCACAGGACTTTCGCCGCTGGCGATTGTCGGCCTGGTGGCGGTTGGCGTAGTGGCACTGGTGCTTTATCTGCTGCACGCCAGAAATAACAACCGCGCCCTTTTCAGTCTGAAACTGTTCCGCACCCGCACCTTTTCGCTGGGTCTGGCGGGAAGTTTTGCCGGACGTATTGGCAGCGGTATGTTGCCCTTTATGACGCCGGTTTTCCTGCAAATCGGCCTCGGTTTTTCGCCGTTCCATGCCGGACTGATGATGATCCCCATGGTGCTCGGCAGCATGGGAATGAAACGTATTGTGGTGCAGGTGGTTAACCGCTTTGGTTATCGTCGGGTGCTGGTGGCAACCACGCTGGGTCTGTCGCTGGTCACATTGCTGTTTATGGCCACCGCGATGCTTGGCTGGTACTACGTTTTGCCATTCGTTCTGTTTTTACAAGGAATGGTCAACTCAACGCGTTTCTCCTCCATGAACACCCTGACGCTGAAAGATCTACCAGACAATCTGGCGAGCAGCGGCAACAGCCTGCTGTCGATGATTATGCAATTGTCGATGAGTATCGGTGTGACCATCGCCGGGCTGCTGCTGGGTCTTTTTGGCTCCCAACATGTCAGCGTTGACAGCGGCACCACACAAACCGTCTTTATGTACACCTGGCTTAGCATGGCGTTTCTCATCGCCCTTCCGGCGTTCATCTTTGCCAGAGTTCCGAACGATACGCATCAAAACGTGGCTATTTCGCGGAGAAAAAGGAGCGCGCAATGAAGTTCTGGCGACCCGGCATTACCGGCAAACTGTTTCTGGCGATCTTCGCCACCTGCATTGTGTTATTGATAACAATGCACTGGGCAGTACGGATCAGTTTTGAGCGCGGCTTTATCGATTACATTAAGCATGGTAATGAACAGCGGCTGCAAATGCTCGGAGATGCACTTGGCGAGCAGTACGCCCAGCACGGTAACTGGCGCTTTCTGCGTAATAACGATCGTTTTGTATTTCAGATACTGCGCTCATTTGAACATGATAATAATGAAGACAAACCGGGTCCCGGTATGCCGCCACACGGCTGGCGTACTCAGTTCTGGGTGGTCGATCAAAACAACAAAGTGCTGGTTGGCCCACGCTCTCCCATTCCACCGGACGGTACAAGGCGCCCTATTCTGGTCAATGGTGTTGAAGTTGGCGCGGTGATCGCCTCACCCGTTGAACGGTTAACCCGCAATACCGATATCAATTTCGATAAACAACAGCGGCAAACCAGTTGGTTGATTGTCGCTTTATCTACCTTACTGGCGGCGCTGGCGACATTCCCACTGGCGCGCGGTTTGCTCGCTCCAGTGAAACGGCTGGTGGATGGCACGCACAAACTTGCGGCGGGCGATTTCACAACCCGCGTGACGCCCACCAGTGAAGATGAACTGGGCAAACTGGCACAAGACTTCAACCAGCTCGCCAGCACGCTGGAGAAAAACCAACAGATGCGCCGCGATTTTATGGCTGATATCTCTCACGAACTGCGCACGCCTTTAGCAGTACTGCGCGGAGAACTGGAAGCTATTCAGGATGGCGTGCGTAAGTTCACACCGGAGACAGTGGCTTCTTTACAGGCGGAGGTCGGTACACTGACCAAACTGGTGGATGACCTGCATCAACTGTCGATGTCAGATGAAGGTGCTCTCGCCTATCAAAAAGCGCCTGTGGATCTGATCCCGCTGCTGGAAGTGGCAGGCGGCGCTTTTCGTGAACGTTTCGCCAGCCGTGGCCTGAAGCTGCAATTTTCCCTACCGGATAGCATTACCGTATTTGGCGATCGCGACCGTTTAATGCAGTTATTCAATAACTTACTGGAAAACAGTCTACGTTACACCGACAGCGGCGGCAGCCTGCAAATCTCCGCCGAGCAGCGCGACAAAACGGTGCGCCTGACCTTTGCCGACAGTGCGCCGGGCGTCAGCGACGAACAACTGCAAAAATTGTTTGAGCGTTTTTACCGCACCGAAGGTTCCCGCAACCGTGCCAGCGGCGGTTCCGGCCTGGGACTGGCGATTTGCCTTAACATTGTTGAAGCGCACAGTGGTCGCATTGTTGCCACTCATTCGCCTTTTGGCGGGGTAAGCATTACAGTAGAGTTACCGCTGGAACGGGATTTACAGAGAGAAGTATGACCGAGTTACCAATCGACGAAAACACACCGCGTATTTTGATCGTGGAAGATGAACCGAAGCTGGGGCAGTTGCTCATTGATTATCTGCGTGCTGCGAGCTATGCGCCGACCCTTATCAGTCACGGTGATCAGGTACTGCCGTATGTGCGGCAGACCCCACCGGATCTGATCCTGTTGGATCTGATGCTACCAGGCACTGATGGTCTGACACTTTGCCGGGAAATTCGTCGTTTTTCCGATGTCCCCATCGTGATGGTTACGGCAAAAATCGAAGAAATCGACCGTTTGCTGGGGCTGGAGATTGGCGCCGATGACTATATCTGCAAACCGTACAGCCCACGGGAAGTGGTGGCGCGTGTTAAGACCATTTTGCGCCGCTGCAAACCGCAGCGCGAGTTGCAGCAACAGGATGCCGAAAGCCCGTTGATTATCGACGAAGGTCGTTTTCAGGCTTCATGGCGTGGCAAAATGCTTGATCTGACGCCTGCAGAATTTCGTCTTTTGAAAACCCTCTCCCATGAACCGGGAAAAGTATTCTCCCGCGAGCAATTACTCAATCATCTTTATGACGATTACCGCGTGGTAACCGACCGCACCATCGACAGCCACATTAAAAACCTGCGCCGTAAACTGGAGTCGCTGGACGAAGAGCAGTCATTTATCCGTGCCGTTTACGGTGTCGGTTACCGCTGGGAAGCTGACGCCTGTCGTATCGTTTAATGTATCGTTGCCCTGGCGAGGGCAAAATTTCCTGTTTATTAACCCGTCATGCCCCTCTCTGAAAGGAGAGGGATAACACCGTATCCGCATTCAGATTCCTGCATATTTATCAGTAATCTCCCCCACCCTTTAGAGGGTATTCCCCTGATTGGCAGTCAACTGAATATCACCCATACTTAAATCGTTACATACTGTTTTCGATACGCAATTTCAATCAAGGAGTCATTATGGCTGGTTGGTTTGAACTCAATAAGAGCAGTGAAAATCAGTTCCGGTTTGTGC
The DNA here is from genome assembly GCF_002965705.1 of Escherichia sp. MOD1-EC6842. Lineage (NCBI taxonomy): Bacteria > Pseudomonadati > Pseudomonadota > Gammaproteobacteria > Enterobacterales > Enterobacteriaceae > Escherichia > Escherichia sp. MOD1-EC6842. The sequence continues at coordinate 187,811 of NZ_PTRF01000004.1, read as the reverse complement.
TAAAAGCGGGCAATGGCGAGATCATTCTCACCAGCGAACTGTATACCTCAAAAGCCGCTGCGGAAAAGGGCATTGCCTCGGTGCAAAGCAACAGCCCGCAGGACGAACGCTATGAGAAAAAAACAGCGAGCAACGGCAAATTTTATTTCAATCTGAAAGCTGGCAATCATCAGATAATCGGTTCCAGCCAGATGTATGCCACCGCTCAATCACGCGAAGTCGGAATTGCTTCTGTAAAAACCAATGGCGCAAGTCAGAAGGTGAAAGACAATACTTAATAGTTAAGCCGGGCGCGGATAACGCGTCCGGCTTTATTTCTAATAAACACTTATTTATTGATGATTAAGATTAATCTGCGCCATTAAAATAGTAGGCACAGGCAAGCACTCATTCTCCTCTCTTTGTTTAACACTCCCCATCCTTATCCTCCTGAACATGTTCATATAGCAAAATATCTTCTAATACTTTTCGTGGCGCTATCCGGTTTATGACATACACTGACGTAAGATTTTTACTTACAAGAGAGCATAAACATGGCCAGAACGATGACGGTTGATCTCGGCGATGAGTTGCGTGAATTTATCGAGTCCTTAATTGAATCCGGCGACTATCGCACCCAAAGCGAAGTGATCCGTGAGTCACTGCGCTTGCTTCGAGAAAAACAAGCAGAGTCTCGCCTGCAAGCGTTACGTGACATGCTTGCAGAAGGGTTGAATAGTGGTGAAGCTCAGCCGTGGGAAAAGGATGCGTTTTTACGGAAGGTGAAAGCAGGGATAAGGAAATAATGTGCGTATTATTAAGCTCATGCCAAAAGCCAACGAGGATTGAGAAGGCATCTGGTATTACAGTTATCACCATTTCGGCGAACCACAAGCCGACAAATATGTTGAACATCTTTCAGACGTTCTCCAGATTCTGAGTAACAATAATATTGGTACTCCCAGACCTGAATTAGGCGAAGGCATTTTTGTTCTTCCTTTTGAACACCACGTTATTTATTTCCTGTAATCACTAGGGGAAATTATCGTCACTCGTATCCTTAACCAAAACCAGGACGCTACCAGACATTTACACTGGAGCTAAACCCGCCGATTGCGCTACAATGCCCGCCCTTAAAGTGGGGACACTCCCCTAACCGCTTCATCAGGTGAAGCGGTTCTGACCTGTCATCAGAACGAGAGAATTATGTTTAAACCGGAACTCCTTTCCCCGGCGGGAACGCTGAAAAATATGCGTTACGCTTTCGCTTATGGCGCAGATGCTGTTTATGCGGGACAACCGCGTTATTCCCTGCGTGTGCGCAACAACGAATTCAACCACGAAAATCTTCAGCTCGGCATCAATGAAGCCCATGCGCTGGGGAAAAAGTTTTATGTCGTGGTCAACATTGCGCCGCATAACGCTAAGCTGAAAACCTTTATCCGTGACCTGAAACCGGTAGTGGAAATGGGGCCGGATGCGCTGATTATGTCCGATCCGGGGCTGATTATGCTGGTGCGTGAGCACTTCCCTGAAATGCCGATCCACCTTTCGGTGCAGGCCAACGCCGTAAACTGGGCGACGGTAAAATTCTGGCAGCAAATGGGCCTGACTCGCGTGATCCTCTCCCGCGAACTGTCGCTGGAAGAGATCGAAGAGATCCGCAATCAGGTGCCGGATATGGAACTCGAAATTTTCGTTCACGGCGCGCTGTGCATGGCCTACTCTGGTCGCTGCCTGCTCTCTGGCTACATCAACAAGCGCGATCCGAATCAGGGCACCTGCACTAACGCCTGTCGCTGGGAGTACAACGTCCAGGAAGGCAAAGAAGATGACGTCGGCAACATCGTACACAAATACGAGCCGATTCCGGTGCAAAACGTCGAACCGACGCTGGGTATCGGCGCGCCAACTGACAAAGTGTTTATGATTGAAGAAGCCCAGCGCCCGGGCGAGTATATGACCGCGTTTGAAGATGAACACGGCACTTACATCATGAACTCGAAAGATCTGCGCGCTATCGCCCACGTTGAACGTCTGACTAAAATGGGCGTGCATTCGCTGAAAATCGAAGGCCGTACCAAATCTTTCTATTATTGCGCACGCACCGCGCAGGTTTATCGTAAAGCGATTGATGACGCAGCCGCAGGAAAACCGTTCGATACCAGCCTGCTGGAAACTCTGGAAGGTCTGGCGCATCGTGGTTACACCGAAGGTTTCCTGCGTCGTCATACTCACGACGATTATCAGAACTACGAATACGGTTATTCCGTTTCTGACCGCCAGCAGTTTGTTGGGGAGTTTACCGGTGAGCGCAAAGGCGATCTCGCGGCGGTAGCGGTGAAAAATAAGTTCTCCGTTGGCGACAGCCTTGAACTGATGACGCCACAGGGCAACATCAACTTTACCCTTGAGCATATGGAAAATGCCAAAGGTGAAGCGATGCCGGTTGCACCTGGCGATGGTTATACCGTGTGGCTCCCGGTTCCGCAGGATCTTGAGCTCAATTACGCACTGCTGATGCGTAATTTCTCTGGTGAAACCACGCGTAACCCGCACGGTAAGTGATTAATTTCGATTATTTTTCCCGGATGGAAAATTCTTAGAAACCGATCACATACAGCTGCATTTATTAAGGTTATCATCCGTTTCGCTGAAAAACATAACCCATAAAATGCTAGCTGTACCAGGAACCACCTCCTTAGCCTGTGTAATCTCCCTTACACGGGCTTATTTTTTTGTACCACGACTTTCATCCTGTTCTGACACCGCCTTTTCTTTTCTGCTCTACACTATCTACAGACCAATCATAAAGGCATACGACCATGGCAGATTTTCCCGCCAGCTTACTGATTCTTAACGGCAAAAGTGCTGACAATGAAACATTACGCGAAGCAATTATGCTGCTGCGTGAGGAAGGAATGACTATTCATGTGCGGGTTACCTGGGAGAAAGGTGATGCTGCGCGTTTTGTTGAGGAAGCCCGCCAGCTTGGCGTGGCAACGGTGATTGCCGGCGGTGGCGATGGCACTATTAATGAAGTCTCCACGGCGTTGATTCAGTGTGAGGGCAATGAAATTCCTGCGTTGGGGATATTGCCGCTAGGTACAGCGAACGATTTTGCCACCAGTGTGGGTATTCCTGAGGCGCTGGATAAGGCACTTAAACTGGCAATTGCTGGTAACGCTATTGCGATTGATATGGCACAGGTCAACAAACAAACCTGTTTTATCAACATGGCGACGGGCGGATTTGGTACGCGCATCACCACGGAAACACCCGAGAAATTAAAAGCCGCGCTAGGTGGCGTCTCTTACATCATTCACGGCTTAATGCGCATGGATACGCTGCAACCGGATCGCTGTGAAATCCGTGGTGAAAATTTTCACTGGCAAGGCGATGCGCTGGTTATTGGTATTGGCAACGGGCGTCAAGCCGGTGGCGGTCAACAACTGTGCCCAAATGCGCTGATCAATGATGGTTTGCTACAACTGCGTATTTTCACCGGCGATGAAATTCTTCCAGCTCTCTTCTCAACCTTAAAACCTGACGAAGAAAACCCGAATATTATTGATGGCGCTTCGGCATGGTTCGAGATACAAGCGCCGCATGAAATCACCTTTAATCTTGATGGCGAACCGTTAAGCGGACAACGTTTTCATATCGAAATACTTCCGGCAGCATTGCGTTGCCGGCTACCACCAGATTGCCCGCTGTTAAGGTAAGTACAAAGCAAGCGCAGAAGCAGGATCCGCAGACCGGCATCATCCCAGGATTCTTCTGCGCTCGCAATTTTTTCATGCGGCCACCGTTTCCAGTAACTGCTCAAGTGATGCATACCTGGCTACCGCAGAGTTAAAGCACGGCTGTTGAAAATCCTCGGCTACAACAACCGTTTTAATTCCCGCTGCCTGTGCAGCTTTAAAACCACTCAGGCTATCTTCTATAACCAGACAATCTGCGGCGGGCAGGCGTAATTTTCGTAGTGCGGAGAGGTAAACTGCCGGATGTGGTTTGCCGTGGCTTTCGTCGTCGGCACTGCAAATCACCGAAAAACAGTGTTCGATTTTGAGTTTTGTCAGCACCGCATCAATCACCTGATAAGATGAAGAGGTCGCCAGTGCCAGTTGGTATCCTGACTGGCATAAAAAGGTGAGCACATCCTTTACCCCCGGCATAGCTTCCCCTTTTTCAGCAATTAATGCAGTAATCAGGCGACGGATCTCCGCCTCCAGTTGCGTGGGCGTAACAGACAGATGACAGTATTCGCACCAGGTTCGGGCTATCTCATCAAGCCTTTTCCCTTTCGTCAGCCTGATACACTCTTCATCGCTAACGCTGGCACCCCATCGTGCCAGCGCCCCTTGTTGCGCCTGACGCCATAATCCTTCCGAATCAATAATGACGCCGTCCATATCAAAAATGACTGCTTTGCAATTAAACATCGTTCCTCACAATAAAGCCTGGCCTTACACCAGGCTGCCTCCATCAGGAAATAACGGCGGGTTCACCTTCACAGACTTGCTGGTTTGAGAATCCCGGTTGTTCGACGCGAATAAACGGACAAATGATAAACGCGATGATGTACAGGGTTGTATAAGCGATAACCACACCAATTGTACTGAAATAAGGTAACAGCACCACCGCTATCGCAGGGGCCAAAAAGTTAGACAGACCGGCAGAAAGGTTATAAACCGAAATCGCCGCGCCTTTGTGTTTTGGCTCCAGCGCCGGGAAAACCGCCGCCATCGGCACGAACGCTGCAACAAAGATCCCCAGCGCAACGGCGGGCACCATTGCCATCCAGTAGTTATGCCCGAAGTATTGCGGCATGTAGTAGAAAGCCAGACTGGAAAGCGCCATTCCCACACAGCCGAACCAGCGAACAACTTTCATCCAGCCAATTTTCTCTGCCAGTACGCCCCAGAAAATGTTGGTGAAAATCGTCGTGAAGAAGAAGACCGCCCACACCTGTAGCCACTCGGACGTGGTAAAGCCCAGCTCATCGACAAACATCATCGGCATAATCACCGCAAAGCCAAACAGTGACAATGTATTGATAATTCGCACAATACTGGAGAGCAAAATATTGCGGTTGGTATAGAGCAAGGTGACAGCACGGCCAAGCTCGCTGAACTTCTCTTTAGTCGTCAGAGCTTGCATATGATGCGGAGTCTGGATTTTACGCATTGAAACCAGCGCAAGAATACCGCCAGTTACGCAAAACGCCAGCGCCAACCATAGAGTACCCATTTCGCCGATAACCGGGATGGTAAAGCTGGGAATGTAACTACCGAAAACACCAATACCAATGGAATAAACGGCCCAGAACCAGCCCAGCGCGGCACTGGTACTGTCGCTGCGCACGTTATGCACAACGGCAACGATAAAGGCGTAAAGGAAGAGAGGATATGCCAGACCACGAATGCCGTAGAACAGCAGAATTAATGCATAGTTCGCCTGCCCCAGACCGAAGACCAGAAACAGCACATGGAAAATACACCACAGCACAAAACCGATGAACATGGTTTTTTGCGGCGTGATAATTTCCGCCACCACGCCGGATACCCATGCAGAGAGCGCCGCCGCCAGGCCATACAGCGTAAAAGCAAATGAGGCTTGTGCAGGCGTAAAGCCCAGCGCCTTAATATAGTGCGAGAGGAATGCCAGTTCAAAACCATCGCCGGTCATAAAGATAGCAATGGCAATATATCCCCAGACCAGATTTAAAGGTAATCCCAGCCATTGTTTATTCGTTAACGACATAGTGACCTCGTTTGTAGGGTACAAAACGCCGCTCCGGCGTCACCACCGGAGAGCATTAATGACAGTTGTTATTGGTTGCGATAGTTAAGATCGTTGCTATATAGCGAGTTAAATTGTTGATAACGTTGCATCAAAGCCTGATGACGTTCAGCATCGCCGTGCCAGGTTTGGTAGACTTCCGGTTTTTCGCAGACCGCCGCCAGCGGTTTACCGGCGGCGAGACAAGCCAGACGCGCCGCGCCAAGCGCGCCACCGGTTTCCCCACCTTTATGCGTTACCACCGGCATGTTGAGAATATCCGCCAGCAGTTGCGCCCAGAACGGACTTCTCGCCCCGCCTCCCACCAGCGAACATTGTTCAATAGCCGTTCCACTCTCTTGCAAAACACGCAGCCCGTCAGCGATACCAAAACTCACGCCTTCCAGTACGGCATAGCCCATCAGTGCCCGCTGGCTGGAATGGGTCAGCCCCCAGAACATCCCTCTGGCATCAGGATCGTTATGTGGTGTCCGTTCTCCGGAAAGATATGGCAGAAACATCGGGGCACTGGCTTTTTCTGCTGGTGAAAGCTGGGCTATCTCTTCGAGTAATTCTGTTTCGGTAACGCCCACCAGACGGCAAAACCATTGCAAACAACTGGCGGCGCTAAGCATAACGCTCATCTGATGCCATAAATTCGGCAGCACATGGCAAAATGCGTGAACGGCTGATTGCGGTGCCGGACGATAAGCATCAGTCACCACAAACAGAACGCCCGATGTCCCCAGAGAAATAAACGCATCGCCGGGAGATACTGCGCCCACACCGATGGCGCTGACCGCGTTATCCCCTCCGCCGCCTGCCACCACCACCGAAGGCGTCAGCCCCCAGCGTTCGGCTACGCGCGGATCGAGCGTGGCAGAGACATCACAACCTTCCACCAGTTCCGGCATATTTGCCCGCGTCAGGCCGCACTTTTGCAACAGCGTGTCTGACCAGTCACGTTTTGCCACGTCGAGCCACAACGTGCCCGCCGAATCCGACATATCGGAGATTTTTTTGCCGGTCATTTTGAAACGCAAGTAGTCTTTCGGCAGTAACACCGTCGCAATACGCGCAAAGTGCTGCGGTTCATGGCGCCGTACCCACAACAGTTTCGGCGCAGTAAATCCGGGCATCGCCAGATTGCCAGCCACCTGATGCAGCTCCGGTGCTATCTCTTCCAGCTCCGCACACTCAAGTGCACTGCGGGTATCGTTCCATAAAATCGCCGGACGAATCGCCTCCCCGGTAGCATCCAGCAGCACTGCGCCGTGCATCTGGCCAGAAAGGCCAATCGCTTTAATCGCCTGCCAGTGATGACCGCATTTTTCCCGTAGCGTTGACATCAGATATTCCGTCGCCTCCCACCAGGCCTGCGGCGATTGTTCTGACCAGTGTGGATGGGGCCGCTGAATAGTCAGTGGCGCGCTATGTGTGGCGACTATTTCATTATTTTCATCAATGACCAGCGCCTTAACTTCCGATGTTCCCAGATCGATGCCCAGATACATAACCGCCTCCAGGTTAATTAATCAGCGTGTAGACGTCAGCAATTTTTTCGCGCAGCAGCGCGGCAAAATCGGCACGGTCGGTTAAATCGCCGAACAGCGCCTTGTCACTGGCATAAACGGCTATCGGGTCGGCGGATTCGAACATCGCATGTACCGCAGGCGCATCAAGAATCCCGTCCTGGTATTCATACGGAAGTTTGCCGAGATGCCACTGCTGCATAAACACATAGAACAGTGCCGGTAACATGGCGGTAGCGTTCGGACGGACACCGCGCTGGTAACATTCGCGCAGAGTAGGCGCAATCATCGCCGGAATTTTTGAGAAGCCATCGGCGGCAACGCGCTGGTTGGTGTCCTGAATATGTGGATTGGTAAAACGTCTGAGCACCACATCACGATAAGTCGCAAGATCAATGCCGTTGTCACCCAGGCAAGGTATGACATCCTCCGTTACGTAGCGATCGGCAATCTGATAAATAAAATCAGTCAGCGTACTTTCGTGGATATATTTCTGACCAACCAGAGTACCTGCCCAGGCGATACAGCTATGAGAAGAGTTAAGAATACGAATTTTCGCTTCTTCATAAGGAATAACCGACTCCACCAGCTCCACGCCGACATTCTCCAGCGCCGGACGTACATCGCGGAAATTATCTTCCACTACCCACTGGATAAAGGTTTCGCCCATGACCGGGGCTTTATCACTCATCCCGGTTTGCGCTTTGATACGTGCCGGAAGTTCTGCCGACGGGCGTGGCGTAATACGATCCACCATGGTATTCGGGCAGGTCGCATTGGCGCTTAACCAGTCGATAACGGTCTGTTTACCCGTAAGTTGTAAGAACTCCACCAGGCCATCATGGAAACGCTCGCCGTTATGCCGCACGTTATCGCAGTTCAGCAGGGTCAGCGATCCGGCGTTATTTGCCATACGAGCTTCAAGAATGCGGGTAACAACACCATAAATGGTTTTGCATTCCCCCTTGAGGTCGGCAGCTAAATCAGAGTTTGTAACTTCCAGCTTATGGCTGGTATTGAGGTAGTAGCCCCCCTCAGTCACCGTAAAGGCAATCACTTTGGTTTTCGGGTCAGCGCCTTCGGTAATCAGCGGTTGTAAGTCGGCCTGCCAGGGCAACAATTTCTGAATTGAGGTGATCTCTTCATATTCGTTCTCCCCTTCCGGGCTAACCGTTTCCAGAACATAGCGGCCTTTTTGCGCCATCAACGCCTGCACAACGTGTTCGGCATCGTTACGAATATTGCCCGCCGCGATACTCCAGCGAGTATCCCCCGCCACCAACAGGCGATGCAGATACCACGCCTGGTGTGCGCGGTGGAAAGAACCTAAACCGATATGCAGCCATGTGTATTTTTCGTTCATTGTCTGTTCTCCATTGACGTTATGGCTGCACTGTAAATGAACATTTAGCTTAAATAAGAGCGTTAGATCACAAAAGAGCAAATGATCTTTAAAATTACAAATGACCAGATGCAGGTAAAAACTTGCCTCACGGCAGAGCTGTCGCCAGAATGACGCTATCTGTTGTGGGATTTTCTCTATCCCACACGCAATCTTGAGGCAGGGAAACGTGAACAAAGAAGATGACATCAGGCTCGATCAAAAAGTACGAGCAGCATGGATGTATTACATCGCCGGACTTAACCAAAGCGAAATCGCCAGTCAGTTAGGAACTTCTCGTCCGGTAGTCCAGCGGCTCATTGCCGCCGCTAAAGACGAAGGGATTGTGTCGATTGGATTGCATCATCCTGTGGCGAATTGTCTCGATTACGCGCAACTTTTAAAGGAAAAGTACCATTTAACCGACTGTAATATTGTGCCGGTATACAGTGTTGATAGTACCCTCGATAGCGTGGCATTTGGCTGTTATCAACTGATGGCGCGTTATTTACAAGGTGATAAACCGACTATTGTCGGTATCGGTTCTGGCTTAACCCTAAAGAAAACCATCAGACGGATTGATTTTGATAGCCAAAACACCCGTTGTGTTGCCCTGATCAGCGCCATGAACGAACACGGACAATGTAACTATTACGACGATGTACCACTACTGCTGGCGAGAAAGATTCAGGGCAAATATTATCAATGGCCTGCCCCGCGCTATGCCCAATCGCGGGAAGAGCATCAAATGTGGTCAACCAACCGACTGTTTCGCAATGTCTCTGCGGTCGCCTGTAATTCCGATGTCATTTTTGTCGGTATTGGCGCATTAGGTCGGCAAAGCCCGATCTTCAAAGATGGCTTTATCAATGAACAGCAACTGGAAGAGTTAACGATGCTCGGCGGCGTTGGGGAAATTCTCGGGCGCTTTATCGACGCCGACGGCAACGTGGTGGAAAACCATATTAACCGGATGATCACCAGCTACGATATCCGCGAAAGTCAGTGCCCGCGCATCGCCGCCGCCTGCGGTGAAGATAAACGCCCGGCAATTCTCGCGGCGTTAAAAGGCGGATGGATCAACGGCCTGGTGACCGATGAACACACCGCACGTTGGTTATTGACTCGCTAGCCCCCGCCTGGAACTATTTCATCTTCTGCTTGCGAAATAAATCCCGATAGCACAGGTTATCGGGATTTTTATAAACTGAATGATCACCTTATTCGCTTTGCTCTACACCGTAATTAATTTCACCCGTGTATTCTGCAATGCCAGTTTATCCACCTCTGACACGGCATCATCAGTAATAATAATGTCAATTTTTTCGATTGGCAGTACCTGATTAAATCCACGGCGGTTGAATTTCGTTGAGTCCAGTACAGCAACCACTTTATTTGCTGCGGTGACCATAGCACCGCCAATCGAATAACCTTCATTAAAGGTGGTAATGCCATTTACCGCATCGATACCGTCAGCGCCGACAAACATTAAATCGGCATTAATATCCTGCAATGAACGCTCGGCAATGGAACCATGCATCGAGCGCGTTTTATGGCGTACCGTGCCACCACAAACCACCAGCGTAATATCTTTATTTTCAGAAAGGGCAAATGCCGCCGGGAGACTGTTGGTAATCACCGTGATATTTTTGGCAGTCATTAATCCTTCGGCGATAAGCATTGTCGTACTTCCGCTGTCGAGAATAACGGTCATCCCTTCGTGGATCATTTTTACTGCTGCCTGTGCAATTCTGTTTTTCGGCGCACTGGCGAGCTGAAAGCGATCTTTAAATCCTACTTCCTGTGTCTCGGTTTCGCTATTGCCGGACATTATTTTCGCCGCACCACCATGAAAGCGCGTGACCACGCCTTTTTGTTCGAGAAAGCGCAAATCGGCACGGATTGTCGCTTCCGAGGCAGCAAATATTCCCGCCAGATCCTGAACAAGCACGGTTCCCTGTTCATTCACTAATTGGATGATCTTATTCCTTCGCTCGAATGAATTCATCGTCATTTACCCATATTCAATTGCGCATAGTGTAAACGAAGGGGGGGCATTGGTGAATGATCTGTTTTTCACAACGGTGAGCCAGCATCACGCTGGCCCACGGTTTCAGGGAATGAGTAGCACCTTACCCGGCATGGTATTGCGAGCGATGTCACGCACCGCCTGAGCGAAGCTTTCAAAACCGCCACGGTGAGCGATTAATGGCTCCAGGCTTAACTTACGTTCTGCCAGCAACCGGCTCGCTGTTTCCCACTCCTGCCCAGGCCACGGGCTGGAGTAGTTCATCCAACTGCCGATAACCGTCAGCTCTTTACGCAATATTTTGCCAAACGTCGCCGACGTTAAATGCAGATCCTGATGCAACGTGCCCACCAACGCCAGTTGTGCATGAGGCCCGGCAATCTCTACCGCCAGTTCGACAGTTTGCGGTACGCCAGCCGTCTCAAGGATAAGCTGATTAAAACGCAGTTCGCGTAAAACAGCCTGCATATGTGGCGCACTCATTTCACTGCTGTTAAATGTTTGCGTGGCACCAAAGGATTTTGCCAGTGCCAGTTTTTCTGGGCTAATGTCGATAGCCGTCACACTCTTCGCCCCCAGCGCACTGGCGCACTGGATCGCCAGCAGGCCGATAGTTCCGGCACCAATAATAATGACGTTTTTATTTTCACAGCCTTGCGCCAAATGGAAAGCGTGCAGGCCGACGGTAATTGGTTCAATAAAAGCGCCATCCTGAATCGGCATTTCCTCCGGTAGTGCGAAGACATTTTTTCGATTCACCACAATATATTCTGTCAATCCCCCGTTGCGCCGTGATCCAATAAAATCATATTTCGCACACTGGGAATAAAAGCCTTTCAGACATTCCGGACATTGAAAACAGGGTAATAACGGCACACAGGCGACCGCATCGCCAGGTTGTAAATCATTTACCCCACTCCCCACAGCATCAACAAAACCACTAAATTCATGCCCTAATGTTATGGGGTAATAATGTGCACCATTTTTAAATATCCGGGGCAAATCGGAACCACATAATCCCGAACTGGAAATTTTAATTCGCACATCATCCTGATGATGAATTTCGGGTAACTCGTGCTCTTCCACGCGGACAATACCATCAGTATCATTAACAACTGATTTCATAAAAACTCCTGAGTGATAAAGGGGGATATTCTCCCCCTTGGGTATAATTTATTGTGCGACAGCAGCTTTATCTTTGTTAATAACACCGCGCGCCCGACGCCAGGTCATAAAAATACCGGTGAGATAAATAGCACCGATAATAATGAAACCGGGGATATTCTGCGGGGAGAAAACCTGAATCAGTAACCAGGTGATGGGTGAACCGCCCTGATCCATCGAGGCCACCATGCCTCCGGCTTTTAACGCGCCCGCATTGGCAGCCAGTTGGGTATGCAGGCCAATAGTTTGCGTCGCAATCCACAGGGTGATGCTCATAATGATGATGCCTGAGATCAGGGTGCGGAACAGGTTTCCACGATGCACCGCGACCGCCATCGCTACAAAGAAGCCGATGGTGGCAAGGTCACCAAACGGCAGCACCTGATTACCCGGCACACAAACGGCAATCAATATAGTGAGCGGGATAAAAATCAGGCTTGCCGACACCACAGCCGTATGCCCCAGCAGCAACGCCGGATCAAGCCCAATCAAAAACTCCTGACCGCCGAACTTCGCCTGTAAACGGCTACGCGCCTGCTTCGCGATGGGTGTTAAACCATCCATGATGGGCTTGATCACCCGTGGCATCAGCAGCATCACCGCTGCCGTTTTTACTGCCAGTTGCAATACACCTTTGACATCGTAACCGGCAAGAATGCCGATAATCAGTCCCATCACAAAACCCACAGTGACCGGTTCGCCAAAAGGGCCAAATTTGCGCTGAATATCGTCGGCGCTAAATTTTATTCGGTTAATACCAGGGATTTTTTCGATAATGGCATCGACCAGCACCGCAATCGGCCCCATATACGCCGATGTGCCGTGCGGAATGGCAATGCCTTCCAGCTCAAAGAAATCACGGGTATCGCGTGCAAACCAGTCGCCCAGCTTATAAACAAACGCTGCGTGAATCACCACACCCGCGATGCCAATCATCCATGAACCCGTCGCCAGATGCAGCAACGCGCCGGTGAAGGTCATATGCCAGATATTCCAGATATCGACATTCACTACCCGCGTCATACGCGTGAGCAGCATTGCCACGTTAACCAGAATCGCAATCGGAATAGCCACCAGCGCAATTTGCGACGCCCAGGTCATTGGAGATGATCCCGGCCAGCCGACATCGACCACATGCAGATTTAAGTCGAAATTTTCCGCCATCGCTTTCGCCGCCGGGCCAATGGAATCCAGCATTAAGCCAATCACCAGACCGATGCCAACAAAGCCAATCCCGATATGCAGACCCGCTTTAAAGCAATCGCCTGCTTTCATGCCTAATATTTTTGAAAAAATAATAATGACAATCGGCAACATGACCGTAGGGCCAAGGTCGAGAATATAACGCATGACTTCTGAAAACATAGGTCACCCCTGTAAGATAGTCAGAATTTTATTTTGTAATGCTTCGATCCCTACACCAGAAACAAAAGGCATACCGTGAACTAACGGAATATCACCAAAACTGCGGTCAACTTTGGCAGTCGTACAAATCAGATGGACTCCATCCATATAAGTTTCTATTTCATTAACCCGACACTGGATTAATTCAACAGGGATATTATGGCTCTGACACAGCTCTTTAATTTCTTCCGCCGCCATCGTAGAAGTCGCAACCGCGCCTCCGCAAGCGACAATAATCTTGCGTTTCATAAATAGTCCTTTTTATTAGTACAGAGGGATTTTATTCATTTGAATCTAAAACAGATGTTTTGAAATATTCCATTAATTGCACTTCAGGAATGCTGATAAGCGTTTCGACCACATCGGGTTGTTGCAGCTTGCCAAATAAACGGCGTAAAAGTTTCAGTTGCTGCTGTGGATTTTCTACAATCAGGGCGATGATTAATGAAACCGCCACTTCATTATCATCATCGGCTTGCTGAAAATTGATTTTATCCGCGAGTCTTAACAGATAAATGGCTGACGTTTTTGCATGAATCGCCTCGCAGTGCGGTATTGCAATGGCGTGCTGTTCCAGCATGATCCCGGTGGGGAACTCCGCTTCTCTGCCAATTAATGCCTGCGGCCAGGAGTCATGAACAACGCCTTGTGCGACCATTTCGTTGCCAATATGGGTTAGTGCTTCGCGGCGATTGGCAAAAGAAATTCCGCTACGAACAAATAACTTTGTCATATTACATCCTTATTATTTTGCACAACCGTAACGATAGGCGCGCAGAACATCAAAAATTTTATCCATAATAAGCTGATGTGGTATCGCCTTGAGTTCCTCACTCTGGATGCGTTCAAATTGCTTTGGTAAATACTGACTAATTATACCCAGTGGAATTTCGACACAGTCAAGGTTCGCCATCATCATCTCGACGCTATTTTTAATTCGGCTATGCGGCCAGTAATAACGGATACGATCAGAAAGGCTATAACGAATATCCAGTAAAGAATCGTTAAATCCAGTACGGTAATATTTTTTCCAGTATTGCGGTTCGTCGAGCATGACTTCTTCAATCACGTCAAGACAACTGCTGCGATTTTCCGGCGCGATAAGTTCCTGCTCAATTTGTGCCAGCGCAAATATCGCCTCACGTAAAGCAAAGGTTAATGCTGGCCCTACTTTCAAAATTGCAAAGTGATCGCGGACTAATTCCCAATAAGCCGTCCGGGTCTGGTAATCGGTGGAATGTGCTTCATAAACCATTTTGCTGTTTTCTATCCATTGCGCCAGCGCCTGCGCTTCTTGCGGCTGATAATGGATAATATTGCTGTGATCAAATTCAACGCCAGGCTGTACCACTATCGCAATCACGCGCGTTAACGCCTCTGTCAGGCCACGGGCAATAAACGCTTTTTGATGTGTGCGTAAAGTATTGGCAGCATCTTCTACCTTTGTGATGTGCACCGACTGAATGGCGCTGGCCTCACCGCCCGGAACCGGAACTTCGGTGCCAATCACATAAGTCAGTTGTTCACGCTGGTCATCTGTCGCCACGCTTTCCGCAGCAAAGCAAAGTACAGCGGCACGTTCAGCTACCGTTTCTGGCGCTAACGGTACAGGATCACCCGCACAGGACATTGACGCATCAAGATGAATTTTACTGAAACCGGCACGAACATATGCCTTTACCAGCTCGACGGATTTTTCCATCGCCGCATCCGCATTTTCTTGCTGCCAGCAGTTTGGCCCCAGATGATCACCGCCGAGAATAATGCGCTCGCGCGCAAACCCAACTCTATCGGCAATCGCAAAAACAAATTCGCGAAAATCTGCCGGTGTCATTCCGGTATAACCGCCAAATTGATTGACCTGGTTTGACGTTGCTTCAATCAGCACTTTGCGTGTGCTGTTGAGATCGAAAGCCAGCGCCGCTTCAATAACCAACGGATGCGCCGAACAGACTGAACAAATTCCGATATGTTCACCGGCTTTATGCCGGGCAATTAACGTTTTCATGGTTTTTCCTTGTTAAATGGCAGATGCGTTATGCCCTGCCTTCGCAGCCGCAATCGGCAATCACTTTGCGCACCACATCGCGCATTGCGAATTTTGCCGACTGTAAATAATCCCGGGGATCGGTCGCCTCTGGATGCTCCGTCAGATAACGTTTTAACGCCTGCGAGAAGGCATTTTTCAGCTCCGTCGCGACATTGATTTTGCAAATTCCCAGGTTAATGCTTTGACGAATGTCCGCAGAAGACAGTCCCGACGCACCATGCAGTACCAGCGGTAGCGCAACCTGCTGACGAATGGCCTCAAGGCGGGAGAAATCCAGCGCCGGTGCGCTGGCATACATACCGTGAGCGGTGCCGATTGCGACCGCCAGGGAATCAATCCCGGTTGCCTCGGCATATTCACGCGCCTGTACGGGGTTGGTGTACAACGCATCGGCTTCATTGACTTGCACATCATCTTCCTGGCCGCCAAGTTGCCCCAGCTCCGCTTCGACGCTGACATCAAAGCGATGGCAAAAATCCACCACCTCTTTGACCCGTGAAATATTTTGCGCATAAGGCAAATGCGAGGCGTCAATCATTACTGAGCGCACGCCGGAGCGCACTTTCTGAGCGATATCTTCAAACTTTGTGTGATGGTCAAGGTGAATCGCCAGCGGATGGTGATACTGCTTCGCCATCGCGCTAACCAGCGCCAGTAAGTTTTCTGTTCCGGCATGGTTAAATGTACCTGGCGTTCCGGCGATGATGACCGGCGCATTCAGGCTGGCTGCGCTTTCCACCACCACCTGCATCGTTTCGAGATTGTGAATATTGAATGCCGGAACCGCGTAGCCGCCGCGCTGCGCGTTGTTCAGCATCTGCTTTGTCGATACCACGCACATTTTCATATCCTGTCGTTTTCTTTCGATTTCAAAATATAATGAAATTATTTGTTTTTAAATGTCGAGATAACGATCACAAAAACGACAAAATGAAAATTAATCCAGCAATAACAGACAAAAAAAAGGCCTCCCGTGGGGAAGCCGTAACAAAGTGCGAGTGGTTTTATGCCGGATGCGGCGTGAACGCCTTATCCGACCTACGGGGTAGTGCTGTGTGTAGGCATGATAATACGCTTCTGCGTCGCATCAGGCATAGGTTGCCAGATGCGGCGTGAACGCCTTTTCCGGCCTACGGGGCAGTGCTGTTCGTTTAAAACGTATCAGGCGATAGTAATTTTGCTATCAAGATAAACGTCCTGCACGGCGTTAATCAGTTTCACGCCGTCGGCCATCAATTTCTTGAACGCTTTACGTCCGAGGATCAGCCCCATTCCGCCTGCGCGTTTGTTGATAACCGCAGTACGCACCGCATCGCTAAGGTCAGTTTCACCGCCTGCAGCACCGCCGGAGTTTATCAACCCTGCGCGCCCCATATAGCAGTTAGCTAACTGATAACGCACCAGATCAATCGGGTTTTCGCTGGTCAGCTTGCTGTACACGCGATCGTCGGTGTAGCCGTAATTAATCGCTTTATAGCCGCCGTTATTTTCCGCCATTTTCTGTTTGACGATGTCCGCGCCAATGGTCGCCGCCAGATGGTTCGCCTGACCGGTCAGGTCGGCGGAAACGTGGTAATCAACGCCCTCTTTCTTAAAGGCGGAATTACGCAAATAGGCCCACAGCACGGTCACCATGCCCAGTTCATGCGCACGTTCAAAGGCCGCAGAAATTTCTTCAATCTGGCGACGTGACTCTTCTGAGCCAAAATAAATGGTCGCACCAACCGCCACCGCGCCCATATTGAACGCCTGCTCTACGCTGGCATATAGCGTTTGATCGTAGGTGTTCGGGTAACTTAGCGTCTCGTTATGGTTGAGTTTGACGAGGAACGGAATGCGGTGCGCGTAACGCCGCGATACCGATGCCAGCACGCCGTAAGTTGACGCCACACAGTTACAGCCCGCTTCAATCGCCAGCTCAACAATATTTTTCGGATCAAAGTAGAGCGGGTTAGCGGCAAATGAAGCTCCGGCAGAGTGCTCGACGCCCTGATCAACCGGCAAAATGGAAAGGTATCCCGTTCCCGCCAGACGCCCGGTGTTGTACAGCGTCTGCATATTACGTAACACCGCTGGCGGGCGATTATTGTCAATCATCACGCGATCTACGTAGTCATGTCCGGGGAGATAAAGCTGGTCAGAAGGAATAGTCATACAACGATGCTGTAAAAGGTTGTCGGCATCTTTGCCAAGCAACTGCGCAATATCTGTCATTACTATGCTCCCGTAAATTCCGATTGGATATCGGCTATGGATTGTCCTGGCCCGCCTTTGCGGGCAATCATAATCCTGGTCGTTACGGGCTATTTTTTCCATTCTCAGGATGTTTTTTCAGCGTTTTCTGTTGGCTCGATTCATCAAAAAAAGTGTTACAGCGGTCAAGTTTTCATCGCAAAGGTATTTAAAAGGTATTATTAGGTGGTATTGTCAGCGCGTACCTTACATTACCTGTCATGAAGGAATTAAAAGATGAAAACAACAGCAAAGCTGTCGTTCATGATGTTTGTTGAATGGTTTATCTGGGGCGCGTGGTTTGTGCCATTGTGGTTGTGGTTAAGTAAAAGTGGTTTTAGTGCCGGAGAGATTGGCTGGTCGTATGCCTGTACTGCCATTGCGGCGATCCTGTCGCCGATTCTGGTTGGCTCCATCACTGACCGCTTTTTCTCGGCGCAGAAAGTGCTGGCGGTATTGATGTTCGCTGGTGCGGTGCTGATGTATTTCGCCGCGCAACAGACCACTTTTGCCGGGTTCTTCCCGTTACTGCTGGCCTACTCGCTAACCTATATGCCGACCATTGCGCTGACTAACAGTATCGCTTTTGCCAACGTGCCGGATGTGGAGCGTGATTTCCCGCGCATTCGTGTGATGGGCACTATCGGCTGGATTGCCTCTGGTCTGGCATGTGGATTCTTGCCGCAAATGCTGGGGTATGCCGATATCTCACCGACTAACATCCCGCTGCTGATTACCGCCGGAAGTTCTGCTCTGCTCGGTGTGTTTGCGTTTTTCCTGCCCGACACACCGCCAAAAAGCACCGGCAAAATGGACATTAAAGTCATGCTCGGCCTGGATGCGCTGATCCTGCTGCGCGATAAAAACTTCCTCGTCTTTTTCTTCTGTTCATTCTTGTTTGCGATGCCACTGGCGTTCTATTACATCTTTGCCAACGGTTATCTGACCGAAGTCGGCATGAAAAACGCCACCGGCTGGATGACGCTCGGCCAGTTCTCTGAAATCTTCTTTATGCTGGCATTGCCGTTTTTCACTAAACGCTTTGGTATCAAAAAGGTATTATTGCTTGGTCTGGTCACTGCCGCAATTCGCTATGGCTTCTTTATTTACGGCAGTGCGGATGAATATTTCACCTACGCGCTATTATTCCTCGGCATTTTGCTGCACGGCGTAAGTTACGATTTTTACTACGTTACCGCCTACATCTATGTCGATAAAAAAGCCCCCGTGCATATGCGTACCGCCGCGCAGGGGCTGATCACACTCTGCTGCCAGGGCTTCGGCAGTTTGCTTGGTTATCGTCTTGGCGGCGTGATGATGGAAAAGATGTTCGCTTATCAGGAGCCGGTAAACGGACTGACTTTCAACTGGGCTGGAATGTGGACTTTCGGCGCGGTGATGATTGCCATTATCGCCGTGCTGTTCATGATTTTTTTCCGCGAATCAGACAACGAAATTACGGCTATCAAGGTCGATGATCGCGATATTGCGTTGACACAAGAGGAAGCAAAATGAAAACAGAACGTATTCTCGGTGCTCTTTATGGGCAGGCGTTAGGGGATGCGATGGGGATGCCCTCCGAGCTTTGGCCTCGTTCCCGCGTCAAAGCACACTTTGGCTGGATTGACCGATTTCTGCCTGGACCAAAGGAGAATAACGCGGCCTGTTATTTTAACCGCGCCGAATTCACCGATGATACCTCGATGGCGCTGTGTCTGGCGGATGCGCTGCTGGAACGTGAAGGCGAGATAGACCCGGATCTGATTGGGCGTAATATTCTCGACTGGGCGCTGCGTTTCGACGCTTTCAACAAAAACGTGCTTGGCCCGACCTCAAAAATTGCGCTTAACGCCATTCGCGACGGAAAGCCCGTTGCTGAACTGGAAAACAATGGCGTGACCAACGGTGCCGCGATGCGCGTCTCACCATTGGGTTGTTTACTTCCGGCGCGCAATGTTGATTCCTTTATTGATGATGTGGCGCTGGCATCCAGCCCGACCCACAAATCCGATCTGGCGGTTGCAGGCGCGGTAGTCATCGCATGGGCGATTTCTCGTGCCATTGACGGAGAAAGCTGGTCAGCGATTGTTGATTCACTGCCTTCGATTGCGCGACATGCTCAACAAAAACGCATTACCACGTTCAGCGCCTCACTGGCGGCGCGTCTGGAGATTGCGCTGAAGATTGTTCGTCACGCCGACGGCACCGAATCCGCCAGCGAACAGCTTTACCAGGTGATTGGCGCGGGCACCAGCACTATCGAGTCCGTTCCATGCGCCATTGCGCTGGTTGAACTGGCACAAACCGATCCTAACCGCTGCGCCGTCCTGTGCGCTAACCTTGGCGGCGACACAGACACCATCGGTGCTATGGCGACGGCGATTTGCGGCGCGTTGCATGGCGTTAAGGCTATCGATCCTACGTTAAAGGCGGAACTGGATGCGGTAAATCAGCTTGATTTCAACCGCTATGCCACGGCGCTGGCGAAATATCGCCAACAACGGGAGGCGGTATGAGCGGCGCTCGATTACACACGCAGCTGCCTGAATTAACCACGCGTCAGCCGGTTATGGTAATTGGCGCGGCGGTCATTGATGTGATCGCCGACGCTTACGCCCTGCCCTGGCGCGGGTGCGATATCGAACTGAAACAGCAGAGCGTAAATGTTGGCGGCTGTGCGTTGAACATTGCCGTAGCGTTAAAGCGCCTCGGTATCGAAGCGGGTAACGCCCTGCCGCTCGGTCAGGGGGTGTGGGCGGAGATTATTCGCAACCGGATGGCAAAAGAGGGCTTAATCAGCCTGATCGATAACGCCGAAGGTGATAACGGCTGGTGTCTGGCGCTGGTTGAGCCGGATGGCGAACGCACTTTTATGTCGTTCAGCGGTGTGGAAAATCAGTGGAATCACCAGTGGCTGGCGCGATTAACCGTTGCGCCTGGCAGCCTGCTCTATTTTTCCGGTTATCAACTGGCCTCGCCCTGCGGCGAATTGTTAGTGGATTGGCTGGAGGGACTGCAAGACGTGACGCCGTTTATCGATTTTGGCCCTCGTATTGGCGATATCCCGGATGCATTACTGGCGCGGATCATGGCTTGTCGACCGCTGGTGTCGCTTAATCGCCAGGAGGCTGAGATTGCTGCCGAACGTTTTGCTTTATCCGCAGATATAACAACACTTGGCAAGCAGTGGCAGGAGAAATTTTCCGCGCCATTGATCGTTCGTCTGGATAAAGAAGGTGCCTGGTATTTCAGCAACGGCGCTTCTGGCTGCGTTCCGGCATTTCCCACGCAAGTCGTTGATACGATTGGTGCAGGCGACAGTCATGCAGGTGGCGTACTTGCCGGGCTGGCCTCCGGTTTACCGCTGGCAGACGCAGTGCTGCTGGGTAATGCGGTGGCATCGTGGGTTGTCGGACATCGCGGCGGTGATTGCGCGCCAACGCGCGAGGAACTACTCCTCGCACACAAAAACGTATAGATCGCTGCGACAGTGACTGATGCTGTACTCAATAGGCCGTTGCTGTTGGTCAAGCGCCACTTGCTTGATCACCAGCACCGGTATTTTGCTATCTAACTGAATATGTGACTGAAACTCGGCATCCGGCATTCGGGCGCTAACGCGGGAACGGGTACGCTTTGGAAAAATATGCTGACTGCGAAAGTAGTCATAGAGAGAAATACCGATGGCATCAACATCATGAATTAAATGCGCAGGAACCCACGACTCCTCAATCGATACCGCTTCTTCATCCACGTAGCGAATGCGCTTAAGCAAGAAGACATCACTTCCTGCTTCAACCGCCAGCTGCTGCGCGACTTCTTCAGGGCACTCTACCACTCGCTTGTTAACCCACAGCGTGTCGGGCTTTTTACCGCGCAACACCACCTGCTGCGAAAAGCCTCGCGCTTCTTTTAACGAGTATTCGAAGATGTTGTTGATCTGCGTGCCGTAACCACGCGAACGCGTCACCACGCCCTCTTCTTCCAGCGCCTGCATCGCCTTGCGCACCGTAATGCGCGAAACGCCGGTTAACTGACTTAAATCGCGTTCGCCGGGCAAAATATTGCCATGCTCCAGCACCCCGCTACGCACGGCATTTTTTACCGTTTCGGCAAACTTAATATAAAGCGGCGTGTTGTCCGCCGCTAAAATACGTTCATTCAGTTGGGCAATAAGCTGGGTATGCGCTTGTTCCATTTGTCTTTTTCCTGCCGGGGAGTCTGGTGGGAGTATATCACTGCTTCTTATTTAAGGCGTTTCTTTAATCCCATCAACGAATGCCTGCAACTCCTCCGCCGTGCCATTAAACACATTAAAATCCACCGAACCATTAATGCCATCTACCTGTCCACGGTCGGAATGCTGCCAGAAGCGCCAGGCCATTCCGTCATTGTCCGGACGACGTTGATAATAGTGAGCCACCCACCACGGATATTCATTGAAATGGCCCGCCAGATTCGTGTGATAAAACGTCGCGCCAGCATAAATAATCGGCTTTTTTCCCGTGCTTTTTTCGACCATTTTTAGCCACTGACTGACCCGATTGCGTAATTCTTTTGCCGATAATTTTCCTCGCTCTTCTAC
The DNA here is from genome assembly GCF_002965705.1 of Escherichia sp. MOD1-EC6842. Classification (NCBI taxonomy): domain Bacteria; kingdom Pseudomonadati; phylum Pseudomonadota; class Gammaproteobacteria; order Enterobacterales; family Enterobacteriaceae; genus Escherichia; species Escherichia sp. MOD1-EC6842. The sequence continues at coordinate 165,671 of NZ_PTRF01000004.1, read as the reverse complement.
GTCCAGCACGGCAGGGAAATCGCCGTGGGCAAAATCCACCGTTTGCAGAAATAATCTGGCCTGAACTGAAGCGGATACCGACGGAGAAAAATAGTGATACGCCCCACGCAGCAGGCCATTTTCGCGGCTTCTTTGCCAGTTGCGCGAAAAATACGGGTCAACCAGCTTTTCGCCTTCCGTAGCCTTAATAAAAGCAAACTGTAAGCGGATACCGTTGTCGCGCATTTTTGCAACACGCTGCCAGTCGATCCGCTCCTGCCAGCGTGAAACATCAATACCATGAATGGTGTAACTGGCAGGTATGCGAATAGCGAAAGATTTAACCGGGCGATAACCGTAGAAGTGGATGTAGTCTTTGATCTGAATTGCTGTCGAATAGAAAAAATTCACCGTCTGGCGGGGATAAATCGCCACGATGGAAATTAGCCCCAAAGCGCATAACAAGGCGGTGAATTTTTTGCGACTGACGATTTTTAGCTGCATTGGTTTCATCCCTGAATTTCAGCACAAAAAAAGCTGACAATAACCAAAGCAGCTATAGTACGGCGCTTACCACCAGGCGTGGAAGTGGTGAACCGGACCAATCCCGTGACCGACTTCCAGCGTGTCGGCCTGGGCTAACGCTGCCGACAGCCAGCTTTTTGCCTCCTGTACGGTGTCGCCCCAGTTTGTATGGCGCGGACGCAACGCCGCCAGTGCCGCAGAGAGCGTACAACCGGTGCCGTGGGTGTTTTTGGTCATAATGCGCGGTGCGGTAAAACGTTGTTCACCGTCGCGGGTAAACAGCCAGTCCGGGCTTTGTTCATCATCCAGATGACCGCCTTTCATTAGCACAGCGCCACAGCCCATCGCCAATAATTCACGTCCCTGCTCCAGCATTTCCTGTTCATTACGCGCGTGTGGCGCATCGAGCAAAGCGGCTGCTTCCGGCAAGTTCGGTGTAATTAATGAAACCTGTGGCAATAATCGACTACGTAGCGTGGCTACCGCCGAAGGTGAAAGCAGCGGGTCGCCGCTTTTCGCCAGCATGACGGTATCCAGCACCACGTTTTGGATCTGATAACGTTGCAGCCGTTCCGCCACCGATTCAACGATATCGGTTTCTGCCAACATGCCGATTTTGGTGGTGTCGATTCGCACATCGCTGAACACCGAATCGAGCTGGGCGGCGACAAAATCAGGATCAATGCGATACACCGACTGTACGCCACGGGTATTTTGCGCCACCAGTGCAGTAATAACTGAGCAACCATAAGCGCCAAGTGCCGAGAAGGTTTTAAGATCGGCCTGAATCCCCGCACCACCGCTCGGATCTGTACCAGCAATGGTCAGAGCGTTAATCCGTTTCATGCCTGCACCTCCTGCGTCAGCTGCCAGAGCGCATCAAGGAAATGTGGAACAAAACTGCCCGGCCCTTCGCTTCTGACGACTGCGCGTTCTCCGGCTTGTTTCATCCAGTGACAGGCAGATGCAACATTTTCCAGCGTATCGCCCGGTAATGCACAGCTCGCAGCGACAACTGCCGATAATGCGCAGCCAGTTCCCACCACTTTGGTCATTAACGGGTCACCGCCGTGAATACCAACGGTGCGACGACCATTAGTAACATAATCCACCTCGCCAGTGACCACGACGATTGCGCCGGTTTCCCGTGCCAGAGTTTGTGCGGCGGGCAACGCATTGGCTGCTGCGTCAGTGGTATCCACACCACGACCACCATTAGCGATGCCTGCTAATGCCATGATTTCCGAAGCATTACCGCGTATGGCGCTTGGTTTAAGAGACAGGAGTTTCAGACAAAAACGGCGGCGATAATCGAGTGCACCAACCGCGACCGGGTCAAGTGTCCAGGGTGTTTGGGAGCGTGTTGCCTGTTCTACGGCGGCACGCATCGCCTGTGCGCGTGGCTGCGTCAGTGTACCAACGTTAATCAGTAAAGCACTGGCAATTGCCGCAAACTGACTGGCCTCTTCGGTTTCGATAACCATCGCTGGCGATGCGCCGAGCGCCAGTAAAGTATTGGCAGTAAAGGTTTGCACCACATCATTAGTCATGCAATGCACAAGGGGGGAATATTGGTGAAAAAGGTGTAACACGGGCGCTGATTGCGCCGGACTCAGCAGGTCGACTTGCATAATTTGCTCCTGCCATAACGTGAAGAAGCAATGACCTGGCGGTCTGTGACTTCCCTACGCTGGCATTATCCAGATCAGGTGATACGGGTATTTCTCAGCCTTCACGCAGAAGGGCACCCCGAGTCGTTTGGTTGAATCTCTATATTTTGTGCCAGCTTAGGGGAAGTGGCTTGCAGATGCAAGCTCGCCTCCATTCATCGCTTCTTCATTGTGACCCCATTTTGTACTCCATATCAGAAATGAAAAAGAAACAATCCACATCCATTATTCATATGGTAAAAACTATTGATTATCTTATTTAGCTAATTTATATTATTTATCTAAATTTGATAGGTGAGATAAAAAATGACAGAAACCCAGATCTACGAGAACATTAAGCAAGCCATTAGCAGCGCACCACGAAATAGCCAAACGATGGAAATGCACCTCCAGATGATCAAATACGCTGACCATCTTAAAAACGTCACGGCAAAAGAGTTTTGCGAAGGTGTAGGACTTAAAGCCAGCTTTGGTACAGAGTTCAGCAAAATGAGAAATCTTACCGAGCGACTCAAAGCTGCTGGACTTGACACCACGAAGTTATAACAAACAAATCATCAATATATTACTTTCGTTTTCCAGACTTACTTGCATATGTTTCTAAGGCCAGAAAGAACAATAACCAATACATAGCTAATACCATAATGTTTTCATTTTATATTACACAGAGAGATTTTTAGAGAGTGGAATAGATGAATTCTACTTTATTTTTTACTAAATATTGAATCATAACCTTCCTTATTAAAATGGAATATCAAAGTCTTCATATACTTTGGGATGTTTCTTAGCAAAATATGCCTCAATACCATTTGGTAGCTTTATCCTGTGCTTACAGGCTAACGATGTTGCAAATTCTATAAATGATGCCCCTCCTGTTCTTGTGTGTTTCTCCTGGATGATAAGAGAGGCAAAATTCTCTAACACATCCTCCTCATTATCATTAGCTACCTTTTCATCAGATGGCGTTTCTTCCATTTCCCAAGGTAAAGGCGCATCCCAATCATCAAGAACATCAAAAGAAAACTCTTTATTATCTTCCGTAGGGGGAAGCTGTTCCTGAACAGCTTTAACGGTAGCTTCTTGTTGTGTCTGGGCTTCTTGTTCATAAGGAAGGACAATATAAGCATTTGTGCTACCTGCCCTTTCCTCAATCTTCAACCATCCAAAAGAAACAAGATCTTTGATATGACGGCGTACCGTCTGATCTGTACCTACTCCTAACCGCTCACCAATACCTTTCAAAGATGGTGTTACCTTTTGATATGTGCCAGATAAACTTAACAAATAAGAATAAATGATCTTATGATGTAGTTTTACTTCTTTTGTTTTGCCGTTAATCACTAGGGAAGTGATTGCTAGTAAGTCATAATCTATTCCTAAAAAAGGTTTTGTATGTTTAATCATTAAAAAAGCTCCTTGATGTAATCACGCTCTACGGCGCTACTATGGTGATAAAAATCACTTGCTTTTATTTGAGAGTGTTTCAGCCTCTCTTTTCAACATATCAAGAATGTAATCTGTAACAGTGATACGTTTACTTCTGGCTTCTTTAAACAACACCTGAAATACTTCATCAGGAATATGAAAGCAAGTGCGTGGTTGTCTTTTCTTTTCTGTAGTTTCGCTCATAGTTTTCTCCTTCTCTTCTTTACTCTGTTTCAGATCCTTTTTCATTTTTTCTTAATTTATCAATAATTTTTAGTGCTGCATCGAAACATTTTTCACGCTCTGGATAACCTCGACTCCTTGCCATATTACGATTCATTACTACTTGATGTCGTGTTAGCTCACCTTTTTTAAATGCCTCTACAACGTGTTCCGGTGTAAACCATTTCATAAAAAACTCCTTATTCAGTTAAAAGAAAAACACCTTGCAAGCCTGACGGCTTCAAAGTGCATTGATTTTGATTATTTAGAGAAGAATGTTTTTCTGTCTCTCTAATACCTATTATTACATATAAAGAAACATTTGCCAATACATTTTCATAGAAAATATGATGTTTTTCATGCGCTTACATTCTTTCTTAGCAATTCGTGCTCTTGCGGACGGTCCTATTTTTCCTTATTGTATAAAACGCTCTAAAACGCGTTCTAACGAAGTTTTGATAAAAGCAATACATTCCCTTATGTAATGGCTGCTTAGCTCGCCAGAGGCTTATTTAAGAGACTTATTTTGTATTTGTTAGATGATGGAAAGATGATGATAGATATAAAACAGAGAGTTCTTAGATTAGTTACTTTATAAAACGCTCTGTAAAGCCTTGTAGTGAGTTTATATATATGTAGGCAATGCGTTTCCATTCTCTACCCTGCTTAATGCTGTTAGAGAAGCATTTAGACCCCTTATTTTTAATTAACTAAAATATCCTCTATACCTTGTGTTATGAAACACCTCTGAATCCTTCATAAAACACATTATGACGCAAAGAACACTTTTCTAAGGAGATTCCCTTCCTGAATGCTGTTTCTTGCGTCAGAGAGCTACACAGAGAGCTTATAAAGCTATTATTAATAATAAAGTAGATAAAGTAAGTAAGAAGATTAACTAAGATAGATAAGATTAATAAGATCAGAATTTTCTTTCGGTGTCGCCTCTGGCTTTTCCCCACCGAAAACTATTACACGACTACAGAATGTAGGAAGTGAAATTGTATTGAGGCTTAGTGAAATTACACGAGGAAAGCAGAGTGTAATTGAGCTTTAGCCGCTCTCTCTTCGAGTAATTACACAACTACAGAGAATAACAGAGTTATTAAATGTAGGAGGGTAATTAAGAGTTAGAGAGAGTTAACACGTAAGCAATCAGATGATTGGTTAGGTGATTACTCTTACTGCGCACAGCGCAATAGTATTTCTTCGTGTGGCGTTACCGCCAACGATAGTTACACGAAGAAGAGTAACGCTTTGCTTTCGGTGTGAGCGGAACGGGCCAGCCACGAAGCCCAAAGGTAGCGGAGTAAGGCTGCTTGCCAGAGAGTGAAGCTAACGCCGGAAGGCAAAAAGATCATATATATAGATATAAAGAATATTATTTAATTATTCTTATTAACTTATTCTTATCGGGTATCAGTTTTGATAGGGGTAGTCATATCAAAGCTAATAGGGGTATCAATATTGATAGGGGTATCATCGGTTTATTATTCTTTATAAACCCCTGTTAGACTTGATAGGGGTAACAGAATTCTGTGGGGGGTAGCTCACAGTGACCTACCGTTACTACCAATCATCACATAGCACTCACTCTGTGTAATGCCTTTCTATGTGTGTGCCATAATCCCCTATATTCCCTGTGTAAATCATAGAATAATGCTCTCTATTCCCTGTGTAATTCCCTACTAAAAAATCCAATGAAAAATGGCTTCAAAGTGCAATGTTAGCTTTCTTCACTTTTACATCACTTTCGCAAAGCCTTGTGTAATGCGGTTTACAGAGCACCATCAGAAATTGTCAGAAATTGTCGATTAAAAATCAATCTATTATTTATCGAACGAGTTTTCTCGTTTTTGTGCAAATTTTAAAATTTATTTTGTTTTTATAGCCTTATTTCGTGTAATGCGTTCATAGCAAGCCATTTTCTTGTGTTGTCAAGGCATTTGGCAACGTTCAAACATCTGTTTAGAAATGCCAACTTGTTGATCTAACAAATAAACCTGTATAAACAGAACACCATTTAATCTATCCCCCCGTGTATCCATTAGGCATACCAAATGAATACAGCTAAATCGTGTAATATTCCGTACCCATAAGGCTTGAAACAGACCAAATGAATACAATACACTCATTTGCATTGGAGTGGTGCCAAATCGATACATCAAGGGGATTTTATGAGCAATATCGGCTATAAGCGTGTGAGCACTGTAGATCAAAATACTGATCGCCAGCTTGCAGGACTAACTCTCGATAAAGTCTTTGAAGATAAGCTGTCTGGTAAAGACACTAATCGCCCAGGCTTACAAGCGTGTTTAGCCTATCTGAGAGAAGGCGACACCTTACACGTCCACTCTCTTGATCGTTTAGGGCGTAACACCTTAGACATTCTTGCCTTAGTGGAACAACTTAATAATCGTGGTGTAATTGTTCGCTTTCACAAAGAAGGGATCATTGCAGACATTACAAGCGCGATGGGAAAAATGATGCTTACTATGTTGTCGGCAGTGGCAACGTGTGAACGTGAACTGATGTTAGAACGTAAACGAGAAGCGCAAGCCGTCAATCCTAGAAAGCGTGGTAAAGGTAAGGCAGTGGATCGAGAAGGTATAAAGAAAGCCCTTTCTGATGGCGTGTCAGTGCGTAAAACCGCCGAGATCTTTAATGTTGCTCCTTCGACGGTACAGCGAATTAAGAAGGAAGAAGAGGAGGCGTAATGCCTCCTTGATATTTGACAGGGACGGTCGGCAGAAATCGGGGCTTGCTGATCTCAGCGTTGAGCGGTTCTTGCAATGGTGCCTAGGTGCTCGCTTGTATTCCCCTTCGATAATCACCACTAAGCCACTTATTGCCTTGTGGAGTGGCCCGAAAATTACTGATATCTTATTGATTCAGTCGATCCCATTTAACCGCAGATACAATTCCCCAATTACCACTAGCATTAGGCCTACGCCACTTCGCGGTTTCCATTCCACGAAGGTATTCGAGAGCGTCATTGAACGAACTGAAACGTTTCTGGGCTGATTTTTCCCCTACTCTAAACGAACCATCGCGAGTACTTGCCAATCCTGGATGAAAACACGACCCATCTGCAGCATAAGGAACAAGTACCTCCTGATCATCAGGTTTCCTTGAATCAGAAGCTAGTAACTGCCAAGGCTCAATACGCAAAGCGTCAGCCAGAACCTCAATTGCATCAAGAGATGCATTAGAGCAACCACGCTCAATTCGACTCATATAACTACGAGCAAAACCACACCGATCTGCAAAGGCCTCTTGGCTTAAGCCAATAGCTATACGGAACTCTTTTACTCGTTGTCCAAAAAGGTATCTCAGATTCTTTCGCATGGCACAAAGATGCAATTTGACGCACCAATTAACCACGCACTAATCGTGACATTTTGAATCAATCATGTATTATTAGCATCACCATCCATTTGATACATCAAGGGAGACAAATGAAAAAACTAGTATTTGCCGCTTTGTTAATTCCAGTGATGGGCCACGCCACAACCTTTTCCTGTAAAGCAATACAGGAAGGTCATATTGACTCGGGAAGTCAGAAAGTTTCTGTAGATTCAACTTTTGATATACAAGATAAAAAAATGACCATACATCTTGGTGGTAAGACTTGGAGACTTGATTTTATAGGTCAAAAAAGCATCGCAAAAATGTATGCCACACCTGATGGAGGGGTTGCAGTCACATACATTGATAATGGGAGTCAGCCTGTTTTCGTTATGAGACCGACTAACAATGATGGGCAAACTGCTGTCTATACGCTTAGCCTATGTTCTGAAATTTAAAATCTGGCGTGAGTAATCACGCCAATTCATTCTTCAGAAAAAGGCTTTGATACATCAACCAACTTAGACAAATTATATTATAAAATTGTTCAACTAAGTTACTACAACGTTAAAGAGAGAGTGCTCCGCTTGCTATTTGGCAATGAACTGAATATTCAATGGGATATATGAAAAGTATTGTATTAATTTTCAGTATATTACTGACTTTTAATGTTATGGCAAGCAAAGCCACAATTAGCCCCCCGACAAGCAAAAATTGCAGAGCGGAAAGCGGCGACAGTGGGCTTACGAAAACAGTATTTATCTGTTTACGCTGGTAACTCGCTCGCAATCCTGCCCTTTCTCAAAAACGTTCGATACAAATGACAACGAAAAGTGAAACGTGATTTTAACACTTCACTGACTGGTTACAGTAAGGGTGTGTCAACTGAACATTGTCAGAATTACCATCTCCTCCCTCACGGACACGTACGATATGATCATAAGAAACTGACTTTTCAGTATCAAGGTAACCTTGGCAAATCGGACATTTCAAAGCGTTGCGCAGAGCCACGTCAATGAACACCTTACTTTTTTGTTCATCGCTGATTTTTGCTGATGTTCTCTTAAAATCTCCAGAGAGTATTCTCCCCTCCAATTCGGCCAGCTCGATAAGCTTACTCTCATCAATATTCTCTCCCTGCTTGAGTGATTTGATCACCGCATTTAAAAAATCACAGTAGCGAGCCACTCGGACATTACTACCTGGTTTTTGTACTATCATTGCGATCAAGTCCTTAAATTCGATCATTATTCTCTCAAGCCTAGATCTGATTGTTGTGAAGTCTTTAAAGAATTGACCATTATTGTTAGAGAGTTGTTTTGCCACCAGTAGCACAGTTCCTAGAAACATTGGCGTTGAGTGGATTCCAGTCGGACCATAAAAATAAATCGCTGGATGAAGCCCCAAGCTACCATCGCCATTGCCTGTAATTCTATTGCTTAATGATGTGGCTTTGGAAAGGATTCTTAACGTATCAGCACCCGACGCATCATCAGGGTAGGCTTCGATTTTTTTCAAAACACCATTCTGGTTGCAATCAGTGATCAGTAAGAAATCTTTCAAAACTTGGATCGCTGTCCTGACCCCCCTAGAACCGCCTAATGGAAGATCAAGAGTTTTAATAGGGCGATCAACTTCAGGTTCGAACAGCAAACGATGCAGCTTTGCAGATTTATCTTCAAGTTGCTGGGCAATGCTCTGATCAAACCCCGACCAATAGCGATGACCTCTACCGGCACGAATAATTGCTCGGGTTGCTATCGGAATACTTTTCTTGCGATTTTTTAGAAGCATCTCTTCGATAGCATCAAGAGGAGTTCCCTTCATATTGATGTTAAAAAATGAAGTTTCTGCCTTATCTACATCACCCACTACCCATTGGACTGAGATTCCACGAGATGTTAATACGCTGATTCTTCTCTGCTGTTCCTCGGTCAATGAAGCATCATCGGCAAGCAACTTCTGATAATATTCCCAGCTACCGACCCTCTCCTTCACAAGCTTTCTCGTTCTATCTGCAGCGCGGCGTTGTTCACGAGGAATATCATGCCCAAAAAGTTGATGGGATATATGACCGTCGCCATAATCATCTTCAACCCAAGCACGTAACGCACTTAAACGATGACCACCATCGATCACAAAAAGATGGGTTGAAGACCGCCAAAGAATAACGGAAGGTATCAAATCACCATTGATGTAGCATTCGAGAAGCGATACAACCTGCTCAGGCCCCCAATGATTTGTTTCACGCTGGAAATCTGGTTTTCTCAGAAGCGCAGCAATTCCACTTCCTGATTTCAATTCTCTTGCAGGAATACTGTTTAGCGTTTCAAATGAAGAGTTATCTTGGATCTTTAAACCTAAATCAGCACGCTTAATCAGTGCATCTAAATTTACAAGGTTAGAACGAGCAACCATACTTTTGTTCCTCAAGATGACAATATGGTCATTATATCCCCTGCCAATGAGGTAACAACTTGATTTTCTCTATTTATTCCCTTTCTCACGAGGCTCACATCAATTTAACCAGTCCAAACCATCAATCACGTAACAAATTGAACGTAAAGGAAAAGAGTGCAAATAGCGTCTGGTAATCCCTAAACCGCTTTTCTCATGACCTACCACCTGTTGCAGATGCGCCAAATTACTCACCCAACCAGCTAAACAAGTAGAAATCATAGTATGCCGGAAACTATGCACCAAGCGCCGCTGCCCATAATCATCAAGATAAGGAATATCAAGCTGATCACGAACATCTGAAAGAACTTTACCTATCTTTGACATATTTCGACCTGAGACTTCCGAAAAGATTTTCTCTTTCCATTGGCGGTTAACAAAATCCAGAAACCCCCACTCAATCAGTTTGGGATGAATCACTACCTGTCTTGTAGCATTCTCAGTTTTACCCAGCCTTCTTTCCGCGATCAGAAGATAGTGCCGCTGGCTATCTTCATCAAATTTGATCTGCGACTTCTCCAGTTTAGCAATCTCACCTCTTCTGGCTCCTGTGTACGCCAACAACAAAGTGATCCACTTCTGCCATCCATCAGGCTGCTTTAGTGCCCATCCTACAAATTTTTTCATTTCTGCTGCACTGTATGCACCAAACCTAGCTTTGGATGGTGCCGCTACTATTCCATCAGTCGGAGACTTAGATAGAATATCTTTGTTTTCAGTCAGAAATGTTTTGAATAACGATTTGTAGATTTTAAGGTGCTTATGTACAGCCTCAGCACCAACTAAATCCTCTGGCAGCACATCATCACATTCGATTAGTTGCTGAATAGTCATTGACCTATACGGTTGCACTACACGCTTTGGTAAGTTTTCGACAGTTTCCATTACTCGCTTAATATCTTGTTTGGTGATTGCCGTTACGTCTGTTTCTTTTCCCAAGACAACAAGCAATACCTCCATATAACGCTCATTTGCCATTGAGATCGATTTTGTCCAATTTCGACCTCTTTCCTCCTTGTACATAGCCCACGCATCAGCAAGTGTTAGCACCTTTTCCGGTTTGGCTGGTGGTTGAAGCTGCAAAACTTCTTTAGAAATATTGTTCAATTGCTGAGGGAGTGGCAACGGAATCATTACGTTACGTGACGAAGCGATCAAGTTTGAAACAAACTTATTAAATTGCGGCAACGGAGTAGCGAGTGATTTAACGAAAGGAATGTGCGGAGTAAGGCCAATCATCAACGCCGATGCTTCGCGATAACTGTCAGTAAAAAGTGATTTTTTGTATATCCGACCATCCGAAAGCCGGATTTGTAGATAGTAATTACCGTTTCGCTGAAATGTGTATGGGAGAGTTCTTGACCTCATAAACGACCCCTTTTTGTACCTTAACAGCATGATTTATGGTCAAAAAGAGATACAACCACATAATTTTCAAGACTATTTTGGCCCCCTACGCTGGCATTATCCAGATCAGGTGATACGGGTATTTCTCAGCCTTCACGCAGAAGGGCACCCCGAGTCGTTTGGTTGCGATAATAAATCGCAGAGGAGGATGGTAATGTCCGGCGCGCGCGTTGTAAACGAGGAAAAACGGCAGTATTACAATAACGTCACGAAACTATTTTATATACGAATCCAGCACCTTAAGGACAACATCCAGGTCTTCTTCACGCTTTAGTTCATCGCCCTGGTGAACAATGTGTTCCGTCAGATGACCTTTAATCACTTCCCGCATCAGGCCGTTTACCGCGCCACGAATGGCGGCAATCTGTTGTAGAACGGCAGCACATTCATGCGGTTCGTCGAGCATTTTCTTAAGCGCGACGACCTGTCCCTGAATCTTACTGGCGCGCGCTTTCAGTTTCTGTTTGTCGCGGATGGTATGAGACATAACAACACCTGGTTAACAAGATAATGAAAAATCATAGCACTATTAATCTACTGGGGGGTAGTATCATGTACTGGGGGGGAGTAGAATCTCTGCATCCATTTAATACTAAGAATTATTATCATGACTGAATTTACCACTCTTCTTCAGCAAGGAAACGCCTGGTTCTTCATCCCCAGCGCCATCTTACTCGGTGCACTTCATGGTCTGGAGCCTGGGCACTCAAAAACGATGATGGCGGCGTTTATCATCGCCATTAAAGGTACGATTAAACAGGCGGTGATGCTTGGACTGGCAGCAACCATTTCGCATACTGCGGTAGTCTGGTTGATTGCCTTTGGCGGGATGGTGATCAGCAAACGCTTTACTGCGCAGTCGGCGGAACCGTGGCTACAGTTAATTTCTGCGGTCATCATTCTCGGCACCGCATTATGGATGTTCTGGCGCACATGGCGCGGTGAACGAAACTGGCTTGAGAATATGCACGGGCATGATCATGATCACGAGCACCACCATCATGACCATGATCACGAACATCATCACCATCACGGACATGGCGAGAATGTCGAATATCAGGACGCCCATGAGCTGGCTCACGCAAATGACATTAAACGACGCTTTGATGGCAGGGATGTCACGAACTGGCAGATTTTACTGTTTGGCTTGACTGGCGGACTGATCCCCTGCCCTGCAGCGATAACTGTGCTGCTGATTTGTATTCAACTGAAAGCCCTCACTCTGGGAGCAACTCTGGTCGTTAGTTTCAGTATTGGCCTCGCGTTAACGCTGGTCACCGTGGGCGTTGGCGCGGCAATCAGTGTCCAGCAAGTGGCAAAACGCTGGAGCGGATTTAACACACTAGCCCAAAAAGCCCCCTATTTTTCCAGCTTGTTAATTGGCTTAGTCGGAGTGTATATGGGCGTGCATGGCTTTATGGGCATAATGCGATAACTCAATCCTTTGGGCTTGCATGTTATCTTCAGCCCAGGATGATTCTTAAATCAGCTATTTCCGCTGACTCTTCGCCCGATGAGGATGCTTTTACAGCATCCTTTCATTTACACTTTTTACGAAATCATGGGATCACTAACAAAATATCGCTTGTCGGTTATATTGTATGACAGGAAAGATATGCGACTGATTTTGCTGATCCCCAACGTGGAGAGTATATGACCATAAGAAATAAGTTATTGTTGGGTGCGCTGTTGCTGGCAACCAGCGTAGCGTGGGCCGCACCGGTCACTGCGGGTTCGACCAATGCCTCTGGAATTTCAAAGTATGAGTTGAGCAGTTTCATCGCTGACTTCAAGCATTTCAAACCAGGCGATACCGTTCCAGAGATGTACCGCACCGATGAGTACAATATTAAGCAGTGGCAGTTACGTAACCTGCCTGCCCCTGACGCCGGAACTCACTGGACCTATATGGGTGGCGCATATGTGTTGATCAACGACACTGACGGTAAAATCATTAAAGCCTACGACGGCGAAATATTCTACCATCGCTAAAAAAAGCCCCCTCATCATGAGGGGGAAATGCAGACACCTTGTTATTTTTTATTATTAGCCACTTGCTCGTCTTACTTGTTATTAGTCGTATTTCACGTTGATCAAGGCAGTAGCCTCCAGTGCGCCAGATTTAACTTTATTTTTATCATATACATAGTAACTGGCTGTTACCGGAATTGAGACTGTTGTATCTGTAATTTTTGACTTCGCCGCAATTTCCTTTAAATTTGTGTATCCTTTACTGCTGTCAGTGATATTTAAAAGTGTGACTGGTGAACCATTACTTTCAAGAATAAATCCTACGCCATTATCTTCCGCACCTTTCAGTATCGTGTTACTGCTGGTTAACAAATCAGAACTTGATAAATACACCTGCATTTTCCGTGATGTTTGATTTTGTTGACCTAATAAATTTTTACAACGCAGAATAATATCCCCTTTCTTGCTATTTATTGTTGTTTTGTTACCTGTGACTGGTAATTGTGAAACGGGAATACTCTCTAAAGTAATTAATAAATCATCAGGTTTGCAGGTCGTTGTTATCGGGTTGTATGACAATGCCAGATTAAAGGAATAGACACCTGCATTTTGTGCCAATGCATTTCTGTAGCTATTCACACATGCATCCCACGACTTTCCTCCTAGCAAACACAGTAAAAATTGCACTGCAGCACTTCCACGCGTTGTTGATGAAGCACTGGATAATGTCGCGACACCATTAATCATCACTGCTCCGCCGCCCCCTGCAGAAACATTCACTTTCGCGTTACTGGCTGCCGATGTCATCGTTACTGAATAACCACTGGTGAAACTGGTCTGGTTATTTGATAATATGATGCTGTTTTTGTTAGTCCATTCAAAATGTAAATTTAATTTAATGGTATCGTTATAAAGTCCAACAACAATATCCGACGGACTCATGGGGTTGATGGTATTCGTACTCACGCATGACGAGTCATTAAAATTATGCTCATATGTCGCCGTTTGTGTTTGAGTTAGCGCAAAATCTCCCTGAACAACCAAATTATGCTGCGCTGACAACTCTCCATAACATGCCGCATAGCTCACAGGCATAACCATCATCATTAATATAAATTGCATTATGCGAATTTTCATAGAACCACCTGACTATTACTGGCAAATATAATTTCTACTTTCATCAATCTCTTTACCGAAGGTGATTGTGCATGAAAGTCCTTGTTGCTTATTAATTGCCACATTAACCGATGGCGGTACTTCATTGGTGCGAATAAATAACTGACTTCCCTGGCCGACAACGCCAATGTTATGACCATGGATATCATTGACTTCATAACCAAACGTTAATGGTTGCCCATCCGCTCTTAACGCTTTTATAAACCATGGCTTGCGCTGATCGGTATCAAAATTAACCAATACAACCGCGCCGCGATAAGGGGCGGCAATTTTCCGGTTGCCACGTAATTCTGCTTCGCTATCGCTTTGCGACACATCCAGCATCAGGTGATTTTCCCGATAAGACGTCATTCCGTCGTATACCACCACCCCATTACGATTTGTAGTGCGATATTTTTGTCCATTAACATAAGCATCTTTAATTCCTGGTGCATACATCACAGCAAACGTTTCAGAAAGACGATTCGCCAGATTCACACCACCAGACCAGGCGACAATGCCCCCTGAAACACTGGCTCCAGCCTGTCGATAAATACTCGACTGACTATAACTGCCATTCACTGTCACCATCGGCGCGTTCCAGGTTAAATTCGCCCCAGCTGTCGTTTCGTTCCCCTGATGCTGATGACTCAAGTTGGCACCATAGTTAAACTGATCGCGGCTCCCAACCGTTCCCGATATTCCTGTATTGTTTGAGGCAAAACCCTGATCGTCAAAGGTCGTTGAGTTAGACATATATATTTGCCGCCGTGGTGTCGTGACATCATCACCCCAATCAAAGGGAATCGATATAAAAATATTAAAGCGTTTTTCTTCATGATGATTCTCGTCATAAGCCTGACTTGCTGCGAGGGTATAGCTTATCCGTTGCAAGTTATTGGAGTAACTCAACTGATAATCTTTGCTGCTGCCGCTACGCCCCCAGTAATCTCGCCATAATGTGCTTAATGACACAGAACCCCAGCCTTCTGGCAATGACTGACTCATATTGGCGGAAAAGCTATTTTTGCGCCCAAAATCATTCTGGTAATAATCTGCAATGTCATAGGCATCATTTTTATCGCGACGATAATTATCTTTATTATTTGCCCAGACATAATCATTAAACGTCCGGTAATCGCGCGAAGAATAACGCCAGGCTGCCAGGCCAAAACGCGTCGATGTTTGAGTCACAAATTTGTTGTAGGCTATCTGATAACTTTGTCCGTCAAAAATATCGCCATTATCTTGCTTACTATGAGATTTTGTTGCATCGACAGAAATCGCGCCAATGCGTGTATTCCAGCCAGTCCCAAGAGTAAATGCGTAGTAATTATTGGCAATCATCGTGCCGCCATACAGCGTTAATAAATTATTAAAGCCATACTGGTAACCGACCTGAACAAAATCGCTTTGCTTATTTGCTCCTTCAATATGGCTACGACCCGCCGCAAAATCATATTTCGACACGCCCGGTTGCAACATATTTGGCACCGCCGAATAAGGCACCAGGTACGTGGTAACCGAACCGTCAGCCTCTTTCACGCTAACATCAAGATCCGCTCCACCACCGGCCAATTGCAAATCAGTAATCGAAAATGGGCCAGGTGGAACCTCCTTCTGATAAACAATAAAACCGTTTTGTTCAATGGTTACCAGCGCGTTACTCTGCGCAATCCCCTGCACTCGTGGGGTAAAATTTTGTTTCGAGTCAGGTAACATCTGCATATCACGAAAAAGTCGCACGCCACTGAAGCGAACAGAGTCAAAAATATCGCTTGAGGTGTACATATCACCGACACGCAGCGTGCCGAGAATTTGTGCAAACCCTCGTTCCAGATATAGGGTATTGCTTTTCCACTCCCCAGGATTGTTATCCGTTTTGCTGAAACTGGCATCAGAATGCAGTTGCCACCCCAGCAGATTTAATCCACTGTTAAAACGAACATAACTACTCTTGTTATTACCCGACGCTTTATAGTCGCTGTAATACTGGCTCATATAATAAGAGGTATAAAAAGCATTAATACCCCGTTCCCAGTTTTCCGGCGGGACATAACCACTTTCCAGTTCATCAACCCAGGCTTGCGGAACGCTGAAATCTAAACGAAAAACACCGATATTCCAGGCATAACTCCCACCCTGAACAAGTTGCTCTAATGTTAAACATTGCTTACTACTGGCGAAGTTATCGGTATTAATACCTAACCGCTTGATAATTTCTCTTGCCAGGCATGTTTCTTCGGGGTTATCTTTAACGATAATCTCATATTTCCCACGCCATTGTTTATTGACATAAATATCGATGTCATATTGGCCCGGTAAAGGTTGATTATCATCAAGGCGAATATGAGCAACCTGTTGGTCTTTCATTCCCCCCATCATAAAATGGGTGTCAAAGGTTTCTTCCGCTGCATACGCTTCAATGCCGAGCAATAACGCTACGATTGCTAATGCGAGTGGGGTTATTCTCAACACGGGCAGCTCCTGCAATTAAATTTTGTCGCTAATATAGTTGCCATCATCATCAATAATGGTCAAATACCAGCTATTCGCATTATTAGTTTTGACGTTTACACTCTGGCTTTCTAATGGCGCAATCATGATGGTTTCATAATTGACTTTGACATTATTCGCTTTTACATCGGAAATCGTCACCCAGTTCGGCGAATCATTTTTTATCACCAGCCCATTGCTGCTACGATTTACCAGCAATTTCTTAAACGTTGCTTTATTAACCGGAGCAATACCCGCCGGTCGGTAAAACAATTTGATTCTGTTTTGCATCGCAAACTTCAGTGCATTCTTGCCTTCTTGTTCTGGACTATTTGGTGGAATATCCAGAACATTCAGATAAAAAATGCTCTCTTTATTACTGGGCAACTTATTCGGCATGATTTTAATTTTTACTTGCTGTCCGGAGTTAGCCCCTATTTTTGCCACTGGTGGCGTTAGCATGAAAGGAACCTGAATCTTTTCCGGCGGCAGTGATGTGTCGCCATCATCAATCCACGCCTGAAGTAATGAAGATCGGTTTCCCTGATTCATCAACTGCACCATCACTTCTTTATTTTCAGCCGGGTAAATAATTCGCGTCCCGTAGATGACAATTCCGGCATGTGCAGGAAGAACCATAGAAGAAATGAGTAAAGCTAATAACCCTTTCATCTTAATGCCTCTTAAAATTAAAAGGCCGCCATGGAGATAGCGGCCATGTTTATTTCCTGGAGAAACTTGCAAAATTATTTAATTATTAATCCTGCGCCACACGCATAACTAAAGAAGAGACCACATCACCTGATTGCACTGAGTCTTCTGTCAGTTTCAGGTATTTTGCTTTAAACGGAATCGCATACTGACCATCCGCTGTTTTATAACTCTCAATATTAAAAGGCGCTGAAACATCCAGTACATTGCTGTTATCGCCTAAATAGAGATAATAACCCACGGTATCGTTACTACTGGCTATAGCCTATCGTTGCCGGTTATTTTATCATTGGTGATCAACGAGAGTTTTACACCAGCTACTTCTTTCGGACAGCTAATTTTTAACATGCTGCTGGTTACACCGACTGCATCATCATAGGTTGAATATTTCGCTTTACCTTCAAAGACAGTGGTCGGAACAGTTGGCATATTAATACTTACTGAATCACCACCCGCTTCGAATTTACACGGAGACTCTGCAATATTCCCTTTAATAGTTAATGTTCCGGTATCAACGTCTGCAGCAAATACGCCAGCACTCATAAAAAAAGAAGAAAAGACAGCGGTAGCAATAATTGAATGTTTCATAATAGGTTCCTTAATATAGTTTATTTTGATTGTTAAGACTCTGTATCTCGTGGAAACAAATTTCTCACATCAAAAAAGTTACCGCAATGTAAACGTATTGTTTTATTGATTTAAAACAATTTAACCATTGCAATATAATTACAACAAATACTTAAGGGAATTAAATATTTACCACATCTATTAATTGACATAATTTACTGTTAACCACATTCTTAAAATAAATAAAAAAGCCTAAATCATTCACGGGAATGATTTAGACTCTCCAAATATTATTAAAAGAGTGTTGCCTGATTAATCGTAGCGATTTAATACGATTCGACGTTTGCTATCGTTGCCCGCTGTAACCAGCTCTGTAGTGACGCCTTTTACCGGCGAAGAAATCCGATGACGGGTATCAACGCTTTGCGATACCTGACCGCAATGCTGTTGGGGCTGGCTATTAACAATATCCATACTGCATGTTGGGGGGCTGATCCTGCCATTAATCGTTAATGCGGCAGTCTCTGAAGAGAACGCGGGAGAAGCCAATCCATAGGCAAGAAAAATGATTCCTGACAGCCAATACTTATTCATTGAACGTTATCCCTGTAGTAAAGGTTATGCCTGGATAGATTGAGTGCATAACAAACTATAGCTGTACATCCGCTACACAGCCACGAAGGATGATAAAGAGGCTTTACCTGTACGATCAATCTACTTTGTACAGTTTAGGACTAAGATCCACTGAATATTCGCAGCATTAAAAAAGTGTTCATTTAAAGCCACAAAATAAATACACCGCATCAATGTATCATTTCTGCGGTGTATGACGAACAACCAGAAAGGCTAATGCACGTTAGACCGCGCGGAAGGAGATCTCACCTGGAATAACTTCACCTTGCCAGTAGAGCTGAGCAGCAACCCGGTCAGCCAGTTGGCGGTAGATAGTAGTAAATTCGCTCTCCGGACGGCTGATAACGGTAGGTGTTCCTTTGTCGAGATCTTCACGCAGGCTAATGTGTAACGGCATTTGCCCCAACAACTGCGTATGGTATTTCTCGGCCAGTTTCTCTGCCCCACCAGTGCCGAAAATCGGCTCATGATGACCACAGTTACTGCAAATATGGACGCTCATGTTCTCGACAATACCCAGTACCGGAACTTCGACTTTCTCGAACATCACGATACCTTTTTTCGCATCAATCAGCGCGATGTCCTGTGGCGTGGTGACCACTACTGCACCAGTTACTGGAATGTTTTGCGCCAGTGTCAATTGAATGTCACCGGTGCCTGGCGGCATGTCGAGCACCAGATAATCCAGATCCGGCCATAAGGTTTCCTGCAACATCTGCATTAACGCCTTGCTCGCCATCGGGCCACGCCACACCATCGCGTTGTCGTCAGTGACCAGATAACCAATTGAATTGGTTGCCAGGCCATGAGACATAATCGGTGCCATATGAGTCCCGTCCGGCGAGGTCGGACGCTGATTTTCTGCCCCCAGCATTGTTGGGATAGACGGACCATAAATGTCGGCATCCAGAATGCCGACTTTCGCTCCTTCCGCCGCCAGCGCCAGCGCCAGGTTTACCGCCGTGGAGGATTTACCCACGCCACCTTTGCCGGAACTGACCGCGATAATGTTCTTCACGCCGTTAATTCCCGGCTGATTCTTCACGCGTTTCAGCGTGGCAATGTTATGCGACAGTTTCCAGTCGATAGCTTTTGCCCCGGTGATACGCAGCAATTCGGCGCTACATTGCTCTTTTAACTCTTCGAACGCGCTATGCCAGACGAACGGCATAACCAGCTCCACATGCAGCGTGTCGTCCATCCAGGCGACATGATGCAACGCTTTCAGCGTGGTAAGGTTATGCTTCAGGGTTGGGTGCTGAAAATTAGCCAGTGTCCCGGCGACCATTGCGCGCAAGGCTTCTGGTGATTTGGCCTGGGATTGTTCGTTCATCCCGACTCCTTATTTATATAGATAAACCATCAGCTAAATAGTTTACCTGAAGAAAATAGATAAGTACTTACTTAACATTTTCCCATTTGGTACTATCTAACCCCTTTTCACTACTAAGAAGTAATGCCTACTATGACTCAAGTCGCGAAGAAAATTCTGGTGACGTGCGCACTGCCGTACGCTAACGGCTCTATCCACCTCGGCCATATGCTGGAGCACATCCAGGCTGATGTCTGGGTCCGTTACCAGCGAATGCGCGGCCACGAGGTCAACTTCATCTGCGCCGACGATGCCCACGGTACGCCGATCATGCTGAAAGCCCAGCAGCTTGGTATTACCCCGGAGCAGATGATTGGCGAAATGAGTCAGGAGCATCAGACTGATTTCGCAGGCTTTAATATCAGCTACGACAACTATCACTCGACGCACAGCGAAGAGAACCGTCAGTTGTCTGAGCTTATCTATACTCGCCTGAAAGAGAACGGTTTTATTAAAAACCGCACCATCTCTCAGTTGTACGACCCGGAAAAAGGTATGTTCCTGCCGGATCGTTTTGTGAAAGGCACCTGCCCGAAATGTAAAGCGCCAGATCAATACGGCGATAACTGTGAAGTCTGCGGCGCGACCTACAGCCCGACTGAACTGATCGAGCCGAAATCTGTGGTTTCTGGTGCTACGCCGGTGATGCGTGATTCCGAACACTTCTTCTTTGATCTGCCCTCTTTCAGCGAAATGTTGCAGGCATGGACCCGCAGCGGCGCGTTGCAGGAGCAGGTGGCAAACAAAATGCAGGAGTGGTTTGAATCCGGCCTGCAACAGTGGGATATCTCCCGCGATGCGCCTTACTTCGGTTTTGAAATTCCGAACGCACCAGGCAAATACTTCTACGTCTGGCTGGACGCGCCGATTGGTTACATGGGTTCCTTCAAGAATCTGTGCGACAAGCGCGGCGATACCGTAAGCTTCGATGAATACTGGAAGAAAGATTCCGTCGCCGAGCTGTACCACTTCATCGGTAAAGATATTGTTTACTTCCACAGCCTGTTCTGGCCTGCCATGCTGGAAGGCAGCAACTTCCGCAAGCCGACCAACCTGTTTGTTCACGGCTATGTGACGGTGAACGGCGCGAAGATGTCCAAGTCTCGTGGCACCTTTATTAAGGCCAGCACCTGGCTGAATCATTTTGACGCTGACAGCCTGCGTTACTACTACACTGCGAAACTCTCTTCACGTATTGATGATATCGACCTGAATCTGGAAGATTTCGTTCAGCGCGTGAATGCCGATATCGTCAACAAAGTGGTTAACCTGGCCTCCCGTAACGCGGGCTTTATCAACAAGCGTTTTGACGGCGTGTTGGCAAGCGAACTGGCTGACCCTGAACTGTACAAAACCTTTACCGATGCCGCTGAAGTTATTGGCGAAGCGTGGGAAAGCCGCGAATTTGGTAAAGCTGTGCGCGAAATCATGGCGCTGGCTGACCTGGCTAACCGCTATGTTGACGAGCAGGCTCCGTGGGTGGTGGCGAAACAGGAAGGCCGCGATGCTGACCTGCAAGCGATTTGCTCAATGGGCATAAACCTGTTCCGCGTGCTGATGACTTACCTGAAGCCGGTACTGCCGAAACTGACTGAACGTGCGGAAGCATTCCTCAATACGGAACTGACCTGGGATGGTATTCAGCAACCGCTGCTGGGCCATAAAGTGAATCCGTTCAAGGCACTGTATAACCGTATCGATATGAAACAGGTGGAAGCACTGGTGGAAGCATCCAAAGAAGAAGTGAAAGCAACTGCCGCGCCAGTTACTGGCCCGCTGGCTGATGATCCGATTCAGGAAACCATCACCTTTGACGACTTCGCCAAAGTTGACCTGCGCGTGGCGCTGATTGAAAACGCAGAGTTTGTTGAGGGTTCTGACAAGCTGCTGCGCCTGACGCTGGATCTGGGTGGCGAAAAACGCAATGTCTTCTCCGGCATTCGTTCTGCTTACCCGGATCCGCAGGCACTGATTGGTCGTCACACCATTATGGTGGCTAACCTGGCACCACGTAAAATGCGCTTCGGTATCTCCGAAGGCATGGTGATGGCTGCCGGTCCTGGCGGGAAAGATATCTTCCTGTTAAGCCCAGATGCCGGTGCTAAACCTGGTCATCAAGTGAAATAACTCCCTTCAAGGCGCTGCATCAACAGCGCCTTTTCTTTATAAATTCCTAAAGTTGTTTTCTCGCCTTTTTGTCGCTCTGTAACCTGCGCAAATGCTGTTAGCATCTGTATTAAACTGGATAAAATTACAGGGATGCAGAATGAGACACTTTATCTATCAGGACGAGAAATCACATAATTATTCAACTGCTCCATAACGGTTGACGCTATCAGGAACAGAGCGCCATTAGTCAGGCTGATTTGCTGGCGAACGAACTCACCGTAATCGGTTTTTATCGGCTGGCGCATGTGTTGAAGCAATTACGCAATTCGGAAAGCGAGACACTGGCAGAAGTATTGAATAATTGTGTTTTACTCTGCGAACAGTTGTTACTGATGCTTGAGCAACAAGGAGGAAAAAATGCTTTTTATTAAGAGATCTACTCCATTTCCGGACTGCTCAAGACGAGGTATAAAGAATATTCTATAGCGCCCTGGTGAGAGTCACCAGTTTTCTGATCTTGATAAAATGGAGTTTTACATGAAGGCTTTCAACAAGCTGTTTTCCCTCGTTGTTGCATCTGTTCTGGTTTTCTCTCTCGCTGGCTGTGGTGACAAAGAAGAATCAAAGAAATTTAGTGCCAATCTGAACGGTACTGAAATTGCCATTACCTATGTCTACAAAGGCGACAAGGTGCTTAAGCAATCTTCAGAAACCAAAATTCAGTTTGCAACCATCGGTGCAGCTAACAAAGAAGAGGCGGCTAAAAAGCTTGAGCCGTTAAGTGCAAAATATAAAAACATTGCTGGCGTTGAAGAAAAACTAACCTTTACTGATACTTACGCGCAGGAAAACGTGACTATCGATATGGAAAAAGTTGATTTTAAAGCCCTGCAGGGTATTTCCGGCATTAACATTTCTGCTGACGATGCCAAAAAAGGTATCACTATGGCGCAAATGGAACTGGTGATGAAAGCCGCTGGCTTTAAAGAAGTGAAATAATCTGCCGGAGGCCATGCTCTCTGCATGGCCTCCAGACCGGTCTTAGTTTTTCTTCACATGCTGGCGCGCAGCCAGTCCACGCAGAAAATAACGCAAGAATTGATCGCCGCATTCGCGGAAGTTTTTATGATCCGGTGCGCGCATCATCGCAGTAATTTCCGGCATAGAAACGCGGAACTGCTGTTCGGTGAGGATCGCCAGGATGTCATCGGTTTTCAGTGAAAACGCGATGCGCAATTTTTTCAGCACAATATTGTTATTAATACGACGTTCCGGCTCCAGTGCCGGTGCAGACTCATCCCTGCCGCGTTTTTCGTAAATCAGACCATTCAGGAATGAGGACAAAATAATGTCCGGACAACGTTGAAAACCTTCTTCATCTTCTTTACGCAACCAGATGGCAATCTGTTCGGCAGTGGTTTCGACATTGCCCAGCGCCAGAATGCGCACCAGGTCGTTATTATTGGCTTTTAAAATGTAGCGCACGCTGCGCAGAATATCATTACTTAGCATGAGGCCTTCAGGTGTTGATGAGGCAAAAAGCCATTTTAGCAGTCTTTTACAGGCCAATCGCCTCTTTTAAGCTTTTCAGATAACGGCGGCTGACCGGCACGGTTAAGCCATTACGCAAAATCAACTCGGCCTGACCATTATCTTCCAGGCGAATCTCCTGCAAATGCGCGAGGTTAACCAGATACTGACGATGGCAGCGTAGTAGTGGTGTACGACTCTCCAGGGTGCGTAATGTCAGTTCAGTAAAGCCCTCTTTCCCTTCGTGACTGGTGACGTAAACACCGCTCATCCTACTGCTGACAAACGCTACATCTTTCATTTGCAGTAAATAAATCCGACTGTGCCCCGTACAAGGAATAAATTTCAGCGCCTGCTGATTTTCCGGTAACAGCGAAACATCCTGCTTGCTCCGCTCCTGACGCAGACGAGCCAGCGTTTTCTCCAGCCGCGCTTCATCAATCGGCTTCAGCAGATAATCAAAGGCATGTTCTTCAAAGGCTTTAATGGCGTATTCGTCAAACGCGGTGAGAAAAACGATATACGGACGATGTTCCGGGTCGAGCATCCCCACCATTTCCAGACCGCTGATGCGTGGCATCTGAATGTCGAGAAACAGCACATCCGGGCGCAGTTTATGCACCGCGCCAATCCCTTCCACGGCGTTTGAGCACTCGCCGACAATTTCAATATCGCTCTGCTCCTGCAAAAATACGCGCAGGTTTTCCCGTGCTAACGGTTCATCATCGACAATTAAGACTTTAATCATGCCTCGTCCCTCCATGGCAGTCGTAACGTTATTCGGGTGTAACTATCAGGCTCACAGGCGACGCTTATCCCATAGTCATCGCCAAACCGCTCACGTAAACGCTTATCCACCAGATTCATCCCCAGCCCACTGGCATTGGTTGCCGGTTGATACAAACCGGCATTGTCTTCGATCTCCAGCATCAAATGTTGCCCTTCACGCCTTGCGCTAATTGCCACTCGCCCTGTATCCAGCAGTTGTGAGGTTCCATGTTTAATAGCGTTTTCCACTATTGGTTGCAGGGTAAACGCGGGCAACTGCTGCCGGGATAATTCCTCCGGAATAGCAATGTTGACCTGCAACCGTGACTGGAAACGCGCCTTTTCAATTTGCAGATAAGCATTCACGTGTTCAATTTCGTCGGCGAGAGTAACAAACTCCGAAGGCCGCTTTAAGTTTTTGCGGAAAAAAGTGGAAAGATACTGCACCAGTTGGCTGGCCTGTTCGCTGTCGCGGCGGATAACGGCTTTAATGGTGTTAAGCGCATTGAACAGGAAATGGGGATTCACCTGGGCGTGAAGCAGTTTAATTTCTGACTGCGTGAGCATCGCTTTTTGCCGCTCATATTGCCCGGCGAGGATCTGCGCCGAAAGCAATTGCGCAATCCCTTCCCCCAGCGTGCGGTTGATTGAGCTGAACAAACGGTTTTTCGCTTCATACAATTTGATGGTGCCCATCACCCGCTGATTCTCACCACGCAACGGAATTACCAGCGTCGAACCCAGTTTGCATTGCGGATGCAAAGAGCAACGGTAAGGCACTTCGTTGCCATCAGCGTAGACCACTTCACCGGTTTCAATCGCTTTTAAGGTGTAAGTCGAAGAAATCGGTTTGCCGGGTAAATGGTGATCGTCACCAATTCCGGTAAAGGCCAGCAATTTCTCTCGATCGGTAATCGCGACTGCACCAATATCCAGCTCCTGATACAGCACCTGTGCCACTTTCATGCTGTTCACTTCGTTAAAACCCTGGCGCAAAATGCCTTCCGTCGAGGCCGCGACTTTCAGCGCGGTGGCAGAAAAAGCCGAAGTGTATTTTTCAAACATCGCGCGTTTATCCAGCAATATACGCATAAACAGCGCCGCGCCGACGGTATTGGTGACCATCATTGGCGCAGCAATATTACTCACCAGACGCACCGCATCTTCATAAGGTCGGGCAATCGCCAGGATGATCAACATTTGCACCATTTCAGCGACGAACGTGACTGCACCGGCGGTAATGGGGTTAAAGACTTTATCAGTGCGCCCGCGACGGATCAGGATGCTGTGTACCAGGCCGCCGAGCAATCCTTCGACGATGGTCGAAATCATGCAGCTTAGCGCAGTCATGCCCCCCATTGAGTATCGATGTAACCCGCCGGTCAAACCAACCAGTCCTCCAACGACCGGACCGCCGAGTAAGCCGCCCATCACCGCGCCAATCGCCCGCGTATTAGCAATCGAATCGTCGATGTGCAACCCGAACCAGGTGCCCATAATGCAGAAAATGGAAAAGACGATGTAGCAGAGAAATTTATGCGGCAGACGAACCGTGACCTGCATTAATGGTATGAATAATGGCGTTTTACTCATTAACCACGCAATGACTAAAAAAACGCACATCTGCTGAAGCAGCAGCAACACCAGATTAAAATCGTACATACCCGCAAACCACACTTCCCTTTAAAACGCGTAACATACATTGCCTGCGTTTAACTTTCTTTGAACTCTTGCAGAAAAATGAGAATTCGTGAGTACGATCACTCAAAATCACCTGGCAAAAATAAAATCACCCTAACGATGAACTAAAAACGGACAAAACTACCTGGTTCGCAAATCTGCGTCTAAAGTTAAACCGGGACCTCGCGAGCAAGGGTGAGAGGATGGCGCTTTACACAATTGGTGAAGTGGCGTTGCTTTGTGATATCAATCCTGTCACGTTACGCGCGTGGCAGAGGCGTTACGGATTGTTGAAACCGCAGCGCACAGACGGCGGTCATCGCCTGTTCAACGATGCCGATATCGACCGGATCCGCGAGATCAAACGCTGGATCGATAACGGTGTGCAGGTCAGCAAAGTTAAAATGCTACTCAGTAATGAGAATGTTGATGTGCAAAACGGCTGGCGCGATCAGCAAGAAACTCTGCTTAATTACCTGCAAAGTGGCAATCTACAAAGTCTGCGAATGTGGATCAAAGAACGTGGTCAGGATTACCCCGCCCAGACGCTCACCACACATCTGTTCATTCCTCTGCGCCGACGTCTTCAGTGTCAGCAACCAACTCTCCAGGCGTTACTGGCGATCCTCGACGGTGTACTGATCAACTACATCGCCATTTGTCTGGCTTCGGCACGTAAAAAACAGGGTAAAGATGCGCTGGTGGTTGGCTGGAATATTCAGGATACCACGCGGCTGTGGCTGGAGGGTTGGATTGCCAGCCAGCAAGGATGGCGCATTGATGTCCTCGCCCATTCCCTCAACCAGCTCCGCCCGGAACTGTTTGAAGGCCGCACGCTATTGGTGTGGTGCGGTGAAAACCAGTCTCCCGCCCAGCAGCAGCAGCTCACCAACTGGCAGGAACAAGGCCATGATATTTTCCCACTCGGCATTTAATGATTCGTTAACAAATGCGCTTTACTGTACAATCCTTTCGTTAACATAAGGAGTGCATTATGCGCATAGCGAAAATTGGGGTTATCACCCTGTTCCTGTTGATGGCGTTAGGCGGTATCGGTGGCGTCATGCTCGCAGGTTATACCTTTATTTTGCGTGCTGGCTGAGTAGCTGCACCAACCGTTCAAACAGGCGGTCTACGATGATCGCCGCCAGTGCCACCAGCAACGCCCCCTGAATCACATAAGCAGTGTTAAATCCGCTAAGTCCGATGATGATGGGCGTACCCAGCGTGCTGGCTCCTACCGTTGAGGCAATGGTCGCCGTACCAATATTGATAATCACTGAAGTCCGCACGCCAGCCAGAATCACTGGCGCTGCCAGCGGTAACTCCACTTTACGCAATCGCTGACTCCGGCTCATTCCCATCCCTTTGGCAACGTCTGTCACGCTGGCATCAATCGCTCCCAGTCCGGCAAGTGTCGCCTGTAAGATCGGTAATACGCCGTAAAGGATCAAAGCAATAATCGCCGGTTGCTGACCAAACCCCATCACCGGAACAGCAATCGCCAGCACAGCTACGGGCGGAAAAGTCTGCCCAACGGCGGCAATGGTTTCGACCATCGGGCGAAACTCCGCGCCCCACGGGCGAGTGACAGCAATTCCGGCACCAGTACCAATGATCACGGCAAACAAACTTGAGATCCCCACTAGCCAGAAATGAGCCAGCGCCAGGGCAGCAAAACTTTCCTGCTGATAAACAGGCCGAGGTAATTGTGGAAATAAAGTACCAAACAACGGCTGGCTATAGGGTAGCCAGAAAATCAGCCCCACAAACAGAGCAATAAGCCAGAACAGCGGATCGCGCATTATTTTCATACGATTACGCCTCCACCAGCAGATCCTGAAAATGTAATGTGCCGCAAGGTTTACCTTGATCGTCAACCACCGGCAACACTTCACAACCACGAGCGACAAACAATGAGAGCGCATCACGTAGCGTCATATCTTCTGCCAGCGCCTCACCTTCAGCGCGTTCGTTGCGGCGCACATAATCAGTCACACTACGTAACGAAAGCAGGCGCACACCCAGTTCACTATGCCCAAAAAACTGGCGCACAAAATCATTTTCCGGGCGAGTAAGCATCGTCAGCGGATTGCCCTGCTGCACCACTTCACCATGATCCATTAACACCAGATGTTCTGCCAGCCGTAGCGCCTCATCAATATCATGAGTGACCAGCACAATGGTACGCCCCAGCAAACGGTGAATGCGCGTCATCTCTTGTTGCAACGCGCCGCGCGTCACCGGATCCAGCGCGCCAAACGGTTCATCCATCAGCAAAACTTGCGGATCGGCAGCCAGCGCACGAGCAACGCCGACTCGCTGCTGCTGACCACCAGAAAGTTGATGTGGATAACGCTCGCGTAAATTCGCCTCCAGCCCCAACAGCGCCATTAATTCGTCGATACGATCGTCGATCCGCGCCCGCGACCATTTTTGTAATTGCGGCACGGTGGCGATGTTTTGCGCCACGCTCCAGTGGGGAAATAAACCTATCGACTGGATGGCGTATCCCATCCGGCGCCGCAACTCCAGCACTGGCAGCGAGCGAATTTCTTCTCCGGCAAAGCGGATCACTCCGCTGTCATGCTCCACCAGGCGATTAATCATTTTCAGGGTGGTGGATTTGCCGGAGCCAGATGTGCCAATCAGCACCGAAAAACTCCCTTCCTGAAAATTGAGATTGAGCTCGTTAACGGCTTTTTGTGCGCCGAACAGTTTGCTGACATGGCTAAATTCAATCATTACGTTTCACCTTCAGCAGTGCGATAAGCAAATCGAACAGCGCATCGGTAAGCACCGCCAGAACAATTACCGGGATCACCCCGAGCAACACTAAATCAATGGCGCTGCTTAGCAGCCCCTGGAAAACCAGCGCACCAAAACCGCCTGCGCCGATTAACGCCGCAATCACCGCCATACCTACAGTTTGCACCATCACCACCCGCAGGCTGCGCAGAAATACCGGTAACGCCAGCGGTAACTGCACATACCAAAAACGCTGCGTCCCGCTCATGCCCATCGCTGTGGCGCTCTCCTGCACGTCGCGCGGGATCTGATTCAAGCCCACTACCACGCCGCGCACTAACGGCAGTAACGCGTAGAGCACCAGCGCAATCAGTGCGGGTGTCATTCCGGTTCCTGCTATGCCGAGCGTCCCCAGCCACGGAAAGGCAGTCACCAGTCCGGCAAGCGGAGCAATCAGCAAACCAAAGAGCGCCACCGAAGGCACGGTCTGAATGACATTGAGCAGAGAAAAAATCGCCCCCTGCCGCGCAGTGGAAAAGTAGCACCAGATGCCCAACGGCACACCAATCACTAACGCAGGCAGCACCGCACCAAACAGCAACGTCAGATGCTGTGCCAGCGCGTCATCAAACACATCCTGACGGTTGGCGTATTCTTTCATTAGCGAGAGATCGTTAAGCGCGCCGGAGTACAGCAACCACAGCGGAATGATGGCAATCTGCATATGCAACAACCAGCGCCACAGCGGATGCGTGGAGATTCGGCGGATGGCATCACTACAGGCCAGCAATGCCAGCGCCACAGCCAACCAGAAACCACTGCCGAGGCTGGTACGCGCCAGCGCACTGCCATTTTGCGCCAGTTGTGTCGCCGCCTTTCCAGCTCCCCACACCAGCAATACGAAGACGAATTGCGCCAGAATGAGTGTAAAAATGCTGCCTTTTTTAGCGGGAATAAAACAGGCTGTCAGCCAGGCGCAACCAACGCCCACCAGCATCCAGATCGTTTGCGGCCACAGTTGCCAGAGATGACGCCCTTCACCCGAGACTAAACGATTAGGCGCGTAACTGATAAACGGCAGCGCCGCTGCGATTGCCGTCAGCAACAGCAGCAGCGCCAGAACAGGATTAATACGTAGATAAGTCACGAGAAATTACTTCGTCCACCCTTTTTGTTTCAGGTAGTCGGCAGCCACTTTTTTGGCATCCAGTCCTTCAACGGCAATGCTGGCATTCAGTTGCTGTAACGTCTTTTCATCGAGGCTGGCGAAAACAGGCTGTAACCACTGTGCCATTTGTGGATACTCCTTCAACACCGATTCACGCACCACTGGTGCAGGCGCGTAGATAGGTTGCACGCCTTGCGGATCGCTTAAGGTTTGCAGTCCCAGCGCCGCTACCGGGCCGTCAGTGCCGTAAGCCATCGCCGCATTAACGCCGGATGTTTGTTGGGCAGCGGCTTTAATGGTCACCGCCGTGTCGCCGCCTGCAAGTGACAGTAACTGATCCTGATCGAGTTTAAAGTCGTAAGCTTTTTCAAAAGCGGGTAACGCATCGGCGCGTTCAATAAACTCTGCGGAGGCCGCCAGTTTGAAGTTGCCCCCCTCTTTCAAATAACGACTGAGATCGGCAAGCGAAGTGAGTTTGTTTTTCTCTGCCACATCCTGACGCACGGCGATGGCCCAGGTGTTATTCGCAGGTGCGGGCGTCAGCCAGATTAACTTGTTTTGCTCTGCATCGAGTTTTTTGACTTTCTCGTAGCCCTGTCCGGCATTTTTCCACGCTGCATCGTTTTCATCTTTAAAGAAGAAAGCGCCATTGCCGGTATATTCCGGATAGATATCCAGCTCGCCAGAAGTAATCGCCCCGCGCACCACAGGAGTCGTTCCGAGTTGCACTTTATTGACCGTCGGTACGCCGTGGCTTTCGAGTACCTGCAAGATGATGTTGCCGAGTAGCGCGCCTTCGGTATCGATTTTTGAACCGACTTTAACGGGGGAAGCCGCGTGCAGCGGCAGGCTCACGGCTGCCAACAAAACCAGTGAACCTGCCCAGACCTTTGAGAGTGGCATGATGCTTTCCTCATTCTTTTACTGTTGTTTTCAGCGAATTAAGAGAAAAGCATAGTTGATAATGGCGGAGTTAGCCTGAGCGGACGGATTCAGTTGCAGAATCAGATAAATACTTAAAGGGCGCAAACGTCGCGCCCTTACTAAAGCATTACAGCAACTCAAACTCGCCTTTCTTAACGCGTGCGGAATCAGTGCCGATAAAGACATTGAACTTGCCAGGCTCGGCGTCATATTTCATCTGTTGATTCCAGAACTTCAGCGCCTCGATATCGATCGGGAAGCTGACGGTCTGAGTTTCGCCCGGTTTGAGGGTGATTTTCTCAAAACCTTTCAACTGCTTCACCGGACGGCTCATAGAAGCGGTCACATCCTGCAAATACATCTGAACCACCGTCGCCCCTTCGCGTTTGCCGGTATTCGTCACCTGCACGCTGGCGGTCACTTTGCCGTCACGCTTCATGGTCGGGGCAGAGAGTTTCACATCAGAGACGGTGAACGTGGTATAGCTCAGACCATAACCGAACGGGTACAGCGCCCCGTTAGCTTCATCAAAATAACGCGAAGTGTATTTGTTCGGCTTGTCGGCATTATACGGGCGACCGGTATTCAGATGGCTGTAGTACACAGGGATCTGCCCGACAGAACGCGGGAAGGACATCGGCAGCTTGCCGGACGGGTTGTAATCGCCAAACAATACATCGGCAATCGCATTCCCCCCTTCCGTACCCGCAAACCAGGTTTCCAGAATCGCGTCGGCCTGCTGATCTTCTTTCACCAGCGCCAGCGGACGACCGTTCATCAGCACCAGCACCAGCGGTTTACCGGTGGCTTTCAGCGCCGCAATCAAATCACGCTGACTTTGCGGGATGGTGATATCGGTACGGCTGGAGGCTTCGTGCGCCATCCCCTGAGCTTCACCGACCACAGCCACCACCACATCAGATTGTTTCGCGGTTTGCACCGCTTCATCAATCATCTCTTGCGGCGAGCGCGGATCGACTTTGACCGCTTCTTCATACTGATTCAGGAAATCGATAATGCCTTTGTCACTGGTAACGTTCGCCCCTTTGGCATACAGCACTTTACCGTTTTCACCGACGGCATTTTTAATCCCGGTCAGTACGGTCACGGATTGATCGGCAACACCGGCTGCGGACCAGCTGCCCATCACGTCACGTTTACTGTCCGCCAGTGGCCCAACCACCGCAATGGTGGCCGATTTTTTCAGCGGTAACGTTTCGAGACGGTTTTTCAGCAACACCAGGCTTTCACGCGCCACTTCACGCGCTTCTTTACGGTGCAGGCGGCTTTCGGCATTGGTATCCACCGGGTCAGACTCTTTCGGCCCCAAATGGCTGTATGGGTCGTTAAACAGCCCCATATCATATTTGACGTTCAGTACGTGACGCGCGGCATCGTCCAGCTCTGCCATCGTCACTTTGCCGGATTTGATCAACCCAGGCAGATACTTCGAGTAATACTCGTCGCTCATGCTCATGTTGATCCCGGATTTCAGCGCCACGCGCACCGCATCTTCCGGATCTGCCGCCGTACCGTGTTTAATC
Organism: Escherichia sp. MOD1-EC6842; assembly: GCF_002965705.1. Taxonomy (NCBI): domain Bacteria; kingdom Pseudomonadati; phylum Pseudomonadota; class Gammaproteobacteria; order Enterobacterales; family Enterobacteriaceae; genus Escherichia; species Escherichia sp. MOD1-EC6842. The sequence continues at coordinate 133,262 of NZ_PTRF01000004.1, read as the reverse complement.
AGTTCTTTGATTGCGCCATGATCGGAAACGGTGATGCCTTTAAAGCCCCACTGATCGCGCAGCACATCTTTCAGCAGCCAGGAATCGGAGGTGGCTGGCGTGCCGTTCAGCGAGTTCAACGCCACCATCACCGCGCCGCTGCCTGCATCCAGCCCCGCTTTGTACGGCGGCATATAGTCATTAAACAGACGCTGCGGGCTCATATCGACGGTGTTGTACTCTTTACCACCTTCTACCGCGCCGTATGCAGCAAAGTGTTTGACGCTGGTCATCACCGAGTAGCGATCTGCCGGGCTTTTACCCTGCATCGCTTCCACCATGGTTTTACCCATGATTGAGGTTAGATACGTATCTTCGCCAAAACCTTCGGAAGCACGTCCCCAGCGCGGATCGCGCGAGACATCGACCATTGGCGCCCAGGTCATATTCAGGCCATCATCTGCCGCTTCATAAGCAGAGACGCGCCCTACTGTTTTCACCGCATCGAGGTTAAAAGAAGAGGCCAGGCCGAGGCTAATCGGGAAGACAGTGCGCTGACCGTGCAGCACATCATAGGCAAAGAAGAGAGGAATTTTCAGGCGGCTTAATTCCATCACCTGATCCTGCATGGCGCGGATATCCTGACGGGTTACGGTGTTGAAAATCGCCCCAACCTGCCCGTCTTTGATCATCTCGCGGATCGCCTCTTTCGGGTTATCCGGGCCGACGCTGATTAAGCGCAGTTGACCAATCTTCTCATCAACCGTCATTTTTTTGAGCAGTTCGGTGACGAACGCATCCCGCGCTTCGGGCGTTAATGGATGGTTACCGAACAAATCATCCGCCAGTGCTGGCTGTAAGGCCAGACTTACCGCGATACCTACTGAACATAGCCATTTCATGTGGATTTTTCTTCCTTTGTTGCCCGACGTGGCAGCGAAAATGGTGCAAAAACCGTAGTTTGCCATAAGCATGATGGAGAGAGAAAAAGAATGCTCAGTTTATTGTCTGAATTTTCAAAATATTCACTCGCTGAATTGTCATACAAGGCGCTATTCTAGTTTGTGATATTTTTTCGCCACCACAAGGAGTGGAAAATGTCTTCCATGACAACAACTGATAATAAAGCCTTTTTGAATGAACTTGCCCGTCTGGTCGGTCATTCACACCTGCTCACCGATCCCGCAAAAACGGCCCGCTATCGCAAGGGCTTCCGTTCTGGTCAGGGCGACGCGCTGGCTGTCGTTTTCCCTGGCTCACTACTGGAATTGTGGCGGGTGCTGAAAGCCTGCGTCACCGCCGACAAAATTATTCTGATGCAGGCCGCTAATACCGGTCTGACCGAAGGCTCGACGCCAAACGGTAACGACTATGATCGCGATATCGTGATCATCAGCACCCTGCGTCTCGACAAACTGCACGTTCTCGGCAAGGGCGAACAAGTGCTGGCATATCCGGGCACCACGCTCTATTCGCTGGAAAAAGCTCTCAAACCGCTGGGTCGCGAACCGCACTCGGTGATTGGTTCGTCGTGTATAGGTGCATCGGTCATCGGCGGTATCTGTAATAACTCCGGCGGCTCGCTGGTGCAGCGTGGCCCGGCATATACCGAAATGTCGTTATTCGCGCGCATAAATGAAGACGGCAAACTGACGCTGGTGAACCATCTGGGGATTGATCTGGGCGAAACACCAGAGCAGATCCTCAGCAAGCTGGATGACGATCGTATCAAAGAAGATGATGTTCGCCACGATGGTCGTCACGCCCACGATTATGATTATGTTCACCGCGTTAGGGATATTGAAGCCGACACACCCGCACGTTATAACGCCGACCCGGATCGCCTGTTTGAATCCTCCGGTTGCGCCGGAAAACTGGCAGTATTCGCGGTACGTCTTGATACCTTCGAAGCAGAAAAAAATCAGCAGGTGTTTTATATAGGCACCAATCAGCCGGAAGTGCTGACTGAAATCCGCCGCCATATTCTGGCTAATTTCGAAAATCTGCCGGTTGCAGGGGAATATATGCATCGGGATATCTACGATATCGCGGAAAAATATGGCAAAGACACCTTCCTGATGATTGATAAGTTAGGCACCGATAAGATGCCGTTCTTCTTTAATCTCAAGGGACGCACCGATGCGATGCTGGAGAAAGTGAAATTCTTCCGTCCGCATTTTACTGACCGTGCGATGCAAAAATTCGGTCACCTGTTCCCCAGCCATTTACCGCCGCGCATGAAAAACTGGCGCGATAAATACGAGCATCATCTGCTGTTAAAAATGGCGGGCGATGGCGTTGGTGAAGCCAAATCGTGGCTGGTGGATTATTTCAAACAGGCCGAGGGCGATTTCTTTGTCTGTACGCCGGAGGAAGGCAGCAAAGCGTTTTTACACCGTTTCGCCGCTGCGGGCGCAGCAATTCGTTATCAGGCGGTGCATTCCGATGAAGTCGAAGACATTCTGGCGCTGGATATCGCTCTGCGGCGTAACGACACCGAGTGGTATGAACATTTACCGCCGGAGATCGACAGCCAGCTGGTGCACAAGCTCTATTACGGCCATTTTATGTGCTATGTCTTCCATCAGGATTACATCGTTAAAAAAGGCGTGGATGTGCATGCGTTGAAAGAACAGATGCTGGAACTGCTACAGCAGCGCGGCGCGCAATACCCTGCCGAACATAACGTCGGTCATTTGTATAAAGCACCGGAGACGTTGCAGAAGTTTTATCGCGAGAACGATCCGACCAACAGTATGAATCCGGGGATCGGTAAAACCAGTAAGCGGAAAAACTGGCAGGAAGCAGAGTAAATATAGCCGGATGCCTGATGCAGATGTAGGCCTGATAAGATGCGCCAGCATCGCATCAGGCACAGGCACCGAATGCCGGATGCGGCCTACAGACGCATCACGTTTGTAGGCCTGATAAAATGCGCAAGCGTCGCATCAGGCATCGTGCCCGAATGCCGGATGCGGCGTAAACGCCTGCTCCTGCCTACAGGCAAGCAAACTTAATCGTTCTGTGCCGTCTGCCCCGCCGCCGCCATCTGAGCGGCTTTTTGTTTTTTATAGCTCAACGCCGCAGCCGGAACAGGCATCACTTTACCGGTCTCAATCCAGGTACGCAGGCGGCTGGCATCGGCAAAATGGGTATATTTGCCAAATGCATCCATCACCACCAGCGCCACCGGTTTATTATTGATAACCGTGCGCATCACCAGGCAATGCCCTGCGGCATTGGTAAAACCGGTTTTGGTTAACTGAATATTCCAGTTATCGCGATAAACCAGATGGTTAGTATTGCGGAACGGCAGGGTGTACGTCGGATTAGAGAAGGTCGCCATATCTTCACGGGTGGTACTCAACTGACCGATCAACGGATATTGTTTGCTGGCAATCAGCAATTTGGTCAGGTCACGGGCCGTCGAAACGTTATGCACCGACAACCCGGTCGGTTCAACAAAGCGCGTGTTGTTCATTCCGAGCGACTTCGCTTTCGCATTCATCACTTTAATAAAAGCGTTATAACCACCAGGATAATGGTGCGCCAGGCTTGCCGCCGCGCGGTTTTCCGAAGACATCAGCGCCAACAACAGCATATCTTTACGGCTGATTTCGCTGTTCAGTCGCACGCGCGAATAGACCCCTTTCATCTCTGGCGTCTGGCTGATATCCACTTTCAGTTTTTCATCCAGCGGCAGTCGTGCGTCAAGCACCACCATTGCGGTCATTAATTTGGTGATTGACGCAATCGGACGCACCAGATCCGGGTGGTTCGAATAGATCACTTTGTTGGTATTCAGATCAACAATCATCGCACTACCGGAAGCGATTTCCGGCTGCGAAGCTGTGGTAGCGGCGGTCGTTTTCGCAACGGCCTGCGGTGCAAAAGGCACAGCCAGCATTAGAGCCAGGCTAAATAAAGAAACTCGAAATTTCGGCATGATGAGCATTCAGATAGTGGTTCACGCGCACGGGTTGCGCACCGCCGGAGTAAGGATTTACTGAGGCTAGCGACGCCATCATAACGAGCAAAAAGTGCGATCGTCAAAGGAGAATCGTGAGGAAATGCTGCATTGCTGACATTTACGCCAGCAATGCAACGCAAAAGAACTTTCTAGAACAGCCGATAACCGTACCCCCACAGAATAACGGTAATAGCGAGCAGCACTTCCAGCACCAGTACGCCAATCGCCAGCGTCGAACTGGAGAAACTAAGACCTTCCTCTTTGTTGATATTCAGGAAGCTCGGAATACCGAGATAAAGCAGATAGCCGGTGTAAAACAGCGCCACCGTGCCGACCAGCGCGCACAGCCAAACCAGCGGATAAAGCGCCACCAGGCCGCTTAAAAACAGCGGCGTTGCGACATATCCGGCAAAGACCATACAGTGCGCAAGCGATGGACGTTGCGGATATTTGCGCGCCATCCACCAGATGACTCGCCCCATCACCGCGACCCCTGCCAGCATAACGCCATAAAACAGGACAGCCAGCGCCAGTCCGGTAAACCAGGATAACTTCAGGATAGTGCCATCGCCAAAATTCCAGCCAATTTGCGTGGTGCCAATGAAGGCACAGATCACCGGAATCGCCGCCATCAGCAAAACGTGGTGGGTGTAGTGATGAGAAATCGTTTCGTTTTCACGATTAATCACCTGCATTTCACGATCGGGATGGGAAAACAGTCCCCAGACATGGCTCATACCGCCCCCTTTTTGTGAGTTGCTGAACCTGACAGTTCAAGTATAAGTCAGCTTGTGGTTATTTTTTGCCCTGTTGTGAAATTTGCGTCGCGTAATGAAACGCCTTTTTCTGCGCAAACAATTCACAGGGTGTATGCTTACAGGCAACCAAAGGGAGACAGACTGGCCTATGGATCTCAATACACTCATCTCACAATATGGTTATGCCGCGCTGGTGCTCGGCAGTCTGGCAGAGGGTGAAACCGTGACTTTGCTGGGAGGCGTTGCGGCACATCAGGGATTATTAAAATTCCCGCTGGTGGTTCTTTCTGTGGCGCTTGGCGGCATGATTGGCGACCAGGTGCTTTATCTGTGCGGACGGCGGTTTGGCGGCAAGCTGTTGCGTCGTATCTCAAAGCATCAGGATAAAATTGAGCGGGCACAGAAACTGATCCAGCGCCATCCGTATCTGTTTGTTATTGGCACGCGTTTTATGTATGGCTTTCGGGTCATTGGCCCGACGCTGATTGGTGCCAGCCAGTTGCCACCGAAAATCTTTCTGCCGCTGAATATTCTCGGCGCATTTGCCTGGGCGTTGATTTTTACCACTATCGGTTACGCCGGTGGTCAGGTGATAGCGCCGTGGTTGCACAGTCTTGATCAGCATCTGAAACACTGGGTCTGGTTGATTCTGGTCGTGGTTCTGGTGGTTGGCGTGCGCTGGTGGCTGAAACGGCGCGGGAAGAAAAAGCCGAATAATCAGGCATAAAGCAGTTGCCCCAGATAAGTCGTTCGCGCCGCATCCGACACCGGGTGCACCATGCCTGATGCGACGCTGGCGCGTCTTATCATGCCTACAACATACCCATTGAAATATCCACATATCCCATTGCGCTACTCCGGTTTAAACTGCGGATTCGCCAGCATAAAACCGCCATCGACAATCAACGACTGCCCGGTGGTGTAATTTGCGCCTTCGGAACATAGCCAGGCCACCAGACTGGCAATCTCATGCGTTGCGCCGAAACGCCGCAGGGGAATTGATGGCTCTGCATCGGGCTTCACGTCGCCGTCATCCATGCCGTTCATCGGCGTGGCGATGGCACCTGGCGCGACCGCATTCACCAGAATCTTATGCCTGACCAGTTCGAGCGCCATCGCTTTGGTTAACCCGCCGAGTGCATGTTTAGCGGCGGTGTAGGCGCTGGCATCCGGCAGCGGCGTATGTTCATGTACCGATGTAATGTTGATGATGCGACCACCTTGCCCCTGTTTCACCATCTGGCGGGCGGCAATTTGCGAGCATAAAAAAGCACCATCGACATCAACGGTAAAAATCTTGCGCCACTCATCAAAAGCCATATCAAGAAACGGCGCTTTGGTCATCGCTCCCGCGTTATTCACCAGCACATCAATACGCCCCAGTCGTTGAATGAGTTTCTCCAGCGCCTGCGCACCTTCTGGTAGATTGCCGAGATCCAGTTGCACCATCTCCGCACGGACGCCGTGGCTAACCACCTCACGCGCGGTTTCTTTTGCCCCTTCTTCATCAGAGTGCCACGTAATGCCAATATCAAAACCCTGCTGCGCCAGTAATAACGCGCATTCTTTGCCGATCCCCGAATCGGAGGCGGTAATTATCGCGACCTGTGCCATAGAGTTCTCCACTTAACGCTGAATAAACGTTAAGTATAGAAGGCGCATATCATCAGCGTTTGTAGCCCCCACCCAGCGCGCCGGTGAGTTGAACAGAGGCATCCAGCCACTGCCCCTGCAAGAGCAGACCGTTCGCCCGCTCACGCAGCGCCGGGATTCTTGCCTCGCTGACGCGGGAACCAGCAATGATGCCCGCGTTAAAACGCGCCTGCGCCAGACCAACGACTCGCAGGGCATCGCGCTCAATTTGCGCCTGATGCTGGTTTTTCTCCGCCAGTGTCTGAACCTGACTGGCTGCCCGCGCCACGTCATTTACCGCTTCAACCACCGCTTTGTTGTAGCTGGCGATAGACAAGTTGCTTTCGGCTTTCGCGATATCGAGGTTGGCGTTAAGACGGCCGCTATCGAAAATGGGTAGCGTCAGGCCTGCCGTAACGCCCATTTGCTGCGCGGAATGGCGGAACAGATCGCTTAAGTGCAATGCATCTTGTTGCAGGAAGGCCATCAGGTTTATGTCGGGGTAAAAGGCCGCTTTTGCCGCGTCGATGCTGCTTAAGGATGATTCAACGTACCAGTGCGCCGCCTGCAAATCGGCACGGCGTGCCAGCAAGGAATAACCCAGTTCATCAGGAAGCTGACTTGTCACTTCAGGCAGCACGACCGGATGCAGCTTTAAGGCGCTCGTCTGGCTGTTAGTCAGCGCACTTAACCGCGCCTCAATAATTTTCATTTTTCCCGCCGCATCGTTGCGCTGCTGCCGGGTTTTACTGGCATTAATATCGGTTTCCACACCTTCAACCGAAGAGGTAATTCCGTTTTGATACAACTGGCGATCGGTCGCGATAATGGTGTTCTGCTCTTTTTCGATTTGCTGCAAGACAGTATTTAACGCCGCCTGGGTTTGCCACTCCCAGTACAGACGTGCCACGCTGCCAGCCAGCAATTGGCGAGTTTGCTCGCGTTCCGCCACCCGTGCTTTAACCGTACCCAGGCGAGCAGTAACCTCCGCCCGATTCTTTCCCCAGATATCAAGATGCCAGCCCGCCGTTAAGCCCAAAGTACCGTTGGTGTACCACGGACCGGTCGTACCTGCCGCAGGATCGTTCAGAGCAAACGGCCCCATTAACCCTTCTGCCGACATTTTTTGCCGCTCCATATCCGCAGAAAAGTCGATCTGCGGACCATCCTGAGTGGCAACTGCCTTCGCCTGTGCTTCAGCCAGTTGAATGCGCTGTTCAGCCACCTGCATATCCGGTGCGTTCTGTAGTGCATTGTTAATTAATGAAGTGAGTTGATTATCGTGATATTCCAGCCACCACTGACTGTCTGGCCAACCATTCTTCAGCGCCATGGGTAATGCGGTGTCAACTTGTGCAGCGGGCGTTTGCTGGCTTAACGCCTGGCGGGTTTCGTGCACAGGCGCACATCCGGCCAGCATAAGCAACAGCGGAAAACAGGCGATAGCTGGATAAAAGGGATCACGATTCATGGGGAATAATCAGGTAAGAAATGGTGCGCGGAGATTACCGTGTGTTGCGATATATTTTTTAGTTTCGCGTGGCAATACATCACTGGCAATAAAACGACATATCCAGAAAAATATACAGTAAGTAAATGATATTCTCCGATTTATCTTAATCGGTTATGAATAACGGCAAAGGGTTTTATTTTTTCCTATACTTACTCAGCACTCACAAATAAAGGAACGCCAATGAAAATTATACTCTGGGCTGTATTGATTATTTTCCTGATTGGGCTACTGGTGGTGACTGGCGTATTTAAGATGATATTTTAAAATATCAGATAAACCAGATATGACATATAGGTAGTCAGGTTAGTCATTAGATGTTTTGTGTACTTGATTTACAAACAGCTCCGGTGTTGGTGGCGTCAAAATCGCCGAGGCGTTCCCTGGAGGCCGGGGCAGCCCACATGGATGTGGGCTGAGGGCGCGTCTTACAGGGATGTTACCTCGCGCCCGACCCGGTAGCCGTAAGGGATAAGCCGAGGGCACCGCGCAGCGGCGATTTTGTTCGCCAGAGCCCGGGGGTGCAGGGGGCGGCGGCGATTGGCCGCCCCCTGCGCGCTCCTTGCGCCAGTTGTGATATATGGCTTAGCTCATGAAAGGAGCGCAACAAAATGATGAAGCTGAATAAGCGATTTATTGTCTCTAATATGCTGCGATTCCACTATTATCGCAGCTTATCTATATCAATTGCCTGAATAGCCCTTGCAATATCAGGGGAATTATTCAGCACCCGAACATGCTGAAATAATTCCGTTGCTTCATCGTATTCTTTACGCAAATAACTCAACCACTGTTTAATTCGCGCGACGTGATATAGCCCAGTATCGCCCTGCTTTTCCAGACGGGTATATTTTTGCAGCAAAGCAACCACCTCCGGCCACGGCATTCGCGGTTCGTTATATTTTACCACCCGGCTCAGGTTGGGAATATTCAGCGCCCCGCGACCAATCATTACCGCGTCGCAGCCGCTCATCGCCATACATTGTTGCGCACTCTGCCAGTCCCAGATTTCACCGTTGGCAATCACCGGAATATTCAGCCGCTGGCGAATTTCACCAATCGCCTGCCAGTCAATATGCTCCGCACGGTAGCCCTGCTCTTTTGTCCGCCCATGCACCACCAGTTCCGTGGCGCCAGCCTGTTGAACAGCATCGGCAATTTCAAACTTCTTATCGCCGCTGTCCCAGCCAAGCCGCACTTTCACGCTGACGGGTAAATGCGCCGGCACAGCTTCGCGCATCGCTTTTGCCCCCTGGTAGATGAGCTCGGGATCTTTGAGTAACGTCGCCCCGCCGCCGCTACCGTTAACCGTTTTCGATGGGCAACCGCAATTGAGATCCACGCCCCAGGAGCCTAACTCCACCGCACGAGCGGCATTTTCCGCCAGCCATTGCGGGAACTGCCCCAGCAGTTGTACGCGCACCAGCGTACCGGATGGCGTTCGACTGGCATTTTGTAGTTCAGGGCAAATGCGATGAAAGACTTTTACCGGCAGCAGTTGATCGACCACGCGGACAAATTCGGTGATGCACAGATCGTAGTCGTTAACTTCAGTCAGCAATTCACGCACCAGAGAGTCAAGCACACCCTCCATCGGCGCCAGTAGTACACGCATATCATCACCCGCAAAAAAATGAGGCGCTATGGTAGCGCCTCCGGTCAGCGGATTAAAGTGCTCAACGTGGTTGCAGACAGTTATCTTCTTTCCAGCCGTACAGCCACTCCATACCACGATAAAACTCTGCCTGCGATTTCCCTTTCCACAGCAGGTTACGTACCTGGCGTTCTACCCCCGCAGCGTGGTATACCCGCCCCATTTCACGGGTTGACCAGACGATGCGCGCGGTGCGTGGAATACGTACCGACTCATACAGCGCAAAGGCTTGTGCCGCATCGCCGTCACATTCTGCCAGTGCCTTACCGAGCGTCACCGCGTCTTCCAGTGCCATACAGGCACCCTGCGCCATATATTGCGCCACCGGATGCGCCGCATCGCCCACCAGCGTTATGCGCTTCGTTCCCCACTTCGCCACCGGTTCGCGGTCGGCAGTTGACCAGCGTCGCCATGAGGTCGGTTTATCCAGCATCTGGCGCGGGCGTGGATGAATGCCTTCAAAATAGGAGAGCACTTCCTCTTTGCTGCCATCCTTCACGCCCCACTCTTCCTGCTGGCGACTGTGGAATGTCACCACCAGGTTATACTGCTTGCCGCCGCGCAAAGGGTAATGCACCAGGTGACAGTGCGGCCCCGCCCACAGTACCGGCGCGTTAATACGCAAATCTTCCGGCATATCGGCACAATCGATAACCGCACGGTAGACCACATGCCCGGTAACGCGCGGCACATCGCCTAATAAGCTCTGACGCACCACTGACTTCACGCCATCACAGCCAATCAGAATATCGCCGCTCCAGCTATTGCCGCGATCGTCAAAAACGGTGACATCGTCTTCCGTCTCACGAATATCCACCACCTGTGTGGAGGTGTGATATTCGACGTCCGGATGCGTCAGTACCGCTTCCCACACCGAGGCATGGATATCAACGCGATGGATCACCGCGTAAGGGCCGCCAAAATGGTCACGAAAGGCCTGCCCGGTTTCAATGCGCACCACCTCTTCGGCGTTTACTGCGTCCATCATGGTGATGTGATCGGTAAACACCGCGCGCTGACGGGCAATTTCCCCGACGCCAAGACTGTCCAGCGCCGAAAACGCGTTTGGCCCCAACTGGATGCCTGCGCCAATCTCACCGATTTCATGTGCCTTTTCCAGCAGCACGACTTTGATCCCCAGGCGGGCCAGTGACAGCGCAGTTGCCGCACCGCCGATCCCGCCTCCCACAATTACTGCGCGTGTCACTTTCGTCATTATGCTTCTCCTGGTCAGGCTGAAATTTTATCTTGTTGATTTTCTGGCGCGGCAGCTATAAATGCTGGCAGCTGCGTGCAGGCGTCGTACACCACTTTACAGCGCGGATATGCACTCAGGTCGCAGTTCATGCGTAACGCATTTGCCCACTGTGGGACAAGGCAGCAGTCTGCCAGCGTCGGCGTCTCGCCCACACAAAATTGCCCCGACTGGCTCTGGCGCAGCAGTTGTTCCACCGCGCTTAACCCTTGCTGGATCCAGTGCGCATACCAGCGTTTTTTCTCTTCTTCACTGACGTTCAGTTCTTCGGTCAGGTAGCGCAGCACACGCAAATTATTCAGAGGATGAATGTCGCAAGCGATGGCATAAACAATTTCCAGGACTTTATTGCGAGCCGGTTCTTCCTGCGGCAACAGCGGAACTTGTGGATAATGACGATCCAGCCAGTCAATTATCGCCAGCGATTGACCGAGTGACTCGCCATCATCGGTCAGCAGCGTCGGCACCAGCCCGACCGGATTCATCCGCCGGTAGGCCAGTTCGTTTTGCTGACCAATGCGGATATTCACCCCTTCGGTCTGGTAATCGATACCCTTTAGCGCCAGCGCGATACGCACCCGGTACGACGCTGAACTATTAAAAAAACTGTACAGCTTCATCTTGCACCTCAGACAATCTTCACCGCGATAGGGGTTAAACCCTCGACGTTGCCCGTGATCACATCGCCTTTCACCACCGGGCCAACACCTTCCGGCGTGCCGGTGAAGATCAGATCGCCCGGTTGCAGTTCAAAGAAGCCGGACAGGTAGCTGATGGTTTCATTCACTGACCAGATGAGATGACGAATATCGCTGCGCTGATGATCTTCGCCGTTAACCTGTAACCAGATTGGCGCGTTCTCAATACCGCCGGTTTCGCTGGCTTTGTGCAGCGGCGCGATCGGCGCAGAGAGATCAAACGCTTTGCCGATTTCCCACGGGCGTCCCATCTGGCGCATTTCCATTTGACGATCGCGACGGGTCATATCAAGCCCCGTGGCATAACCCCAGACATATTCGTGGGCGTTTTCCAGCGGGATATCGCTGCCCTTTTTGCCAATCGCCACCACCAGTTCAATTTCATAATGGTAGTTATCAGTCTGTGCCGGATACGGCAGCGCCAGCGTTTCGCCTGCGGCAACCGGAACAACGGCATCCGCTGGTTTGCAGAAGAAGAATGGCGGTTCACGATCCGGATCGAAGCCCATTTCGCGGGCGTGGGCAGCATAGTTACGTCCGACGCAGTAAACGCGACGCACAGGGAATTGTTCATCACTGCCAACAACCGGTACGGTAACGGGCGCTTGCGGTTCGAATACATATTGAGTCATTTTTTCTCTCCCAAATTAATAACGCGCTTCGCGGAACAGCCCCAGGGCTTCTTGTACCGGTCTGTCCGAAAAACTAAATAAAACGGTATCTTGCGTGGTCTGGAATGACACGCCGTGCCAGGTCGGCACCACGAAGATATCTTTTGCACTAAAGGTGAAGGTTTCATTGCCGATAGTGACCAGCCCGCCGCCTTCCACCACGTGGTAGATGGTGCTGTCAGTTGTGCGCGCCACGCGGGAGGCGAACCCTTTCGGCAACAGTTGCAGGAAAGCGCCCATCGACGGCATCGGATACCCGCCAGTGACCGGGTTGACGTAGCGCATTTTGTAGCCATCCCACTCATCGGCATCGCCCAGCCGGGTTAAATCGTGCAGCACTTCGCGGCTGCGGTCATAACGGTAGTTAAAGATCGGCGAGGAGTTCCCCGTCTGATGGCGCAGCGGCAACATATTGGCGGCATAACGCGGCAGATAATCCCCCTCTTTGCGCGTTACCGGTTGTTGCTCTTCCGGATAATCTTCGGCAAAACCGCAGCCCAGAGTGTTCACTAATGGCAGATCCAGTCCATCAAGCCAGATAACCGGTTCGTCGCCAGGATTACCGTGATCGTGCCAGCGCCACTGCGGGGTCAGGATAAAATCGCCCTCATTCATTGGCGTGCGTTCGCCATCAACGGCGGTAAATGCGCCTTTACCTTCAACAATAAAACGCAGCGCCGACTGGTTATGACGATGGCTTGGTGCCACTTCGCCTGGCATGATCAGTTGCAAACCGGCATACAAGGTGGCGGTAATAGAGGACTGACCGCGCAGCGCCGGGTTTTCCAGCACCAGTACGCGACGCACCGCCTCTTTCGCGCCAATCAGGCTGCCACTTTCCAGCAACAACGGGCGGATCTCCTGATAATTCCAGTACGCTGGCGCGCAATTAGCGTTGGGCGTTTTCGGCACCAGATGGTGCAACGACTCCCACAGCGGGGTCAGGTTTTGCCCGGAAATGTGTTGATAAAATTGCTCGCGGCTATTTTGATTGTTATCAGTCATTGAGATGCTCCTTATTCGTTCACAACGCCTGCGCGAGGCAGTGAGTCAGGGACAGAGGTCGACTGGCGAACGACGGTAATCAGCAGCGTTAACATCACCGCACTGATCGCCGCAGGCACAGCGATAATGAAAAACAGAGTGTCGAAAGAGAAATTCATCGCCATCATCACGCCGCCAGAAAGCGAACCGACAATCGCGCCGCAGCGGCCGACGGCGTTTGACCAGCTCACGCCCGTGGCGCGACTTTGTGTCGGGTAGAGCGTGGCGGTCAGCGCGTTCAGCCCCACTTGCGATCCGCTGATACCAATGCCAGTGCCAAAGACAGCCAGTGCCATCAGCCATAATCCGTCCTGACTTAAGCCAATCATCACGATGCATACAACGCCTATGGCATAGCTCAGCGCCAACACGCGGAAAGGATTGAATTTATCCATCAGTACGCCCAGCGCCAGCGCGCCCAACGTGCCGCCAATCTGGAATGCGGCGGTAACCCAGGACGCATGTTGCAGGTCGATACCACGATGGTTAAGCAACGTCGGCATCCAGCTTGAGAGCAGGTAAATGATCAGCAGGCTCATGAAGAAAACGACCCACAGCATCAACGTGATGGTTAACTGACGCCCGGCAAACAACTGGCGAATGCTGCCTTTGGCAATAGCGGCTGGTTCATTGAGATAAAAGTGGGTATCGACATAACGCTCGCGAGTCATGGCACTCACGGTTTTTGCAATTACCGCCTGCGGTAACTGGCGACGCACCTGCCAGCGTGGCGATTCCGGCAAAACCACCACCAGCGCGACAAATAAAATCAGCGGTAATACGCCTCCCAGCACCAGAATGCCGTGCCAGCCAATCACCGGCACCAGTTGCGCGCTGACAATCCCGCCAAAGGCTGACCCCAGCGTGAAACCGCAAAACATCAGCGTTACCAGCGCGCCTCGACGACGAGCTGGCAGATATTCCGACGTCATGGTGATGGTATTCGGCATTGCGCCGCCAAGACCTAACCCAGTGAGAAAGCGCAGGATTACCAGTGTTTGCAGATCTGGTGAAAAAGCAGAGGCAAGACTTAACGCACCAAATAAAAAGACGCACAACTCAATGACCCGTTTACGACCAAAGCGATCGGACAACGGGCCGCAAAGCAGCGCGCCTGCGGTTAATCCCAACAGACCCGCGCCAAACAGCGGCGCGAGATCGCCTGCGGAGAGTTGCCAGTGAGTACGAATATCGGGAGCGATAAAGCCGATAGCCGCCGTGTCAAAACCATCGAGCATTACCACCAGAAAACAGCAGATGATAACGCGCCACTGCATCTTGCCGACCGGAGCGGCATCGATCAGTGCTTGTAAATCACGTCGTTGAGTCATAGTGAATGCCTCAGTGCAGGTAAGGTAGATGTTTCTATTGTTTTGTATATGTTGCGATATTGTGATTAAAGAGATGAAATGTACAATGGCATTTTCGGCAGAGAGATAACCTGGAGGTTATGGCAAATGGCAAACTGGGCGCAGAAATTAAAACTTCATCACCTGCAAATGCTGGTGGCGCTGGGCGAACAGGGTAATCTGACCCATGTGGCACGGATGATGAATATCACTCAGCCTGCGCTGTCGAAATGGCTGTCACAACTCGAAGATGAGATCGGCCTCACACTCTTTGAGCGGCACAGCAAAGGGCTACGTCCGACCGAAGGTGGCAAATTGTTATTGCAACATGCCCAACGATTAATCAATGACATGGAGCGATCGCAACATGAACTGGCGCGCTTTAAACAAGGCGGGCTGGTCGGCAGTCTGAAAATAGGTTGTTCTCCTGTCGCCACTGACTGCGTATCCCAGGCAATTTTGCATTTGCTAAAAGAGATGCCGACGCTGCACCTGAATATCGAAGAGAAGGTGATGACGCCATTACTGCAAGACCTGCTGGCAGGTTCTGTGGATGTAGTGGTTGGTCGTATTGGTGGTCGTGCACTGCAACTGCCGCTAAATTATCAGGTGCTCTACACCGAGCCAGTGTGCTTTGTCGCTCGCCCAAACCATCCACTGGCGAAATATGCCGCTCTTGGCTGGGATGATCTGGCTAACTGGCGCTGGATAGTCTGGCCAACCGGGACACCTATTCGTCTCAGTATTGATAATGCGCTGGTAGAACATGGCGTGATGCTGCCAGAAAACACCATTGAATCGGCGTCAATGAACGTCAGCACCAATCTGCTCCAAAGCAGCGACATGATTTCTATACTCTCTTTACGTCTGGCGCAACGCTATGCCAGTCAGGGGCAACTGGTGATCCTGAACCTGCCGAAGATAGAACAGAAAGGCAGCGTCGGCGTGTTCTGGCGTAATAACGAAACGCCCTCCCGTGCGCTAAGTCGGTTCCTGCACTTTTTGAACCAGAATTAGACCACTGAATTGGGCGCTTGCCCGATATTCGTCTCCTGTAATTCAACTATGCTCAGATTTCATGATGTGATCGGTAGCACGTTTTACAGATTAATTGTATGATGAATCCATCTCATCTGGGGTGTTGATCATGAGTAAGACACTGAACATTATCTGGCAATATTTACGCGCTTTTGTCCTGATTTATGCCTGCCTGTATGCAGGTATTTTCATTGCTTCCCTGCTACCGGTAACCATTCCGGGCAGCATCATCGGGATGCTGATCCTGTTTGTCCTGCTGGCCTTGCAAATTCTTCCGGCGAAGTGGGTCAATCCGGGGTGCTACGTACTGATTCGCTATATGGCGCTATTGTTTGTGCCGATTGGCGTAGGCGTCATGCAATATTTTGATTTGCTGCGCGCACAGTTTGGCCCGGTAGTGGTTTCCTGTGCCATTAGTACGCTGGTGGTTTTTCTGGTGGTGAGCTGGAGTTCGCACCTGGTACACGGTGAACGTAAAGTCATAGGTCAGAAAGGATCAGAGAAATGATGGCGAATATCTGGTGGTCATTACCGCTGACATTGATTGTCTTTTTTGCCGCCCGCAAACTGGCAGCGCGGTATAAATTTCCATTGCTCAATCCGTTGCTGGTGGCAATGGTGGTGATCATTCCTTTTTTAATGCTGACCGGCATCTCTTACGACAACTATTTTAAAGGTAGTGAGGTTTTAAACGATCTGCTGCAACCGGCGGTGGTGGCGCTGGCCTATCCTTTATATGAACAGCTGCATCAGATCCGCGCGCGCTGGAAATCGATCATCACCATTTGTTTTATCGGTAGCGTGGTCGCGATGGTGACAGGGACTTCCGTGGCATTGTTGATGGGTGCTTCACCAGAAATCGCCGCGTCAATCTTGCCGAAGTCGGTGACTACGCCAATTGCGATGGCGGTTGGCGGCAGTATTGGCGGTATCCCTGCAATTAGCGCAGTTTGCGTCATTTTCGTCGGTATTCTGGGCGCGGTGTTTGGTCATACGTTGCTTAATGCGATGCGTATTCGCACCAAAGCGGCGCGCGGTCTGGCGATGGGAACGGCCTCTCACGCCCTCGGTACGGCGCGCTGTGCCGAGCTGGATTATCAGGAAGGCGCATTTAGTTCGCTGGCACTGGTGCTGTGCGGGATTATTACCTCGCTGATCGCACCGTTCCTTTTCCCGATTATTCTGGCTGTAATGGGCTAAAATTTTGCGATGCGTCGCGCATTTTTGATGTAAGTTTCACGCGTTGCATAATTAATGAGATTCAGATCACATATAAAGGCATAACGGGTTCGTAAACTGTTATCCCATTACATGATTATGAGGCAACGCCATGCATCCACGTTTTCAAACTGCTTTTGCCCAACTTGCGGATAACTTGCAATCTGCACTGGAACCCATTCTGGCAGACAAGTATTTTCCTGCGTTGTTGACCAAAGAGCAGGTCTCTTCGCTGAAGAGCGCAACGGGGCTGGACGAAGACGCGCTGGCTTTCGCACTGCTGCCGCTGGCGGCGGCCTGTGCCCGCACGCCATTGTCGAATTTTAATGTTGGCGCTATTGCGCGCGGCGTGAGTGGAACCTGGTATTTTGGTGCCAATATGGAATTTATTGGCGCGACAATGCAGCAAACCGTTCATGCCGAACAAAGTGCTATCAGCCACGCCTGGTTGAGCGGTGAGAAAGCACTCGCCGCTATCACCGTTAACTACACGCCTTGCGGTCACTGCCGTCAGTTTATGAATGAACTGAATAGCGGTCTGGATCTGCGTATTCATCTACCGGGTCGCGAAGCGCACGCGCTGCGTGACTATCTGCCGGATGCTTTTGGGCCGAAAGATCTGGAGATTAAAACGCTGCTGATGGACGAGCAGGATCACGGCTTTGCACTGACCGGCGATGCGCTTTCTCAGGCGGCGATCGCAGCGGCAAACCGTTCACACATGCCTTACAGCAAGTCCCCAAGCGGCGTGGCGCTGGAATGTAAAGACGGTCGTATTTTCAGCGGTAGCTACGCTGAAAACGCGGCATTCAACCCGACTCTGCCGCCATTACAAGGAGCGTTAATTCTGTTGAATCTCAAGGGGTATGATTACCCGGATATTCAGCGCGCGATTCTGGCAGAAAAAGCCGATGCGCCGCTGATTCAGTGGGATGCAACCTCCGCAACGCTTAAAGCTCTCGGCTGCAACAATATCGACCGCGTTCTTCTCGCTTAAGCCTGGTGCCGGATGCGGCGTGAACGCCTTGTCCGGCCTACAGCCCTGGCACACTGATAAGCGTCGCATCAGGCTTGCCAACTTATCCTGGTGTCGAAAATCCCGGCAAACAGTTTGCCGTTTCTTGCGCAAAGCCCGCAGGTAAAGTAGCCTGATTGAAATTCCCCAAGATCGAGTTTTCTGCATGTTAAAGCGCGTGTTTTACAGCCTGTTAGTCCTGATCGGCTTGCTGCTGTTGACTGTGCTCGGCCTCGATCGCTGGATGAGCTGGAAAACTGCGCCTTATATCTACGACGAGTTACAGGATCTCCCCTACCGCCAGGTCGGCGTGGTACTTGGCACCGCGAAGTATTATCGCACCGGGGTGATTAATCAGTATTACCGCTACCGTATTCAGGGGGCAATAAATGCCTATAACAGCGGTAAGGTGAATTATCTATTACTTAGCGGCGATAACGCGTTGCAGAGTTATAACGAACCGATGACCATGCGCAAAGATTTAATTGCCGCTGGTGTCGATCCAGCTGATATTGTTCTCGACTACGCAGGTTTTCGAACTCTCGACTCTATCGTACGCACGCGCAAAGTCTTCGATACTAACGACTTCATTATTATCACTCAGCGTTTCCACTGTGAACGGGCATTATTTATCGCTCTGCACATGGGTATTCAGGCACAGTGTTATGCCGTACCATCACCCAAAGATATGTGGTCGGTACGTATTCGTGAATTTGCCGCTCGTTTCGGCGCTCTGGCTGATCTTTATATCTTTAAACGTGAGCCACGCTTTTTAGGTCCTCTGGTTCCTATTCCGGCAATGCACCAGGTGCCGGAAGATGCGCAGGGGTATCCGGCCGTTACCCCCGAACAATTACTTGAATTAGAAAAGAAACAAGGAAAGTAGTTATGGATGTTCAGCAGTTTTTTGTCATTGCCGTTTTTTTCCTGATCCCTGTATTTTGTTTTCGCGAAGCCTGGAAAGGCTGGCGTGCTGGCGCAATTGATAAACGGGTTAAAAATTCCCTGGAACCAGTGTATGTCTGGCGTGACAAAAATCCCGGACTCTTCTTCGCTTATATAGTGGCATATAGCGGCTTCGGACTTTTATCCATCGGCATGATTATTTATCTTATTTTTTACCGATAATATTATTTCTTCCTCTTGCTAATTATTGAGAATAATTATTAGTTCACCCACCAGGCTGCGGATATAACATTCTGAACCGCAGCTATTTGTGAATCTTTTCACAGTTTAAATTCCCCCGCACGCTTAGCCTTAATATTAGTACGTTATATTTACCCAAAATAATTTGAGTTGCAGAAAGGTGCGATGTCGCAGCACATGCCACTTGAAGTATTGCGGGTAAAACAGGCGTTCGCCTTAATTACCCATAGCATTAAGGAAGATCACATGCCGCAACAAAATTATCTGGATGAACTCACTCCGGCTTTTACGCCTTTACTGGCGATTAAAGAAGCCTCCCGCTGTTTATTATGTCACGACGCGCCCTGCAGCCAGGCTTGCCCGGCGCAAACCGATCCGGGGAAATTTATTCGCTCAATCTATTTTCGTAATTTTAAAGGCGCTGCCGAGACAATTCGCGAAAATAATGCCCTCGGTGCCGTTTGCGCCAGAGTGTGCCCTACGGAAAAATTATGCCAGAGCGGTTGTACCCGTGCGGGTGTCGATGACCCCATTGATATTGGTCGCTTACAACGTTTTGTTACTGATTTTGAACAACAAACCGGAATGGAGATTTATCAACCGGGCAGCAAGACGCGCGGTAAAGTCGCGATTATTGGTGCAGGCCCAGCCGGATTACAAGCCAGCGTGACGCTGACCAATCTGGGTTACGACGTCACAATTTATGAAAAAGGAGCGCAACCCGGTGGCTGGTTGTGTAACGGTATTCCGCAATTTCGTTTGCCGCAGTCGGTGCTGGATGCGGAAATCGCTCGCATCGAAAAAATGGGGGTGACCATTAAGTGCAACTGTGAAATTGGCAAAACGCTTTCGCTGGAACAACTGAAAGCAGAAAACCGCGCAGTGCTGGTCACCGTGGGGTTATCGAGCGGTTCTCGGCTGCCGCTGTTTGAGCATAGCGACGTTGAGATCGCCGTCGATTTCCTGCAACGCGCGCGTCAGGCACAAGGCGATATCCGCATCCCGCAAAGCGCATTAATTATTGGCGGGGGCGATGTCGCGATGGACGTTGCCAGCACGCTGAAAGTTCTCGGCTGCCAGGCGGTGACCTGTGTGGCGCGCGAAGAGTTAGATGAATTTCCGGCAAGCAAGAAAGAGTTCACCAGCACCCAGAAATTGGGGGTATCGATTATTGATGGCTTTACGCCAGTGGCGGTAGAGGGCAATAAAGTTACCTTTAAACATGTTCGTTTGCCGGGCGAACTGACAATGGCAGCGGACAAAATTATTCTCGCCGTCGGTCAACATGCCGAACTTACCGCTTTTGCGGCGCTGGAGCCGAAGCGCAACATCATCGAAACGAAAAATTACCAGACTCGCGACCCACAACTGTTTGCCGCTGGCGATATTGTTGAGGGCGACAAAACCGTGGTTTATGCCGTGAAGACCGGGAAAGAAGCCGCCGAGGCGATTCATCACTATTTAGAGGGAGCTTGCTCATGTTAACGAAAGATCTTTCTATTACCTTTTGCGGCGTGAAGTTTCCCAACCCGTTCTGCCTTTCTTCTTCGCCGGTAGGCAACTGCTACGAGATGTGCGCCAAAGCCTACGACACAGGCTGGGGCGGCGTGGTGTTCAAAACGATCGGCTTTTTTATCGCCAACGAAGTTTCGCCGCGTTTTGATCATCTGGTGAAAGAAGATACCGGTTTTATTGGCTTCAAAAATATGGAGCAGATTGCCGAACATCCCCTGGAGGAGAATCTGGCCGCTTTGCGTCGGTTGAAAGAAGATTACCCTGACAAGGTGCTGATCGCCTCGATCATGGGGGAAAATGAGCAACAATGGGAGGATCTGGCGCGTCTGGTGCAAAAAGCAGGCGCCGATATGATCGAATGTAATTTCTCCTGCCCGCAGATGACCTCTCATGCGATGGGGAGCGATGTCGGGCAAAGTCCGGAACTGGTAGAAAAATATTGTCGTGCGGTGAAACGCGGTTCCACTTTGCCGATGCTGGCGAAGATGACGCCGAATATCGGTGATATGTGCGAAGTGGCGCTGGCGGCGAAGCGTGGTGGCGCAGATGGCATTGCGGCGATTAACACCGTCAAATCCATCACCAATATCGATCTTAATCAGAAAATTGGTATGCCGATCGTTAACGGTAAATCGAGTATTTCCGGTTATTCCGGTAAAGCGGTGAAACCGATCGCCCTGCGCTTTATTCAGCAAATGCGCACCCATCCGGAACTGCGTGATTTCCCGATTAGCGGTATCGGTGGTATTGAGACCTGGGAAGATGCAGCGGAATTTTTATTACTCGGTGCGGCAACGTTACAGGTGACCACTGGCATCATGCAGTACGGTTATCGCATTGTGGAAGATATGGCGAGCGGGTTGTCACATTATCTTGCCGATCAGGGATTTGATTCGTTGCAGGAGATGGTTGGCCTGGCGAATCATAATATTGTCCCGGCGGAAGATTTAGACCGCAGTTATATCGTCTATCCCCATATTAATCTTGATAAATGTGTCGGCTGTGGGCGCTGTTATATTTCCTGCTACGACGGTGGGCATCAGGCGATGGAATGGGATGAGAAATCGCGCACGCCGCACTGCAATACCGAAAAATGCGTCGGTTGTTTGCTTTGCGGTCATGTCTGTCCGGTGGGGTGCATTGATCTCGGGGAAGTGAAGTTTAAAAAAGGAGAGAAAGAACACCCGGTAACGTTGTAGAACCAGCATCGCATCCGGCATTTAGCTCCTGTCGCCGGATGCGGCGTAAACGCCTTATCCGGCCTACAAAAACCACACAAATCAGTATATTGAGCCCATTGTAGGCCGGATAAAACGCGCCAACGTCTTATCCGGCAATCCCTACATTCATATCACTTCTTACGCGCGTATTTCAGTGAATCCAGCGCCACGGCGAAGATAATAATCGCCCCTTTGATGATGTACTGCCAGTACGGATTTACGCCGATGTACGTCAGGCCATAGTTGATGACCGTAAAGATAATTACCCCGGTCACCACGCCAATGACCGTCCCCACACCGCCGCTGAACGATACGCCGCCCACCACGCACGCCGCGATGGCGTCCAGCTCATACATAAAGCCAAGGTTGTTAGTCGCAGAGCCGATACGTCCGGCTTCTAACATCCCGCCGAAGGCATAGAACACGCCAGACAGCGCATAAATCATCAGCAGGTTCAGGCCGACGTTGACACCAGAAACTTTCGCCGCTTCCGGGTTACCACCGATAGCAAAAATGTTCTTACCGAAGCGGGTTTTGTTCCACAGTACCCAAACGAACGCCACGGCAATCAGCGCGTAGAAGGTAATGTAAGAGAGACGGAAACTCCCCAGCGCGACAAAGCCCTGAGCAAAGGTGGAGAAACCGCTGTCAAAACCAGAAATTGGCGACGCACCCACAAAGTCATAATAGAGCGAGTTGATGCCGTAGACGATAATCATCGTGCCGAGCGTGGTAATGAACGGCGTTACGTTGAGATAAGCGATAATCAGGCCGTTGATTAAACCGATAACTGCGCCAATGGCACAGACAATCAGAATAACCAGTGCAATCGGCATCGTCGCCATTTCCGGGAACACTTTGTTGGCGTTTTCCATCGACTGCAATAACGTCGCGGCTACCACCGCTGCCAGCCCTACCTGGCGCCCGGCAGAAAGATCAGTTCCCTGGGTGACAATTAATCCTGCCACGCCAAGCGCGATAATAATACGTACCGATGACTGGGTGAGAATATTACTTAAGTTCAACAGACTTAAAAAAGTAGGATCCTGGAAAATTATAATCGCCAGCAAAACTAAAAGAACGACGTAAATACCGCCCTCTTTCAGGTAAGTAAGAAAACTTTTCTTATTTAACGCACTCATAGGAAGCCCCTAATCTTAAAGGTGCAAAGACGCAAGACGCAGAATTTCGTTTTGCGTTGTTGTTTTTGTATCGACAATTCCAGAAACGAGACCATTGCTCATCACCAGAATACGGTCTGTTATCCCTAACAACTCTGGCATTTCGGAGGAGATAATAATAATCCCCTTGCCTTTCTTCGCCAGTTCGGCAATTAACTGATAAATTTCAAACTTCGCCCCAACATCAATACCGCGCGTCGGTTCATCGAGCATTAATATTTCTGGTTGCGTTAGCAGCCAGCGACCAATGATCACCTTTTGCTGATTACCGCCGGAAAGTGAACCAATTTGCGTCCGATGCCCCGGTGTTTTTACCCGCATCGAATCAATCACCCACTGGGTATCGCTTTTCATCCGCGAGTTATCCAGTAAACCAACTTTATTTTTGTAGTTGCGAATATTGGAAATTAACGAGTTAAAACCGATATCCAGATAGGCATAAATTCCCGTTGAGCGGCGCTCTTCAGTGACCAGTGCAAATCCGTGGTTAATAGCTTCGTTGGCGTTATGGTTATTGATCTTTTTGCCATGCAGCGTAATGGTGCCAGCCGACTTCTCGCGAATACCAAATAACGTCTCAACGATATCAGTACGTTTCGCCCCCACCAGACCGGCAATACCGAGGATCTCCCCTTTATGCAGATCAAACGAGACATCGCGAATCGACGGCTGGCGCAGCGACGTCAGGTTACGCACTTCCAGAATCACTTCGCCTGGCGTGTTTTGTTTGTCCGGGAAACGCTGGTTAAGAGAACGCCCAACCATCATGGCGATGATCTTGTCCATCGTCAGCCCTGCCAGCGGTTCGGTGGCGATCCACTGACCGTCACGCAATACGGTGACTTCATCACATAACTGGAAAATTTCTTCCATTTTATGCGAGATATAAACAATACCGCAGCCGCGCTCTTTTAATTTACGAATAATAGTGAACAGATGATTGACCTCTTTTTCGGTTAACGAAGAAGTCGGTTCATCCATAATCACAATTTTTGCGTTATAGGAAAACGCTTTGGCGATTTCGATCATTTGCATTTGCGAAACAGATAATGTCCCGACCCGCGCACGCGGATCGATATCAATATCCAGTTCATCAAAAATCGCTTTGGTTTCACAGTACATTTTGTCCTGATCGACAAACATGCCTTTGGTGGGATATCGCCCCAGCCACATGTTGTCCATCACCGAACGTTGTAATACCAGGTTTAACTCCTGGTGTACCATCGAAATCCCATTTTCCAGTGCTTCTTTGGCAGAATGAAAATCGATCTCTTTACCCTGGAATAAAATGGTGCCGGAGTCTTTTTGATAAATACCAAACAGGCATTTTAATAATGTTGATTTTCCTGCGCCGTTTTCTCCCATTAATGCATGGATAGAATGTGGCCGGATTTTTAAATTAACGTTATCAAGTGCCTTAACACCGGGAAAAGACTTGTTGATACCGCTCATTTCCAACAAGTATTCCCCGGAAGACGGAGTCGTTGAGCTGACCATATAATTTTACCTTGTTGGCCATACAATAAGGGCGCA
Organism: Escherichia sp. MOD1-EC6842; assembly: GCF_002965705.1. Taxonomy (NCBI): domain Bacteria; kingdom Pseudomonadati; phylum Pseudomonadota; class Gammaproteobacteria; order Enterobacterales; family Enterobacteriaceae; genus Escherichia; species Escherichia sp. MOD1-EC6842. The sequence continues at coordinate 108,876 of NZ_PTRF01000004.1, read as the reverse complement.
GTAAACGACTGCGCCCAATCAGTCTTATTTCTTGCTGAATTCAGCCAGGTTGTCTTTATCTACGCCGACATAAGGAACGCGGACAACTTTATTGTCGATTTTCCAGTTGGTGCCATCAGCCGCACCTTTGCCATCGGCCAGGTTTTTCGCCAGATCAAAGGTCGCTTTCGCCTGGTTGTTAGCATCGTTCAGCACCGTGCCCGCCAGTGCACCGGATTTCACCAGTGCCAGAGCTTCTGGCAGCGCATCGACGCCAAACACCGGAATGCTGGACTTGTTGTGCGCTTTCAGTGCTTCTACCGCGCCCATTGCCATCGCATCGTTGTTGGCAATAACCACTTCGATTTTGTTGGCGTTCGGGCCAGACAGCCACGCATCCATCTTATCTTTCGCCTGAGCGGTGTCCCACATAGCGGTATCTAATTGTAACTGCTCGGTTTTGATACCTTTATCGTTCAGTTCTTTTATCACGTAGGTAGTACGCGCTTCTGCATCCGGATGGCCCGGTTCACCTTTCAGCAGTACGAACTGAATCTGACCGTCTTTGTTAAGATCCCAACCCTGATTCGCCGCCCAGTGTTTAGCAATCAAATCGCCCTGAATAATGCCGGACTCTTTGGAGTCAGTGCCTACGTAGTAGGCTTTGTCATAGCTATCCAGCGCCTTACGGGAAGGTTCTTTGTTAAAGAAAACCACCGGCACGTTTTGCCCACGCGCTTTCTCAATCACCGTACCCGCAGCAGCCGGGTCAACCAGGTTGATTGCCAGCGCCTTCACCCCTTTCGCCAACAGCACGTCAATCTGATCGTTCTGCTTGGACTGGTCATTCTGTGAATCATTCATCAGCAGCTGGACGTCTGGCGCGGCTTTCGCATCTTGTTCGATAGCCTTACGCACCACGGACATAAAGTTATCGTCGTATTTATAAATCGTCACACCAATACGGGTATCTGCAGCGTGTGCAGCGCCACCGAATAACATGCTGGCCATCACAGCAGACAGGGTTAACACCTTCTTATTCATGGTATCTCCGGTTTTTCTTATGCAGGGTAGTGCTTGAGATAAATGCTCGGCGGGGCAGTATAGTTAATGAAGTGTTACTGAACGCCGAAACTCACGTTTTAAAATTCGTTCTTCCATGCCCGGTAACGCTCCAGAAAACGACTTTAATTGTTGTTATGACGCTATAACCTCGATAAAAGTGATTATTCACTGTTACATATAGGTTACAACGTTAAAACGGTGCAATCATAGCTATCGCATTGTTAATATACTGTGAAATCACTCACAGATTGAAAGCGGTTACATCGCCTGATTTGTTGAGTTAGTGATCGCCGCCGCATTCTGGCGTGTTGCGACAGAATGCCGACGCACTAACGTCGGCATAAAACAGTGGCTGGCTCGCGGATCAATGTTGCCTGCTGCGCCCTGCAAGGCCAGTTCAGTAGCTAATTTTGCCATCGAAGCAATGGGATAACGCACGGTCGTTAATTGCGGGTCGGTGTAACGGGCGATGGGGATATCATCGAAACCGATAATTGAGAGATGTAACGGAATCGCAATGCCATTATCTTTTAATGCCGTCAGTGCGCCAGCGGCCATATTGTCGTTATAAGCAAACACAGCAGTAAGTTGCAGATTGCGTCCCAGCAGCTCGACCATTGCCGTCTCACCGCCGGGCATGTCCGGCGTGCCGGTGCCAATCCAGCTTTCCGGCGGAACAATATCCTGCTCTTTCAGCGCACTCATCCAGCCGGCTTTGCGCATTGCATCATCTTCAATGCCGTGGCTGGAAGAAAGATAACCGATGCGTTGATGACCGTTATTCAGCAACATACGCGTCGCCATTCGGGCACCGCTGAGATTATCCAGGCAAACGCAACGATGGGCGTAACCCGGTACAACGCGATTGATCAGCACCATACCGGGAATGTTGTCCATAAACTGCGCCAGTTCGTCGTCGCTTAACGCTTTCGAATGAACAATCAACGCATTACAACGCTGGCGAATTAACACCTCGATGGCGTGACGCTCTTTTTCCGCTTCATGATAGCTGTTGCCAATCAACACATATTTCTGATGCTGTTGGGCGACGAGATCGACGGCTTTCACCAGTGCGCCAAAAAACGCATCAGAAACGTCCATCACCACCACGCCAACGGTATCGCTCACCTGAGTTGCCAGCGCCTGGGCATTGGCGTTTGGTCGGTAATCCAGTTCGCTTACGGCTTTCATTACCGCTTCACGCGTTTCTGCACTTACCAGCGTGCTGTTATTGAGCACTCGGGAAACCGTTGCCACAGAGACGCCAGCCTGACGCGCTACATCACGAATGGTGATCATATTCACTACCTGTTGTGAGATTGCAGTAGGTTACTGCTTGCTGGCGGCTATTTTGTCAGCACTGAATACAGGACTTCGTGAATCGAGTCACAGCAATGGAAACGATTACAGCCGTTTTGTTAATGAATGTGATCAAGATCGTTATCTTGATGTTTTGGACAATGCAGGTCCCGCAGCACGGAGGGTGAGCTGACGCCAGAGCCATTCTATCGGCCCCTGACGGAAGTAACGTAGCCAGATAACAGAGAAAAGGATATTCGCCAGCCATACCGGAATAACAAACGCCAGCAATTCCAGACGGTCAAACTGCATAAACAAACCGAAGTGGTAAAATAGTGTGGTACAAATCAGCGTTTGTAACAGGTAGTTGGTCAGCGCCATCCGTCCGACGCAGGCGATCGCCAGCACCAGCTTAAAACGGCTTAATTGCGGCCAGTAGCCGAACAGCAACGACGCATAACCCATCGCCTGAAATGGCGCACTCAGTTCACGCGGCATCTGAAGTAAGAAGGCGCACCAGCGATACGCCCAGTCCAGTCGCCATTGTAGTGCGATAGCAGGAAGGTTAATCATCAGCCCAATCGCCACCAGCACAAAACCGGTACGGCGATAGTGGCGCAAGCTGTACTGCCCTTTCAGCCAACCGCTACGCATCAATGCCGCGCCAATTAACATCATCCCCGCCAGTTGCCAGCCATACTGCGCACCCAGTGCCAGTAAACTGTTCCCTACGCCATCGGCACGGTTACTGATGGCTTCCACGCCGCCGTGAAGTTTCCAGTATTTTTCATACAAAATGGCGGACGCATCCGGCGTCCAGGCGCGACTGGTCTGGCTGTCGGAAATCAACCCCAGTAACAGCAAAACGCCAAGCCCTACCAGATATAGCATGACGCCGGTATTAAACAGGCTTTTTACCGATGGCGCATCGCGCACCAGCCGCCAACTGATTAAGCCCACCAGCCCGTAAGCCAGCAGAATATCGCCGTCCCAGAATAACAAGCCGTGAATAAAGCCCAACAAGACTAACAGGGTGAGCCGTGACTGGATCCAGCGTCTGCCACGCGGCAGCAGCATTTGCAGCCCCGCACCAAACAGCAACGCAAAAAGCGTGAGGAATTTCACCTGCCCGATGAGATCGAGAAATACCCATGTCCAGGCGTCAGACGGTGTAATAGCGCCGTACCAGGCGGGGTTGAGATAAGCCGCCTTTGGAAGTCCAAAGGCGCTGATGTTAAGAAGCAGGATCCCCAGAATGGCGACGCCGCGAACAAAATCGAGCGTGACGTTGCGCTCCATGGTTCCTGCCTTTTAATCAGTTGTGATGACGCACGGCGCGCAGAAACTCGTGGCGTGTATTCTGACTGGATTTGAACAAACCACCGAGGGAGGTCGTTGTCGTGGCGCTGGTCGCATCGCGGATACCACGCGCTTTCACGCAGTAATGCACCGCATCGATAGAGACCGCCACGTTATTGGTGCCCAGCAGCGTTTGTAGCGCAATGAGAATTTGCTGGGTCAGACGTTCCTGCACCTGCGGACGCTGGGCAAAGAACTGCACAATACGGTTAATTTTTGACAGACCGATCACCGAATCCTTCGGGATGTAGGCCACCGTCGCTTTGCCATCAATAGTGACAAAATGGTGTTCACAGGTGCTGGTCAGAGTGATATCGCGCACGGTGACCATTTCATCGACCTTCATTTTATTTTCAATGAGGGTGATTTTCGGGAAGTTGGCGTAATCCAGACCGGAGAAAATTTCATCGACATACATTTTGGCGATGCGATGCGGCGTTTCCATCAAACTGTCATCAGCCAGGTCGAGATTCAGTAGCTGCATGATTTCGGTCATATGGCCGGCAATAAGGCTTTTGCGCGTTTCGTTATCCATTTCATGCACGGGCGGGCGTAGCGGTGTTTCCAGTCCTCGCGCAACCAACGCTTCATGAACCAGAGCCGCTTCTTTACTGAGTGATGGCATTTATATTTTCTCCTGCAGGTGTGACGCCTCCGCCCTGCGTGGGGGCAAAGTTATTAAGCTGATTAGCAGCCTGATTATTGTGCGTGAGGTGACGCACATAATCCAGTATTCACAGCGATAATTATTGTAATTGCCGCTGCCTTTCAGCCGTAGATGTTAAAACATCGTTATGCATATGCGGAAGTGAAAGTTACTCACAACACACTGAATAAACGGTATGATGAAAAAATTGCAAACAACATAACAAGGAGCCACGCATGGAAATGCTCGAAGAGCACCGCTGTTTTGAAGGCTGGCAACAACGCTGGCGGCACGACTCCAGTACCTTAAACTGTCCGATGACGTTCAGCATCTTTCTCCCGCCTCCCCGCGATAACGCCCCGCCGCCGGTGCTGTACTGGCTTTCGGGATTAACCTGTAATGACGAAAATTTCACCACTAAAGCGGGTGCCCAGCGCGTAGCGGCGGAACTGGGGATTGTACTGGTAATGCCAGACACCAGCCCGCGCGGCGAACAGGTTGCCAATGATGACGGCTACGATTTAGGCCAGGGCGCAGGGTTTTATCTTAACGCTACGCAACCGCCGTGGTCGGCGCATTATCGGATGTATGATTATCTGCGTGATGAATTACCTGCGCTGATTCAGTCGCAATTTAACGTCAGCGATCGCTGCGCCATTAGCGGTCATTCAATGGGCGGTCACGGTGCGCTGATTATGGCGCTGAAAAACCCAGGTAAATACACCAGCGTTTCTGCCTTTGCGCCGATTGTGAATCCGTGCAGCGTCCCGTGGGGAATCAAAGCGTTTAGCGCCTATCTGGGCGAGGATAAAAATGACTGGGAGGAATGGGACAGTTGCGCGCTGATGTACGCCAGTAATGCGCAGGATGCGATCCCGACGCTTATTGATCAGGGTGATAGCGATCAGTTTCTTGCCGACCAACTCCAGCCTGCGGTGCTGGCAGAGGCCGCACGCCAGAAAGCGTGGCCAATGACGTTACGTATTCAGCCGGGTTATGACCACAGTTACTACTTCATTGCCTCTTTTATAGAGGATCATCTGCGCTTCCATGCGCAGCATTTACTGAAGTAAAACTTAGCCCGGTTCGCCGGGCATCTTCTCATCAGAAGCGATAATCCACCGCCATAAAGTAACGACGACCGTCTTCGTTATAGCTGTAGTCATCACGGCTGAGATCTTTATCAGTCAGGTTCAGCACGCCCGCACGCAGTTTGACGTCTTTGGTCAACTGCCAGGCTGCGCCGGTATTCCAGATCGTATAGCCGCCCGGCGTTTTGGCCGTCGCGCTGTCGGCTCGTTTCTGCCCGGTATAGTGGCCAGAAACATAGAATGACCAGTCTTCGAGCGCCAGCGGTTTCCAGTCCAGCGTACCGTTAGCGGTATGGAACGGCAGGTCGGAAAGTGGTTTGTTTTCGCCATTGCTGACATCACGACCATCGTTATAGGTGTAGTTGAGTGACAGTTTCCATTCGTCATTGAAAGGAATTTTCAACTCCGTTTCCACGCCCTGAATCCGCGCTTTATTAACGTTGTAGTAGCTGAATACCGGTATGCGTCGCCCGTTCGCTCCCGTTTCAAAACCGACAAAGTTCTGGTAACCCGGTGCAGCGTTAACGTCAGACGTGCGGCTGATGCTAATACGATCTTTCACATCGTTGCGGAAAACGGTAACGCTGGATTCAACCCCTTCCAGCCAACCATCTTCGCCCATATAGTAAAGCCCCAGCTCCCAACTTTCGCTGGTTTCTGGTTTCAGATCCGGGCTACCCACAATCTTACATGCGCCACGGCAGGAATTGCTCGTCCAGTCAGGGCTAAGTTGCAGCAGAGAAGGCGCTTTAAAAGCTGTCGCCCAGCCACCTTTCACGGTAACGGTGTCGGTAGCGTTATAGACCAGATAGGCACGCGGGCTCCAGTGATCGCCGTAAGTTTCGTGATCGTCCATACGCACGCCGGTCGTCAGCGCCAGCGGCTCAAAGATCCGCCATTCATCTTCCACAAACAGCGCGTACTGGCTGGCAGACGTTTTGGAACTGGTGCCACCGGTCAGGTTTACTGCATCACTAAGTTTGTCGTGACGCCATTCACCGCCAACCGTGACAAACTGATTAATCGCCGTCAGCGGCAGCGTGTATTTGCCATCAACGGTATTGCTTTCAGAGGTAATTGGGCTGCTGTTGCCAGGGTTTTTGTTTTCGACTTTCTCGCCGTAGTATTTCAGTTCGCTGGTGCCGTAATCCCAGCGACCATTATGGCTGACAGAGTAGTTCTGGCGTTCCAGGCGGTTTTTGTCCAGCGAGTCGGAATCACGATCCTGACGGTCGAAACCGTAACCGGCGGTAAAATCGTGATTTTGATTCGGCGTCCAGGCAAATTCGACATTACCGTCGCGGCTGGAGAATCCTTCAATACGCGGAGTCTCTCCGGTATCGGTGGTGGTTGAGTTTTGCGGGTCATCCTTTTCACGTTTAGCCAGGCTGCCGTAGGCTTTCATTCCCAGCACACCATCAATTAATGGCCCACTGGTGAAGAACTGACCATTGTATGTGTCACCACGATCGCGATGTTCCTGAATGGTGGTATCGATCGTAACAGTGCCCGACCATTTCTGACCGATTTTTTTAGTGATGATATTGACCACGCCGCCGAGCGCATCAGAACCGTACAACGAGGACATCGGGCCACGTACCACTTCAATACGTTCGATGGAATCAACCGGGATCCAGTTCAGATCGAAGTCATTGTGACGAAAGACAGCATTGCGGGAGTTAACGCGTTTACCATCGACGAGAATCAGCGTGTAGCTGCTGTCCAGGCCACGAATACTGACGCCCTTGCGGTTATCCCCTTCGTTAGTCAGTTGTACGCCCGGCACTTCTTTGAGGACATCCTTCAGATTCTGTACTGGTTTACGCTGCAGGTCTTCCTGGGTAATGACGCTGATACTTGCAGGTGCATCTTTAAGGTTTTGTTCAACAGAAGATGCTGTGACAACCATCGTCTCGCCATCATCATCAACCGCCAACACAGGCCATGCACAAGAAATTGCGGACAAACACAGCCCGACCCGTACGAAAGGGTTCAACCTAAACATTCCATATCTCCATGAGGTAACTACGAAAATAAAATGGGTTATCGCTCACATCTTCTTCACGTCCCCTTGCGTACGGCAGCATCGCGGTGGACTTTTTTGTATGCAGGTGATCATCCCAGAAAGCTTGAACAGTCTCTGATTTGTCAGCCTTTTTTGATTTCGGCGTAACGATAATGCAAACGATAACAATTATCAATCCAAATATTAAATTTTATATCCTCGTGTTTTATCAGGGAAATAGAATTGAAAAAGCCCTCTCGGTTGAGAGGGCTTAACAAGGAAGGGTGGAAACTTATTTCTTATCGTTCTGCGGGAACTTCATTTCGCTGTAACGCACGAAGTGGGTTCCTTTAATCAACTTGTAACCAAACCAGATGGCCAGGAACAGCGGGATACCAATATACGTTGCCGCTACGCCGCCCCAGTCGATGGTATCTTTCAGGAACGCCTCGTAGTTCTGGCCCAGGGTAATAATCAGACACAGAATGAAAGCGAAGATCGGTCCCAACGGGAAAAAGCCCGAACGGTACGGCAGGTCGTTAATGTCGTGTCCCTGCAATACATAGCCGCGACGGAAACGATAGTGGCTGATAGCAATCCCCAGCCAGGCGATAAAGCCTGTCATCCCGGAGGTGTTCAGCAGCCACAAATACACCGTCTGGTTACCAAACATGGAGGTCAGGAAACACAGACCGGCAATCACCGTCGTGGCATACAGCGCGTTACGCGGTACACCGCCACGTGACAGTTTGGCGAAAATACGCGGCGCTTTTCCGTCACACGCCAGGGTGTACAGCATACGGGTAGACGCGTACATACCGGAGTTACCCGCCGACAGTACTGCTGTCAGAATGACCGCGTTCATCACCGCCGCCGCAGAAAGCAGCCCCGCGTGCTGGAACACCAGCGTGAACGGGCTGACGCTGATGTCTTTCACATCGTTACGCAGCAGGCTTGGATCGGTGTACGGAATGATCAGGCTGATGATCAGAATCGCAAACACATAGAACAGCAGGATTCGCCAGAATACCTGACGCACCGCACGCGGAATATTTTTCCCAGGATCTTCAGATTCGCCCGCTGCAATACCAATCAGTTCGGTTCCCTGGAAGGAGAAACCAACAATCATTGCCACGCCGATCATCGCCGCAAAACCACCGGCAAACGGTGCTTCACCTATCGTCCAGTTGCTCCAGCCCACAGGCTGCGCACCTTTGAAGATACCGATAATCATCATCACGCCGACGACGATAAAGATAATCACTGTCGTGACTTTGATCAGTGAGAACCAGTACTCCGCTTCACCAAAGCCTCTGACCGAAATGTAGTTCAGCAGGAAAATGACGCCAAGGAACAGCGCACTCCAGATCCAACCGGGAACATCCGGGAACCACCAGCTCATGACCAGCTGCGCAGCCACCAGGTCAACGGCGATAGTCACCGCCCAGTTGTACCAGTAGTTCCAGCCCAGCGCGAAGCCAAAGCCCTCTTCCACATAGTTCTGACCGTAAGTCGCAAACGAACCAGAAACCGGCATATACGCCGCCAGTTCGCCAAGACTGGTCATCAGGAAGTAGACCATCAGGCCAATCAAAATATACGAGAGCAGCGCCCCGCCCGGACCTGCCTGAGAAATCGTTGCGCCAGAGGCAACAAAAAGACCCGTACCGATGGAGCCGCCAATGGCAATCATCGTCAGGTGACGCGCCTTTAATTCACGGCGTAAGCCCGGCGCTTCTGTTGTTTTAGTTTCGGAAACCATACAAAAATGCTATCCATCTTAAAAATGAGGCGCGATTGTAGCAGACGATTTGCAATCCTTCCGGTAGAAATGCGCTTTTATAAGAGACCTTCATGATCGCCCAGGAATTATAAGTAAAGCAGTCTATCTCTTTTCTGGCGAATGCATGACGCTGGCGCTGCGTCACGAAATTGACACAGCACCAGCATGTTCCTGTACCGCAATTTAACGCGGCACATTAGCGGGATCGCAATAGTCCAGAAAGCGCCGTAGCGCGTTGGAAAGGTGTTTTTGCCGATGATGGATACGCCACAACGTACGCATCAGGCGCGGTAGAGGGACAGCAACTTCACTTAATGTGCCAGCCTGTAATTGATCTTCAATTACCCGTCGCGACAGGCAACTAATTCCCAACCCATGACGCACCGCATGTTTGATAGCCTCGGAGTTACCTAATTCCATCGCCATCTCAAATTTCGGTAAATGTGACAGCAACAGATAATCGACAATTTCCCGCGTGCCGGAACCGCGTTCGCGCAGGATCCACGGCGCAGCGGCCAGTTGTTCTAAGGTGACCGGACCACGAGCCAACGGCGAAGTCGGCGCGGCAAAAACCACCAGCTCGTCTTCCAGCCACGGCTCAGAAATGATTTCAGTGCTGTGGCATGGCCCTTCAATAAAGCCAATATCAACGCGGAAATCCAGCACTGCCTGCATCACGTCCTGGCTGTTACCAACGCTAAGTTCAATCGGCAACTGCGGGTAATCATGGCGATAACGGGCGATAACGGCGGGCAGTATGTAATTACCAATGGTGCTACTGGCATAGACACGAATCGCGCCGTTGTCTTCGCGAAACAGTTGTTCGATTTCGACGGCCTGTTCCAGCAACGCCAGCGCACGCGGATAGAGCAGCCGCCCGTGTTCATTAACAACCAGTCTTTTCCCCACGCGATCAAACAGTTGCACGCCTAGCTGCCCTTCCAGATCGGTCAACGCCGCGCTCACTGCTGATTGCGACAACGCCAGCATCACCGACGCCTGGGTGGTGGATCCACTTTTCAATACTTCTGCAAAAACTTCCAACTGCCGGAGGGTGATGTGCATAGTCGCTTACCACTTATAAAGATTAATTATAAATATATAATCAATTTTATTTTTAAACCAGTTAGTCGTAACCTTATGCCCGGATAAAGGAGAGGGTTATGACGAATATCACCTTACAGAAACAACATCGTACACTGTGGCATTTCATTCCGGGGTTAGCCCTGAGTGCAGTTATCACCGGGGTCGCCCTGTGGGGTGGTTCCATTCCCGCTGTTGCGGGTGCCGGGTTTAGTGCCCTCACTCTCGCAATCTTGTTGGGGATGGTTTTAGGCAACACAGTATATCCGCATATCTGGAAAAGCTGTGACGGCGGTGTGCTGTTTGCCAAGCAACATTTACTACGTCTGGGTATTATTCTTTACGGTTTCCGTTTGACGTTTTCACAAATTGCCGATGTCGGTATTAGTGGGATCATCATTGACGTGTTGACACTGTCCAGCACCTTCCTGCTGGCCTGCTTCCTGGGGCAGAAAGTGTTTGGCCTGGACAAGCACACCAGCTGGTTGATCGGTGCCGGTAGCAGTATTTGTGGTGCTGCGGCGGTACTGGCGACTGAGCCGGTAGTGAAAGCAGAAGCCAGTAAAGTGACTGTGGCTGTCGCAACCGTGGTTATTTTCGGAACCATCGCGATTTTCCTCTACCCGGCAATGTATCCGCTGATGACCCAATGGTTTAGCCCGGAAACGTTCGGTATCTACATTGGTTCTACCATGCACGAAGTGGCGCAGGTAGTGGCAGCTGGTCATGCCATCAGCCCGGAAGCTGAGAACGCAGCAGTTATCTCCAAAATGCTGCGCGTGATGATGCTGGCTCCGTTCCTCATCCTGCTGGCGGCACGTGTTAAACAGCTGTCTCCTGCGAATGGCGGCGAGAAAAGCAAAATCACCATTCCGTGGTTTGCCATCCTGTTCATCGTGGTTGCCATCTTTAACTCGTTCCACCTGTTACCGCAGAGCGTGGTGAACATGCTGGTAACGCTGGATACCTTCCTGCTGGCAATGGCGATGGCGGCGCTGGGTCTGACCACTCACGTCAGCGCGCTGAAAAAAGCCGGGGCGAAACCTCTGCTGATGGCACTGGTACTGTTTGCCTGGCTGATTGTTGGTGGTGCTGCGATTAACTATGTAATTCAAAGCGTCATCGCATAAACCACTACATCTTGCTCCTGTTAACCCGCTATCATTACCGTTTTCCTCCAGCGGGTTTAACAGGAGTCCACATATGAAATACATTGGAGCGCACGTTAGTGCTGCTGGCGGTCTGGCAAATGCCGCAATTCGCGCCGCCGAAATCGACGCTACCGCGTTTGCCTTGTTCACCAAAAATCAACGTCAGTGGCGTGCCGCACCGCTCACGACGCAAACCATCGATGAATTCAAAGCCGCCTGTGAAAAATATCACTACACGTCGGCGCAAATTCTTCCCCACGACAGTTATCTGATTAACCTCGGTCATCCGGTCGCTGAAGCTCTGGAAAAATCACGCGATGCGTTTATAGATGAAATGCAGCGTTGCGAACAACTGGGACTTTCTTTGCTCAACTTCCACCCAGGCAGCCATCTGATGCAGATTTCAGAAGAGGATTGTCTGGCGCGCATTGCCGAATCCATCAATATTGCGCTGGATAAAACACAAGGCGTGACAGCGGTGATTGAAAATACCGCCGGTCAGGGCAGCAACTTAGGGTTTAAATTCGAACATCTCGCGGCGATTATCGACGGCGTGGAAGATAAATCCCGCGTCGGCGTCTGCATTGATACCTGCCATGCATTTGCAGCCGGGTATGATTTGCGTACTCCAGCCGAATGCGAGAAAACGTTCGCAGATTTTGCCCGTATTGTCGGCTTTAAATATCTGCGCGGGATGCACCTCAACGATGCGAAAAGCACCTTTGGCAGCCGCGTTGACCGCCATCATAGCCTCGGTGAAGGCAATATCGGTCATGATGCGTTCCGCTGGATCATGCAGGACGACCGTTTCGACGGCATTCCGCTGATCCTTGAAACCATCAACCCGGATATCTGGGCAGAAGAGATCGCCTGGCTAAAAGCACAACAAACTGAAAAAGCGGTAGCCTGAAGATGAATAACCGGGAAAAGGAGATCCTTGCAATTTTACGGCGTAACCCGCTGATTCAGCAAAATGAAATTGCTGACATGCTGCAAATTAGCCGTTCGCGCGTTGCAGCGCATATTATGGATTTAATGCGCAAAGGGCGGATTAAAGGCAAAGGTTACATTCTCACCGAGCAGGAATACTGCGTCGTGGTGGGGACAATCAATATGGATATTCGCGGGATGGCGGATATCCGTTACCCACAAGCGGCTTCTCATCCCGGTACGATTCATTGTTCGGCAGGCGGCGTTGGGCGCAATATCGCCCACAATCTGGCGCTGTTAGGCCGCGACGTCCATTTACTCTCTGTGATTGGCAATGATTTTTATGGCGAGATGCTCTTAGAAGAGACGCGCCGTGCTGGAGTGAATGTCTCTGGCTGCGTTCGTTTACATGGTCAAAGCACATCAACGTATCTGGCAATTGCCAATCAAGACGAACAAACCGTATTGGCGATTAATGATACTCATCTGCTGGAACAGTTAACGCCGCAATTATTGAACGGGTCACGTGATTTACTTCGTCATGCGGGCGTAGTACTGGCAGATTGCAACCTGACTGCCGAGGCGCTGGAGTGGGTCTTTACCCTCGCCGATGAAATTCCGGTATTTGTCGATACCGTTTCAGAATTCAAAGCGGGCAAAATCAAACACTGGCTGGCGCATATTCACACCCTGAAACCCACTTTACCGGAGCTGGAAATTTTGTGGGGAAAGGCGATCACCAGCGATGCTGACCGAAATGTCGCAGTGAATGCGTTGCATCAGCAAGGTGTTCAGCAACTGTTTGTTTATTTGCCCGATGAATCCGTTTATTGCAGCGAAAAGGATGGCGAACAATTTTTGCTGACCGCGCCAGCGCATACGACAGTCGATAGTTTTGGTGCTGACGATGGTTTTATGGCGGGCCTGGTATATAGCTTTCTTGAAGGATACAGTTTCCGCGACAGCGCCCGTTTTGCGATGGCCTGCGCGGCAATTTCGCGCGCCAGCGGCAGCATAAATAACCCTACCCTGTCTGCTGATAACGCGCTTTCATTAGTGCCGATGGTGTAACAATGCTGCCGGATGCGACGCTTGACGCGTCTTATCCGGTCTTATTATCAACACTTAGTGGGTTTTGATGTAGCCGCGAACGCACTCTTCGACTAATCCCCAGAACCAGTCGGTATCAATAGTGATGCCGACTTTGGTATTGGCGGGCTTGCCAAGAACGCCCAGCTCGTCGCAGACGGTACGCCCGTAGCAAGGGCCGCTATTAACGTCCACTTCGACATACATTTCCTGGGTTTTAATGCCATCAGAGTTGATCAGATAACCTATGCAGGTGGCGTCATGTACCGGGCCGCCAGCCAGGCCGTAGTTTTCGAACTGGGTTTTGAGGGTGAAATTCATGATGTCACGGAACAGTTCGCCGGCAGGGCCACCGGCCCTTTCCATCCGCGCAATCACATCCGGGGTACACACGGTCTGGTTAGTGAGATCCAGGCCCATCATCACCAACGGAACGCCGGAGGTGAATACCACGCGTGCCGCTTCTGGATCAGCAAAAATGTTGAACTCGGCAGACGGCGTGAAGTTACCTGTACCATAAGCGCCGCCCATCAGCACAATTTCACGGATTTTTGGCAGGATTGCGGGCTGCATACGCATCGCCACCGCGATGTTTGACAGCGGCCCCACCGGCACCAGAGTGATATCGCCTTCGCTTGCCATCAGGGTATCAATGATGTATTTCACCGCATGGGTGCTTTCAGCCTGGCGGGTCAGCGGTTCGAACACCGGGCCATCCAGACCGGTTTCGCCATGAATATTATCGGCAACGATTTGTTTGCGCATAATTGGCTGCGGCATCCCCGCATAAACCGGAACATTAATCTCCAGTTTCTGACAAACATTCAGACCATTAATTAATGTTTTATCAAGCGTCTGATTACCCGCCACAATGGTGATACCTAATAAATCAATCGCCGGATGTTTCGCGGCCATCATTATGGCAATAGCATCATCATGACCCGGATCACAATCCAGAATAATTTTCCTCTTTTCCATTGTTTATTTCCTCTGTTTCAGTTGCGTTATTTTTTGCTACAACAAAGAAATTTCCACCGGCCGATGATTGAATCTTAACAACAGCGTACGTATGCTAAATATGAGAAATCTCATAGCGGATAAACATCGTGAAAGAAATCCACAATAATGAACTTAAGCAGCAACTGATTAGTGAGTCCGCATTTAATGAGTGCTTTTTAACGGATGTTTCAGCCGATACGCGGCTGTTTCATTTTTTAGCGCGTGACTACATTGTGCAGGAAGGGCAACAGCCGTCCTGGCTATTTTACCTGACGCGAGGCCGCGCCAGGCTTTACGCCACGCTTGCCAATGGGCGCGTGTCGCTGATTGATTTCTTTGCCGCGCCCTGTTTTATTGGCGAGATTGAGTTAATCGATAAAGACCATGAACCACGTGCGGTGCAGGCTATTGAAGAGTGTTGGTGTATTGCACTCCCCATGAAACATTACCGCCCGTTGTTATTAAACGACACGCTATTTTTACGAAAACTCTGCGTCACCTTAAGTCATAAAAATTATCGCAATATTGTTTCTTTAACTCAGAATCAATCATTTCCATTAGTGAATCGCCTGGCAGCATTTATATTACTCTCGCAGGAAGGTGATCTTTATCACGAAAAGCATACGCAAGCGGCAGAGTATTTAGGCGTTTCTTATCGACACCTCTTATATGTTCTCGCACAATTCATTCACGACGGTTTATTAATTAAAAATAAGAAAGGGTATCTCATTAAAAATAGAAAGAAGTTGTTGGGACTGGCGCTGGAGATGGACCCGGAGAATAAATTCTCCGGGATGATGCAGTAAAAATGATTTGCAATAGCGCGATTACCGGATGCGACGATTGATGCGTCTTATCCGGCCTACAAATCGAGCATTACGCCAGCCCAATAAAGAACCCGGCAATGGTCGCACTCATCAGGTTGGAAAGCGTCGCAGCTGCCAGCGCCCGTAAACCAAGCTGGGCGATTTCCGGCGCCCGTTTTGGCGAAATAGCCGAGAACGCCCCAACGACAACACCGATAGAACCAAAGTTAGCAAAACCACAAAGCGCAAAGGAGATAATGGCAACAGTTTTCACGTCCAGCGTGCCGCCCGTTTGCAAATATGGCGAGAAACTCAGGTAAGCGACAAATTCGTTAATCGCCAGTTTCTGCCCAATCAGGCTACCCGCAAGGTTGGCATCACTCCAGTCCACGCCCATGATCCACGCCAGCGGTGCCAGTACATAGCCAAAAATACTTTCCAGAGAGGCATTGGCAAAACCAAACCAGCCGCCAATTCCGCCGATAATGCCGTTAATCAGCGCAATAATCGCCACAAACGCCATCACCACCGTCGCCACACCTGCGGCTATTTTCAGTCCGGTCATCGCACCATTCGCCGCTGCTTCGATAAAGCTTTTTGGCGGCGTTTCGCTGAACGACAGATTTTCAAATGTCACCTGTGAAGGCTCGGTTGCCGGGCTAAGAATACGTGCAAACAAAATACCGCCAGGGATCGCCATCAGCGATGCCGCTAACAGATAGTCAATTGGCACGCCCATTCCGGCGTAACCAATCATCATCGAACCGGCAATAGACGCCATGCCGCTACAAATTGCGGTAAACAACTCGTTGCGATTCATACGATCAATAAACGGTTTTACGATCGCCGGGATCTCGTTTTGCCCAAGGAAAATGGTGGTGACCGCGACAAAAGATTCTATTTTGCTGATGTTGAGGGCTTTCTGGAAAATACTGCCAAGAATGCGAATCAGGAGTCCCATCACGCCAATGTAGTACAGCAGACTGATGAGCGCAGTAACGAAAATAATCGCCGGAAGTACGCGAAAGGCGAAGATAAAGCCCGCGCCATCAAACAGGACATCCATTTTCGGCCCAACCAGCGAACCAAAAATAAAGGCGCTACCCGCATCGCTGTAGGACATGACTTTATGTACGCCCAATGCCGCCTGCTCTACAGCCCATTTTCCCGGTGGGAAGTAGAGCATTATGCCGCCAATGGCGATTTGCAGCAGCAGCGCGGCTCCAACCGTGCGCAAACTGATGCTCTTTTTATTCACTGACAACACAAACGCTATTGCCAGTAACACCACCATCCCCACAACACTTCTCATTATATCCATAATGATTTTCCCTTCATGCCCATAAACCCGGCGCCAGCGCCAGGTTTCGGTTTGTATGATGAGTACGGGCGACGGCTTTCTGCCCGTCAGAAATTAACCCGCGAGACGCTGGTATTCTTTGGCAATTTCGCTCGCCAGAATGGCGTTGTTAAACACCAACTGGATGTTGGATTTCAGGCTGTCGCCACCGGTCAGTTCTGCAACGCGTGCCAGCAGGAACGGCGTGCTTTCTTTACCGATTACACCTTGCTCTTCAGCTTCGGCAACTGCCTGATCAATTGCAGCGTTAATACTTTCTTCCGGCATCGCAAACTGTTCCGGAATTGGGTTTGCCACTACCAGGCCACCGTTCAGACCGCTTTGCCATTTCACCGCCATCGCACGGGCAATTTCGCTGGCGCTGTCGAGACGGATGCTGACTTCAAACGGGCTGGTGCGGCAGAAAAACGCTGGTAATGCTTTGGTCTGATAGCCAATTAACGGCACACCGAAAGTTTCTAAATATTCGGTGGTTAAGCCTAAATCGAGAATAGATTTTGCTCCGGCACAAACTACGGTGACATTAGTGTGCGCCAGTTCCTGTAAATCGGCGGAAATATCGAAGGTATTTTCCGCTCCGCGATGAACACCGCCAATACCGCCAGTGGCAAATACTTTAATTCCGGCAAGCGCCGCAATAATCATGGTGGAAGCCACGGTGGTTGCGCCATTTTTTCCGGCGGCAACAACAAAAGGTAAATCGCGACGGCTAACTTTCGTTACGTTATGTCCTTCACGACCCAGCAATTCAATTTCTTCTTTGCTTAAACCCACTTTCATCACGCCGCCAATAATAGCGATAGTGGCTGGTACAGCGCCCTGCTTACGAATTGTTTCTTCAACTTCAATTGCGGTCTGGGCATTTTGCGGGAACGGCATCCCGTGAGAGATAATGGTCGATTCCAGCGCCACAACCGGTTTTTTGTTTTTTAAAGCGTCCTGCACTTCCGGGGAAATTTGTAATAATTCAGGGGAAATTTTTAATTCAGACATTCTGCGTTCTCCACTAACGATATAACGTTGGCAATCGATAAATCAGGGTTATTGGTGTATTCACAGGAGAGCGCCATTGACGAACATCCCTGTGCAAAACGAACAGATTCGGCAAACGGCATCCCGTCTACCCAACACGAAGCAAGTCCCGCCATCATGGCATCGCCCGCTCCGGTAACGTTAATGACATTGGTTTTAATCGGTGCAGACCAGCCGCTTTCGCCGCTGATATCACTATAATAAACACCATCACCACCCATGCTCAGAACCAGTCGGTTCAGGCCATGTTGATGGAACCAGGCGGCAACCTTTGCTACATCTTCACGCCCGGAAAGCGCAATCCCGCTCAGGGTTTCCGCTTCAAGACGGTTTGGCTTCAGGGTATGAATTTGACTTAATCGCTCGCGTACTTTGACGCATTTCCAGGCCGAAACCGGATCGACAAATACCGGTACGCCAGCGGCATTATCCAGAATCCAGACCAATGTCTCTTCACTGATATTACAGTCTGCGACAATGACCTTTGCCCCCTGAATAAATTCACGGTGCTGTGCGAGATATTCCGCTGAAATACAGTTACTAATATTCATGTCATTTATAGCAACCAGCATTTCACCGGTATTATCGAGTAATGATAAATAGCTCGATGTATTTTCCCCAAGCACAATAAGGCATTTATCGACATAAACACCGGAGTGATTGGTTTGTGTCAGGAGCGATTGACCATAAAAATCACTGCCTACGGCGCTCAGTAGCCAGGCTTTGTTTCCCAGCAACGCCAGATTTTGTGCGATATTGCGCCCTACTCCACCGGGAGTAAATTTTATTTTCCCTGGATTGGAATCCGCATAATTTAATGATTCACGTGAATATCCGGCGACATCAATATTCGCCGAACCTATAATTACGACATAATCCTTTTCGCGCATAGCACGTCCTCTGGTAAAAAATTACCAACCCTTTCAATCCACAAGAATAGAGATAACTGCAAAGACGGTTTAAACATGTGTTCATATTTAAACATGTGCTCATAGTATGCATGTTTTACTTAAAGTAAATTACCGCCAGAGGGGCAAAATGAGCAGATTTGAACAGGCTCACAAAACGCTATTATTGGCGGTTTTAGAAAAAGCGAAGAAATTGTGAAGTGATGCACAGAATGGAAACAATAAAAAAGGGCAGAAATTAATCTGCCCTTGAGGAAATGACGTTACTGTTTGATGAGAGTGTCAGCTTTCTATTGGAAAATAAAACCATTCAAAATCATAGAATTGCCGTCAACAATTTATCACTCACCTTGCACTCATCAAATGATACAGGGCAGAAAATTTCTGCCCTGTAGTTCACGTTTTATTATGCTGCTTTCGCCATAACGTCCGCTTCCGGACGTTTCAGGAAGGCATAAGCCAAACCCGCCACCAGCGTACCAGCAATAATTGCCACCAGGTAACCCAGTACCGGCGTAATGGCGCCTGGGATCAGCAGAACAAACAGACCACCGTGCGGTGCCATCAATTTCGCACCAATCGCCATTGAGATTGCGCCAGTCAGCGCCCCACCAACGATACAGCACGGCAGCACTCGCATCGGATCACGGGCAGCAAACGGAATTGCACCTTCCGAAATAAAGCACAGGCCAAGTACCAGAGCCGCTTTACCGCCTTCCTGCTGCGCTTTGTCGAATTTGCGACGCGCCACCATTGTTGCCAGACCCATTGCCAGCGGAGGCACCATACCTGCCGCCATAATCGCCGCCATCGGGCCATAGGTTTGGGTACTCAGCAGACCCACACCGAATGCATACGCTGCTTTGTTTACCGGACCGCCCATGTCAGTACACATCATGCCACCGAGGATCGCGCCCAGCAGAACCGCATTCGCAGTACCCATGGTTTGCAGCCAGTGAGTCAGACTTTCGAGGATGCCAGCAACCGGTTTACCGATCAGGTAGATCATCGCCAGACCGACCACCAGACTGGAAATCAGCGGAATGATCAGAATCGGTTTCAGCGCCTCCATACTCTGTGGCAGTTTCAGTTGCGTACTGATTAACTTCGCGATGTAACCCGCCAGGAAGCCCGCAATGATCCCGCCAATGAAGCCAGAACCTGTGCTGACCGCCAGCATACCGCCAATCAGACCCGGCGTGAGACCCGGACGATCGGCAATAGAGAAGGCAATGTAACCCGCCAGTACCGGCACCATCAGCGCAAAGGCTGAACCACCGCCAATCTGCATCAGCGCCGCCGCCAGCGTCCCCTGCTCTTTAAACGCTTCGATACCAAAAGCAAAGGAAAGCGCGATACACAGACCCCCCGCAACCACCATTGGCAGCATGTAGGAAACGCCCGTCAGCAGGTGACGATACGCGCCTGCACTCTCTTTCTTACCTTCAGTGGTCGCCGTTTGAGCTTTACCCGCTGGTTCGTAAGGCGTCGCTTCAGCAACCGCTTTATCCAGCTCCTGAGCCGTTTTCTTCAGCGCCAGACCGGTAGAGGTGCGATACATTGGTTTACCGGCAAATTTCGCCAGATCCACTTCGATATCTGCTGCCACAATCACCAGATCCGCTGCTGCCACTTCTTCAGGCGTGATCGCGTTACCCGCACCAACGGAGCCACGGGTTTCAACTTTCACCCACCAGCCACGTTTTTTCGCTTCGGTTTCAATGGCTTCAGCCGCCATAAAGGTGTGTGCTACGCCAGTTGGGCAAGCAGTCACCGCAACCACGCGTTTCGGGCCACTGGCGACAACCGGTGCTGTCGCAGCGACCGGCGCAGTGTAAGGCTTCGCATGGCCTTTGGCTTCACTCAGGAATAGCTCAGGATGCGCGACTGCGCGGGAAATATCGCCCAGCCAGACATTTTTACCGTTCAGCGCGCTGTCGTTCGGGATGGAATCACCCAGAACAATCGCCATTTCAGCGTCGTTCGGATTGTCGATGATTTCCAGTTTTGCTTTTCGCGCCGCCGCGCCCAGCAGGGTCTTCGCCATATAGGCGCGTGCCTGACCGAGATTAGCGTCAATAATCAGCAGCGTTTTCATTATGCCTCTCCTGCTGTCAGTTAAAAGGTTGTAAGTCGACGCGCGCCATCATTGCGGCCAACTGCGGACGATCGGTAATACCCACATTGCTTTGACTGACCGCCAGGGCTGCAACAGCCGTTGCCAGACGCAGTGTGTGTTCACTGGATTCACGCATCAGCAAGCCATAAATGAGGCCGCCAACCATGGAATCCCCTGCGCCAACAGTGCTTACGACATCGACTGACGGTGGTTTGGCGATCCATTCGCCGGAGGCATTAACCCAAAGCGCGCCTTCGGCACCCAGTGAAATGACGACATGCGCGATACCTTGTTCACGTAGCGCATGTGCAGCTTCAATGACATCTTTCATTTCAGGCAGTTTACGGCCTGCCCAGATTTCCAGCTCGCGACGGTTAGGTTTCACCAGCCACGGTGCCGCTTTCAAACCTGCCACTAATGCTTCGCGGCTACTATCAAAGATAATGCAAGGACACTGACTACGCAGGCGAGTCATCCAGTCGGTGAATGCTTCCGGGCTGACGCCTGACGGTAAACTGCCGCTGACACAGACCATATCGAACTGACCGAGCCAGCTCAGAGAATCAGTCACAAAGCGTTCCCAGTCTGCTGGAGTGACTTCAAAACCCGAGAAATTGAGGTCAGTAACTTCGCCGTCTTTTTCCGTCAACTTAACGTTAATACGGGTACGCCCCTGTACAACCTGGAAACGGTTGGCAATGCCCAGCTCGCTGAACAGTTGCTGAAATCCGTCCTGATTGTCTTTACCCAGAAAGCCGCCAACGGTGACATCAATACCCAGATCTTTCAGAACTTTGGCAACGTTGATACCTTTACCCGCCGCATGAAGACCGGTGGTTTTCACCAGGTTCACTTCGCCGCGTTCAATTTCCGGGCAGAAACCAACAAGGTCATACGCCGGATTGAGGGTGATCGTAGCAACACGTCTGCTCATTACGCGCCCTCCCCAAGACCTGCGGCGATGGCGTCGCCAATTGCCTTCAGTGCCTGTTCAGCATCCGCCCCCTGGGCGGTAAAGCGCAGGCGATGACCTTTCTTAACGCCAAGTGCCACAACTTTCATCAGACTACGTCCGTTTGCCGGTTTGCCGGTGCCATCAAGGTTTGTCACGGTAATATCACTGTTAAATTGTTTAATGGTATTGACCAGCATGGTGCCTGGACGAGCATGCAGGCCGTGTTCGTTGCGCACCACAAACTCCGCGCTTAACACGTCGTCAGTCGGCGCATCATCGCTGGTCAGCAGTGCCAGCAATGTTGCCGCATCCGCTTTCAGCAAACGGTCAGCTTTATTGTCGAGTAACAGATCGGCGAGACGCTTAAGAACCGCGACGGGCTGATCGTCATTCATTGCCACACTCACCAGCATGGCTGCCGTTTCGCCCTCCACATCAAAAGCATTTGCCGCGCGGCTTACCGCAATCGCGCTACGCAGGTTGCCTTCGGCGCTATCGCTCAGCCAGATGCCCTGTCCGAGATTCAGAGGTTGTTCATTGATGGCTTTAGTGACGAAGGTGGCGTCAACGGCACCCGCTTCTTTCAGACGTGCAGCGTTCAGCGCCTGCAGAGTCAGCAGATCGCTGGCGACAATATCCAGCGTCAGCATTTCGTTATCGAGTTTCAGCTGCTCACTCTGCTTTTCGCCCATCAGCAATGCGCGAAGTTCTTCTGCTGTCGTTGCTGACTTCAGTTGTTCAGCAACGGAATCATCGCTTAGCACGTGGGTCAGCTGGCGCAGCAGGCCCAGGTGTTCGTCCGAGCTGGCGGCAATACCGATCGCCACGTACGCTACCTGACCGTCACCCCAGGTGACGCCTTCCGGGAACTGAAATACCTGAACGCCGGTTTTCAGCACCTGATCGCGGGTGTCGGTGGTGCCGTGAGGAATAGCAATACCATTGCCGAGGAACGTTGAGGTTTGCTGCTCGCGCGCCAGCATGCCATTGACGTAGCCTTCAGCTACATTACCGGCCCGCACCAGCGCCGCAGCGACCTGGCGAATCGCCTCTTCTTTGTCTCCGGCCTTTTCGCCCGGATGGATGTCCTGTACGGATAACTGGAACATAGTTCTCCTCTCTTGCTGAATTGAAACGATTCAGCTTCTATGAGAAAAAAAGCGCCAACCTGGCTTACGGTTAAAGACAAGATCGCGCTGAAACGTTTCAATAAAGCATAATACTTCTGTTTCAGCACGCAAGGGAAGCTGTAAACTTATGACCAAAATTTTGATGCGCTGCACAATTTTTTGTCATTTTTCCTAATTGCTGACGGGAAAACTCGTTGCCATCAATTTAATTTCAGCAGCGTCAGCAGACAATCAACAAGAGTGAAATGGCATTTTGATTATTCGTGGCGAGTTTGATTTCACTGACTGTTTATTTTCTGACAAGCAGCGTAAACTCCGCGTCTCCATCTTTCAGTGATCGACCAGCATGCATAACTCCCCCGCAGTCTCCAGCGCGAAATCGTTTGACCTGACATCGACGGCGTTTTTAATCGTTGCCTTTCTCACCGGTATTGCGGGCGCTCTGCAAACCCCGACGCTCAGTATATTCCTTACCGATGAAGTGCACGCCCGTCCGGCGATGGTGGGATTCTTCTTTACCGGCAGTGCTGTCATCGGGATTCTGGTGAGTCAATTTCTCGCCGGACGCTCTGATAAGCGCGGCGATCGTAAATCACTGATTGTCTTTTGCTGCCTGTTAGGCGTGCTGGCCTGCACCCTTTTTGCCTGGAACCGCAACTACTTTGTTTTGCTGTTCGTTGGTGTCTTTCTTAGTAGCTTTGGCTCTACCGCCAACCCGCAAATGTTTGCTCTCGCCCGTGAGCACGCTGACAAAACCGGGCGTGAAGCGGTGATGTTCAGCTCTTTTTTACGCGCTCAGGTTTCGTTGGCATGGGTCATTGGTCCGCCGCTGGCTTATGCCCTGGCGATGGGGTTCAGCTTTACGGTGATGTATCTCAGCGCAGCAGTGGCGTTTATTGTCTGCGGCCTGATGGTGTGGTTATTTTTACCGTCGATGCAAAAAGAGGTTCCGCTGGCGACCGGCACGGTTGAAGCGCCGCGCCGTAATCGTCGCGATACGCTACTGCTGTTTGTCATTTGTACGTTGATGTGGGGGTCAAATAGCCTGTACATCATCAACATGCCACTGTTTATTATCAACGAATTGCATCTTCCCGAGAAACTGGCGGGCGTGATGATGGGAACCGCCGCAGGCCTGGAAATCCCGACCATGTTGATCGCGGGTTATTTTGCCAAACGTCTGGGTAAGCGTTTCTTAATGCGCGTTGCCGCCGTGGGTGGCGTCTGTTTTTACGCAGGTATGCTGATGGCGCATTCACCTGTCATTCTGTTGGGCTTGCAGCTGCTGAATGCTATTTTTATTGGCATTCTGGGTGGCATCGGGATGCTCTATTTTCAGGATCTGATGCCCGGTCAGGCGGGTTCAGCAACCACGCTCTATACCAATACCTCGCGTGTGGGCTGGATCATCGCGGGGTCAGTGGCGGGCATAGTCGCCGAAATCTGGAATTATCACGCCGTGTTCTGGTTTGCGATGGTGATGATTATCGCCACTCTGTTCTGCTTACTGCGGATTAAAGATGTTTAAGGCGCGGTCAGTATTTCCAGATCGATAAGCCAGGTCATCGCCTGCTGACGCGTGTTACCGCACATTTCAGCACTGGCTTGTAAACCTGCGCAAACTTTCGGACGTAGCGGCGAAGTAAAAATTTTACAACGTTGCTGTTCATCAAGCTGAATGCAGGGCGTATTGGCGGGCTTGCCATCTGGCATACCGGGTATAGGGCTGGAAATTGAAGGGGCAGTGCAACACGCCCCGCAACCCGGACGGCATTCCATACGTTGTTCTCTTAAGGTTAACCACCGGATTGATGAGCGCGCACAGTACCACCTTTTTTGCACCAGCAAAAGTGCGAATACCACTTGCCTGAAAGGCTCGTCGCGAGTAGTTTGACGCGATATTTTTGACATTTTCGATAACAGGAATTTTTCGATGCCAAGAGCGAACGAAATTAAAAAAGGTATGGTACTGAATTACAACGGCAAATTGCTGCTGGTTAAGGATATTGATATTCAGTCTCCCACCGCCCGTGGTGCCGCTACGCTGTACAAAATGCGTTTTTCTGATGTCCGTACCGGGCTGAAAGTGGAAGAACGCTTCAAAGGCGATGATATCGTTGACACCGTAACGCTGACCCGTCGTTACGTTGACTTCTCCTACGTCGATGGCAACGAATATGTCTTTATGGATAAAGAAGACTATACCCCGTATACCTTCACTAAAGATCAGATCGAAGAAGAGCTGCTGTTTATGCCGGAAGGCGGTATGCCGGATATGCAGGTTCTGACCTGGGACGGTCAACTTCTGGCGCTTGAACTGCCGCAAACCGTTGATCTGGAAATTGTTGAAACCGCACCGGGCATCAAAGGCGCGTCTGCCAGCGCCCGTAACAAACCGGCGACATTGAGCACCGGTCTGGTCATTCAAGTACCAGAATACTTAAGCCCAGGCGAAAAAATTCGTATCCATATCGAAGAACGCCGCTATATGGGTCGTGCTGACTGACTTCAGCCAGATATCAGAAAAGGGATGGCTCAGACTGTCCCTTTTTTAATTTATTATACCAATCTTCTATTTTGCGCTTCCTGAACATCGTTCTCCCGCAATATTCACCACTAAATTGATCGCCCTCACACTTCATCGCATTAACAATCCAGACCAATTTCAATTGCTGTCATATAACTTTACACTGTCGTTGTTAATTAATCGTTACTAAGACGTGACTCCTATGAATACAATCGCCTCCGTTACGCTCCCGCAGCATGTACACTCGCCCCGCTACGATCGGCAACAATTGAAATCTCGTATCGTTCATTTTGGATTTGGAGCCTTCCACCGTGCGCATCAGGCGCTATTAACCGACCGTGTGCTGAATGCCCAGGGCGGCGACTGGGGGATCTGTGAAATCAGCCTGTTCAGTGGCGATCAGTTGATGAGCCAGCTTCGCGCGCAGGATCATTTATACACCGTGTTAGAGAAAGGCGCAGACGGCAACCAGGCTATTATTATTGGAGCCGTTCGCGAGTGCCTGAATGCAAAACTGGATTCCTTAGCGGCGATTATTGAGAAGTTTTGCGAGCCGCAGGTGGCGATTGTTTCCCTGACGATTACCGAAAAAGGCTATTGCATCGACCCGGCTACCGGCACACTCGACATCAGCAATCCACGTATCGTTCACGATCTTCAAAGTCCCGAAGATCCTCACTCCGCGCCAGGCATTCTCGTCGAAGCACTAAAGCGCCGCCGTGAACGCGGCCTTGCCCCGTTTACCGTGCTCTCCTGCGACAACATTCCCGATAATGGCCATGTGGTGAAAAACGCGGTGCTGGGGATGGCGGAAAAACGTTCGCCAGAACTTGCGGAATGGATAAAAGATCACGTCAGCTTTCCGGGAACCATGGTAGACCGCATTGTCCCGGCAGCAACAGACGAATCACTGGCGGAAATTAGCCAGCATCTGGGCGTGAATGATCCCTGTGCGATTAGCTGCGAGCCGTTTATCCAATGGGTGGTGGAAGATAACTTCGTCGCGGGGCGCCCTGCCTGGGAAGTCGCTGGCGTGCAGATGGTCAATGATGTTCTGCCGTGGGAGGAGATGAAACTGCGTATGCTTAATGGTAGTCACTCTTTTCTCGCTTATCTGGGTTATCTCGCAGGATTCGCCCATATCAGTGATTGTATGCAGGATCGCGCATTTCTCCATGCCGCCAGAACATTAATGCTGGATGAGCAAGCGCCGACGCTGCGGATCAAAGATGTCGATTTAACACAATATGCGGATAAGTTAATTGCACGTTTTGCTAACCCGGCGCTGAAACATAAGACCTGGCAAATCGCGATGGATGGCAGCCAGAAATTACCGCAGCGTATGCTGGCAGGCATTCGCATACATCTGGCGCGCGGAACGAACTGGTCATTGTTGGCATTAGGCGTTGCTGGCTGGATGCGCTATGTGAGCGGTGTTGATGATGCCGGAAATGCTATTGATGTTCGCGATCCGCTTAGCGATAAAATTCGCGACCTGGTCGCGGGCAGCAGCAATGAACAACGCGTAACCGCCCTGCTTTCCCTGCGTGAAGTTTTCGGTGATGACCTGCCAAATAACCCGCATTTTGTGCAGGCTATCGAAGAAGCCTGGCAACAAATCGCGCAGTTTGGGGCGCATCAGGCGCTATTAAACACTCTCAAAATTTAACGATTTCTGCGGTTAAAGCGGATGAAGCCCGTCTTCGTCCGCTCTCCCCTTCTCTTTTCTGCCTTTTTTAGCCAGGATTAACGCACAGTTAACTTATCAGAGTATTGCGGAGCCGCTGTGACCAGGACCAACCTCATCACCGGTTTTCTCGGCAGCGGGAAAACCACGTCGATTCTTCATCTATTAGCCCATAAAGATCCCAACGAAAAATGGGCGGTGCTGGTTAATGAATTTGGAGAAGTCGGAATTGATGGCGCTTTGCTCGCCGATAGCGGCGCATTGCTGAAAGAGATCCCCGGCGGCTGCATGTGCTGCGTTAATGGTTTACCCATGCAGGTAGGTCTGAATACCTTACTGCGTCAGGGAAAACCAGACCGCTTGTTGATAGAGCCAACCGGGCTGGGCCATCCGAAACAGATCCTCGATCTGTTAACCGCACCAGTTTATGAACCGTGGATCGACTTGCGCGCCACGTTGTGTATTCTCGATCCACGCCTGCTGCTGGATGAAAAAAGTGTCAATAATGAAAACTTCCGTGACCAGTTGGCTGCCGCAGACATCATTGTCGCCAATAAATCCGACCGCGCGACGCCCGAAAGCGAGCAAGCGTTGCAACGCTGGTGGCAACAAAATGGTGGCGATCGGCAATTAATTCACAGCGAACATGGGCAAATTGAAGGTCATCTTCTGGATTTACCCCGTCGCAATTTAACTGAGTTGCCTGCCAGCGCCGCCCATTCACATCAGCATGGCGTGAAAAAAGGGTTAGCGGCGTTAAGCCTGCCAGAACATCAACGCTGGCGTCGCAGTCTGAACAGCGGACAAGGACATCAGGCCTGTGGCTGGATATTCGACGCTGATACGGTGTTCGACACCATCGGCATTCTGGAATGGGCACGACTTGCACCAGTAGAGCGAGTGAAAGGCGTTATGCGCATTCCGGAAGGCCTTGTGCGAATCAACCGTCAGGGCGATGACCTGCACATTGAAACGCAAAACGTTGCACCACCGGATAGCCGTATTGAGCTGA
Organism: Escherichia sp. MOD1-EC6842; assembly: GCF_002965705.1. Classification (NCBI taxonomy): domain Bacteria; kingdom Pseudomonadati; phylum Pseudomonadota; class Gammaproteobacteria; order Enterobacterales; family Enterobacteriaceae; genus Escherichia; species Escherichia sp. MOD1-EC6842. The sequence goes on along the minus strand of NZ_PTRF01000004.1, from coordinate 80,861 downwards.
TTTCCAGTAGCGAAACTGACTGGAACGCCTTACAAAGCGCGCTGTTGAAGCTTCGTTTAGCGACCACCGCGTAAGGTTGCCTGCGTTTTTCAGTAAGATAATTAGAGAAAATATGATTAAAAATTTGCCGCAAATAGTGTTGTTGAACATTGTCGGCCTCGTGCTGTTTCTTTCCTGGTACATACCCGTTAATCATGGATTCTGGTTATCGATTGATACGAATATTTTTTATTTCTTTAATCAGAAACTGGTCGAAAGTAAGGCCTTTTTGTGGCTGGTTGCATTGACCAACAATCGCGCTTTCGACGGTTGTTCACTGCTGACGATGGGAATGTTGATGCTGAGTTTCTGGCTGAAAGAAAATGCCCCTGGCAGACGACGTATCGTAATTATTGGTCTGGTCATGCTGTTAACCGCAGTGGTATTAAACCAGCTGGGTCAGGCATTAATTCCGGTAAAACGGGCCAGCCCGACATTAACCTTTACAGATATTAACCGCGTCAGCGAACTGCTACCTGTACCCACGAAAGATGCATCACGAGATAGCTTTCCCGGCGATCACGGCATGATGTTACTTATTTTTTCCGCCTTTATGTGGCGCTATTTCGGAAAAGTCGCAGGTCTTATCGGCATTATTATTTTTGTGGTTTTTGCATTTCCCAGAGTAATGATTGGCGCGCACTGGTTTACCGATATCATTGTCGGCTCCATGACCGTGATATTGATCGGTTTACCCTGGGTGCTGTTGACGCCATTAAGTGATCGATTAATCACCTTTTTTGACAAATCACTACCGGGAAAAAGCAAACATTTCCAAAACAAATAACTCACAGTAATTAACATCATCAGGTTTATTTTTATAGTAAGGATAATCCTGATGATGCGCACGATTGCTTTCATTCATCGAATACAATGCTCATTCTTTAAGCAAATGAATAGGTTGCATGTTTTTCGCACAATCGTTCTTTAATTGACCAATCCCACTTATTAACTTTCTGTATCACTTTTTCTTATAAAAAATCATGTAAAACCGCTCGCCAAGACCGCGCCAATCGGGTAATCTCGGACTCGTTTTGCCTCGGCGTTAAATTATCCTCACAGCATATAATTTTGTGCGTTAGTCCACAGATTTGGCCTTAAGGAATTGTTTCAACATGCCCAGGTAATTAGTCTCGTGTCGCTTGGCATTTTTTATAACGATATTTATCGTTAAGGACTTCAAGGGAAAACAAACAACATGGTCAAATCTCAACCGATTTTGAGATATATCTTGCGCGGCATTCCCGCGATTGCAGTAGCGGTTCTGCTTTCTGCATGTAGTGCAAACAACACCGCAAAGAATATGCATCCTGAGACACGTGCAGTGGGTAGTGAAACATCATCACTGCAAGCTTCTCAGGATGAATTTGAAAACCTGGTTCGTAATGTCGACGTGAAATCGCGAATTATGGATCAGTATGCTGACTGGAAAGGCGTTCGTTATCGTCTGGGCGGCAGCACCAAAAAAGGTATCGATTGTTCTGGTTTCGTACAACGTACATTCCGTGAACAATTTGGCTTAGAGCTTCCGCGTTCAACGTATGAACAGCAGGAAATGGGGAAATCAGTTTCCCGTAGTAATTTGCGTACAGGCGACTTAGTCCTGTTCCGCGCGGGTTCAACCGGACGCCATGTTGGTATTTATATCGGTAATAATCAGTTTGTTCACGCATCCACCAGCAGTGGTGTAATTATTTCCAGCATGAATGAGCCGTACTGGAAGAAGCGTTACAACGAAGCACGTCGGGTTCTCAGCCGTAGCTAATAAATCGTTTGGATGCAATCCCTTGGCTATCCTGACGAGTTAACGAAAAGCACTGCTTAGGCAGTGCTTTTTGGTTTTTCTCATCCGAGAAAATGATGTTTCCACATCTTGAACCAGGCTATAGTCCCGTCATTCTTTCCTTTTAGTGTTGTCGTATTTTCAGGATATTATCGGAACCATGTTCATACGAGCTCCCTCTTCTGGACGTAAGATCCTGCTCACCTGCATTATTGCGGGCGTGATGATTGCGATACTGGTCAGCTGCCTTCAGTTTTTAGTGGCCTGGCATAAACACGAAGTCAAATACGACACCTTGATTAGCGACGTACAAAAATATCTCAATACCTATTTTGCCGACCTGAAATCCACCACTGACAGGCTCCAGCCGCTTACCTTAGATACCTGCCAGCAAGCTAACCCGGAGCTGACTGCACGCGCAGCATTTAGCATGAACGTGCGAACGTTTGTGCTGGTAAAGGATAAAAAGAGCTTCTGTTCTTCTGCAACTGGTGAGATGGACATCCCACTCAGTGAACTGATTCCGGCACTAAACATCGGCAAAGATATTGATATGGCAATATTGCCAGGCACACCGATGGTGCCCAATAAACCAACGATCGTCATCTGGTATCGTAACCCTTTATTAAAAAATAGCGGCGTTTTTGCAGCATTGAATCTGAACCTGACGCCGTATATTTTCTATAGCTATCACCAGCAAGATTTCAACGGTATCGCGCTCATTATTGGTGATACTGCGCTATCGACTTTTACGTCGCATTTGATGAACGTCCGTGAGTTAACCGGCACGCCGGTACGTGAAACCAAAATTGCAGGCCTTCCGCTGACCGTTCGGCTTTATGCTGATGACTGGACATGGAACGATGTGTGGTACGCGTTTCTACTGGGTGGTATGAGTGGAACTGTCGTTGGCCTGCTCTGCTATTACCTGATGAGCGTGCGCATGCGCCCAGGCAGAGAAATTATGATGGCCATCAAACGTGAGCAATTTTACGTGGTGTATCAACCGGTGGTTAATACGCAAACACTGCGGGTAACTGGCCTGGAAGTACTGCTACGCTGGCGTCACCCGGTAGTGGGTGAAATTCCCCCGGACGCCTTCATTCACTATGCCGAATCGCAAAAGATGATTGTACCTCTCACCCAGCATCTGTTTGAGCTGATTGCTCGTGATGCCGCAGAATTAGAAAACATACTGCCGGTGGGCGTGAAATTTGGCATTAACATCGCGCCGGATCATCTGCACAGCGAGAGCTTTAAAGCAGATATCCAAAAACTGCTCACTTCCCTGCCCGCACACCATTTCCAGATTGTGCTGGAAATTACCGAGCGCGATATGCTGAAAGAGCAAGAAGCCACGCAACTCTTCGCCTGGCTGCATTCAGTCGGCGTAGAAATTGCTATTGATGACTTCGGCACCGGGCACAGCGCGCTTATTTATCTGGAACGTTTCACGCTCGATTACCTGAAAATTGACCGTGGCTTTATCAACGCCATAGGTACGGAAACGGTCACCTCACCCGTACTTGACGCGGTGCTGACGCTGGCGAAACGTCTCAATATGCTGACAGTTGCTGAAGGGGTCGAAACACCGGAACAGGCGCGCTGGCTGCGCGAACGTGGCGTTAATTTCCTGCAAGGTTACTGGATTAGTCGCCCCCTGCCGCTGGATGATTTTATCCGCTGGCTGGAGAAACCTCATACGCCACAGTGGTAAGGTGTGCGTGCGTCCCTTATTATTCATAGTGAAAGTATGCCGGATTGCGGCTAATGATGAGTAAAAGGAAATCCGTTGCAGATGATTGTGCGCATACTGCTGCTGTTTATCGCTCTGTTCACCTTTGGTGCGCAGGCGCAGGCTATCAAGGAAAGCTATGCCTTTGCAGTGCTGGGAGAACCCCGGTACGCGTTTAATTTCAACCATTTTGATTATGTGAACCCCGCCGCGCCAAAAGGTGGGCAGATAACGTTGTCAGCCCTCGGCACCTTCGATAATTTCAACCGTTATGCATTGCGCGGCAACCCCGGCGCACGCACCGAGCAGTTGTACGACACGCTATTTACCACCTCCGATGACGAGCCAGGCAGTTATTACCCGCTGATTGCCGAAAGCGCGCGCTATGCTGACGATTATTCCTGGGTGGAAGTCGCCATTAATCCGCGTGCCCGTTTTCATGACGGTTCGCCTATTACTGCCCGCGATGTTGAATTCACTTTTCAAAAATTTATGACCGAAGGCGTGCCGCAATTTCGTCTGGTTTATAAAGGCACTACCGTTAAAGCCATTGCGCCGTTAACCGTGCGCATTGAATTAGCCAAACCCGGTAAAGAAGATATGCTGAGTCTGTTTTCGCTGCCGGTATTTCCAGAAAAGTACTGGAAAGATCACAAACTTAGTGACCCGCTCGCCACGCCTCCGCTTGCCAGTGGTCCGTACCGAATTACGTCCTGGAAAATGGGGCAGAATATTGTTTATTCCCGCGTGAAAGATTACTGGGCGGCAAACTTACCGGTAAACCGTGGGCGCTGGAATTTCGACACCATTCGCTACGATTATTACCTCGATGATAATGTCGCTTTTGAAGCATTTAAAGCCGGTGCTTTTGATTTGCGTATGGAAAACGACGCCAAAAACTGGGCCACGCGCTATACCGGTAAAAATTTCGACAAAAAATACATTATCAAAGACGAACAAAAGAACGAGTCGGCACAGGATACGCGCTGGCTGGCGTTTAACATTCAGCGTCCGGTATTCAGCGATCGCCGGGTCCGGGAAGCGATCACTCTCGCCTTTGACTTTGAATGGATGAACAAGGCGTTGTTTTACAATGCCTGGAGTCGCACGAACAGTTATTTTCAGAATACCGAATACGCGGCCAGAAATTACCCGGACGCAGCTGAACTGGTGCTTCTGGCGCCGATGAAAAAAGAGTTACCACCAGAAGTCTTCACGCAAATCTACCAGCCGCCGGTATCCAAAGGCGATGGCTACGATCGTGACAACCTGTTAAAAGCCGACAAACTTCTCAACGAAGCGGGCTGGGTGCTGAAGGGCCAGCAACGCGTAAATACCACAACGGGTCAACCGCTCAGCTTTGAGTTATTGCTGCCTTCGAGCAGCAATAGTCAGTGGGTATTGCCGTTCCAGCACAGCCTGCAACGGCTGGGTATCAGTATGGACATTCGCAAGGTGGATAACTCGCAAATTACCAACCGAATGCGCAGTCGCGACTATGACATGATGCCGCGCGTGTGGCGAGCAATGCCGTGGCCCAGTTCCGATTTACAGATTTCCTGGTCATCGGAATATATCAATTCCACTTATAATGCACCCGGCGTGCAAAGTCCGGTTATCGACTCGCTGATCAACCAGATTATTGCCGCGCAGGGAAATAAAGAAAAATTACTGCCGTTAGGGCGCGCACTGGATCGCGTATTAACGTGGAATTATTACATGCTGCCAATGTGGTACATGGCGGAAGACCGTCTCGCCTGGTGGGATAAATTCTCCCAACCCGCTGTGCGCCCTATTTACAGCCTCGGTATCGATACCTGGTGGTATGACGTCAATAAAGCGGCCAAACTGCCGTCAGCCAGACAACAGGGAGAGTAGATGGGCGCTTATCTGATTCGCCGTCTGTTGCTGGTGATCCCAACGTTATGGGCGATTATCACCATCAACTTTTTCATCGTGCAAATTGCGCCTGGCGGTCCGGTCGACCAGGCCATCGCCGCCATTGAGTTTGGTAATGCCGGAGTATTACCCGGCGCAGGCGGTGAAGGTGTTCGTGCCAGCCATGCGCAAACGGGCGTCGGCAATATCAGCGACAGTAATTACCGTGGCGGACGCGGATTAGATCCAGAAGTGATCGCCGAGATCACTCATCGCTACGGTTTCGATAAGCCGATCCACGAACGTTACTTCAAAATGCTCTGGGACTACATCCGCTTTGATTTTGGCGACAGCTTGTTTCGCAGCGCCTCGGTGCTGACGCTGATTAAAGACAGTCTGCCGGTTTCCATCACCCTCGGATTATGGAGCACGCTGATTATCTATCTGGTGTCGATTCCGTTAGGCATTCGCAAAGCTGTTTATAATGGGAGCCGCTTTGACGTCTGGAGTAGCGCATTTATCATCATCGGTTACGCCATTCCGGCCTTTTTATTTGCCATCTTGCTGATTGTCTTCTTCGCAGGCGACAGCTATTTCGACCTGTTCCCTCTACGCGGCTTGGTTTCCGCTAACTTTGATTCGCTGCCGTGGTATCAGAAAATCACTGATTATCTGTGGCATATCACGTTACCCGTGCTGGCGACAGTGATTGGCGGCTTTGCGGCACTTACGATGCTGACCAAAAACTCATTCCTTGATGAAGTGCGCAAGCAATACGTGGTTACCGCGCGTGCGAAAGGGGTCAGTGAGAAAAATATTCTCTGGAAACATGTGTTTCGTAACGCCATGCTGCTGGTGATTGCCGGTTTTCCGGCGACGTTTATCAGCATGTTTTTCACCGGTTCGCTGTTGATTGAGGTGATGTTTTCGCTCAATGGCCTCGGCTTACTGGGCTACGAAGCGACCGTCTCGCGCGATTATCCGGTGATGTTTGGCACCTTGTATATTTTCACCCTAATTGGCCTGCTGCTGAATATCGTCAGTGATATCAGCTATACGCTGGTCGATCCGCGTATTGATTTTGAGGGACGTTAATGTCGCGACTCAGCCCCGTCAATCAGGCCCGTTGGGCGCGTTTTCGCCATAACCGTCGCGGCTACTGGTCGTTATGGATTTTCCTCGTCTTGTTTGGTTTGAGTTTGTGTTCTGAACTTATCGCCAACGATAAACCGTTGCTGGTGCGTTATGACGGCAGCTGGTATTTCCCGTTGCTGAAAAACTACAGCGAAAGCGATTTTGGCGGTCCGCTGGCAAGCCAGGCAGATTATCAGGACCCGTGGCTGAAGCAACGGCTGGAAAATAACGGCTGGGTACTGTGGGCACCGATTCGCTTTGATGCTACCAGTATCAACTTTGCTACCGATAAGCCCTTCCCTTCTCCCCCCTCCCGGCAAAACTGGCTGGGAACGGATGCCAACGGCGGCGATGTGCTGGCACGTATTCTCTATGGCACGCGGATCTCAGTTCTGTTTGGCCTGATGCTGACCCTCTGCTCCAGCGTGATGGGCGTGCTGGCGGGGGCGCTACAAGGCTATTACGGCGGTAAAGTCGATCTTTGGGGACAACGCTTTATTGAAGTATGGTCGGGAATGCCGACGCTGTTTTTGATCATTTTACTTTCCAGCGTCGTACAGCCTAACTTCTGGTGGCTGCTGGCAATTACTGTCTTGTTTGGCTGGATGAGTCTGGTCGGTGTGGTGCGGGCGGAGTTTTTACGTACCCGTAATTTCGACTACATCCGCGCGGCGCAGGCGCTTGGCGTCAGCGATCGCAGTATCATTCTGCGTCATATGTTGCCAAATGCCATGGTCGCTACCCTTACCTTTTTACCGTTTATTTTATGCAGTTCAATAACTACCCTGACCTCGCTCGATTTCCTCGGCTTCGGTCTGCCGCTCGGTTCACCGTCGCTCGGCGAACTGCTGTTACAAGGGAAAAATAACCTCCAGGCCCCGTGGCTTGGGATCACCGCCTTCTTGTCGGTGGCGATATTATTGTCTTTGCTGATTTTTATTGGTGAAGCCGTCCGCGACGCATTTGATCCTAATAAGGCGGTGTAGTATGACGCAAACTCTGTTAGCGATTGAAAACTTGTCGGTGGGTTTTCGCCATCAGCAAACTGTCCGTACCGTAGTGAATGATGTTTCACTACAGATTGAGGCTGGCGAAACGCTGGCGCTGGTGGGCGAGTCAGGTTCTGGCAAGAGCGTTACTGCGCTGTCGATTTTACGTCTGCTCCCTTCCCCGCCGGTAGAATATCTTGCTGGAGATATTCGTTTTCATGGCGAATCGCTACTTCATGCCAGCGAGCAAACGTTGCGCGGCGTACGCGGTAATAAGGTAGCCATGATCTTCCAGGAGCCAATGGTGTCGTTAAATCCATTGCATACTCTGGAAAAACAGCTTTATGAAGTGCTTTCACTCCATCGCGGGATGCGACGAGAAGCGGCACGTGGCGAGATATTAAATTGCCTTGATCGCGTCGGTATCCGTCAGGCAGCAAAACGACTGGCAGATTACCCTCATCAGCTCTCAGGCGGCGAACGCCAGCGGGTGATGATTGCGATGGCGCTGTTAACGCGACCGGAATTATTAATTGCCGATGAACCGACTACCGCACTGGACGTCTCTGTCCAGGCGCAGATTTTACAGTTGTTGCGCGAACTGCAACATGAACTGAATATGGGGATGCTGTTTATTACTCATAACCTCAGCATCGTCAGAAAACTGGCTCACCGCGTGGCAGTGATGCAAAACGGTCACTGCGTGGAGCAAAATAACGCCACTGCGCTATTTGCCTCTCCTGTTCATCCTTACACGCAAAAGCTACTCAACAGCGAGCCGTCAGGCGACCCGGTGCCGTTGCCAGAACCAGCCTCAACGCTGCTTGATGTTGAACAGCTTCAGGTTGCCTTCCCCATTCGCAAAGGGATTTTGAAACACGTTGTCGATCATAACGTGGTAGTGAAAGACATCAGTTTTACGCTACGGGCAGGTGAAACGCTGGGTTTAGTGGGCGAGTCCGGTTCCGGGAAAAGCACGACAGGACTGGCGCTGCTGCGACTGATTAACTCTCAGGGCAGCATCGTCTTTGACGGTCAGCCATTGCAAAATTTAAATCGCCGCCAGCTGTTACCTATTCGTCATCGCATTCAGGTGGTATTTCAGGATCCAAACTCCTCGCTCAACCCACGACTCAACGTTTTGCAGATTATTGAGGAAGGCTTACGGGTTCACCAGCCGACGCTTTCTGCCGCACAACGCGAACAACAAGTGATAGCCGTGATGCATGAAGTGGGGTTAGATCCTGAAACACGCCACCGCTATCCGGCAGAGTTTTCCGGGGGGCAACGACAACGCATAGCGATTGCCAGAGCGTTGATTCTTAAGCCTTCACTGATTATTCTTGATGAGCCAACATCGTCGCTCGACAAAACGGTACAGGCGCAAATATTGACGCTATTGAAATCATTGCAACAAAAGCATCAACTGGCCTATTTGTTTATCAGCCACGATTTGCACGTTGTCCGCGCGTTATGTCATCAGGTTATCGTACTGCGACAAGGGGAAGTGGTGGAACAAGGGCCGTGCGCACGCGTATTTGCCGCACCACAGCAGGAGTATACGCGTCAGCTACTGGCGTTAAGCTGACGCTTAAAAAGGATTGTAATTTGAGAAGGGCTCGGCAATTGCCACACCAAAATTTTTCAATCGGCATGTCGCCGCAAACTCATCATGGCGATTTACAAACAGGCACGGCTCACCTTCACACTCCAGTACCGAGCATGGAACTTCAATGTCGCTTAACGCCTGGCTTAGTTTGTACATCACCGACCATGCATTATCACCATCCGGGCTAAGCAATTTAAGCGCCACCAGGCTGTTGTCACCGCACGGTCCATTTTGCGGAATCGGTTCAACCTTCGAACCTGCGAAACCAGCAGACCAGCGATAGTTCTGCGGCAGTCGATGGACGATTGAGAGTTGTAATGAAGTCACTTATTTTCCCCGGAAGCACATTTACTTCACAATTTATTTACATCAATTTTAACACATCAACAACAACCCGTCTTTAAACAGATCGTAAAGATTGATGCCTCGCCTGCGTGGCCTCTATGGCTCTGATTTAAATAATATCTGCGGGCGTGGTCGCGTTTGCGGGGCTATATGTACCCGTTTCTGCGATCTAACTCAACCTTTTTAACTACAATGATGTGACTTTTTACATAAATTGATTTTACATAAAATAAACATATATCGGGGGAATGATGGATTTGTGGTTGACATGCATCAACAAAGGAAGCCTTTTAGCTTCCCCGTTGTGCAATAGATCACCGTTTTTTCGGCCGACTGGCGTACAGACAGAAGAGAATGGAGCAGGTCGCACAGAACGCAATCGACCAGATCATCGGCCATGCGGAGTTAAAGGTCGCAAGGGAGAGCAATGCACCGACAATGGCGCCAATACCAAAGCGGAAGGTTCCTGCCAGCGATGATGCCGTTCCCGCCATATGGGGAAACTCATCCAGAATGACCGCCATCGCATTAGATGACACCATCGACACGCAGCCCACAAACGCCGCCACACCAACCACCAGCGACCAGAACCCCAACCCCAGCAGCGCACTGATGACCATCCACGCTGCCATAATAAATTGTATCCACAGCCCCGACCGGAACATATTCAGCGCGCCAATGCGGCGAACAAAGCGACTGTTAAAGATGGTCATCACGAACAAGAAAACAATATTCAGCGCAAAGTAATAACCAAAGTTTTCCGGCGCGACGTGGTTAATTTCAATGTAGACAAACGGTCCGGCGCTTAAGAATGAGAACATCCCGGCAAAGCTGAAACCGCTGGCCAGCATATAACTCAGGACGCGCTTATGGCGGAACAGTGCGGCGAAGTTGCCAATGGTGGTACGGATGTGAAACGGCTGACGACGCTCCGGCGGTAACGTTTCTTTGATCAGGAAGAAGATCATCGCCGAAGCCAGAATCGCCGCCACGGCGAGGATCCAGAAAATGTAATGCCAGCTCAGCCACACCAGCACCCAACCGCCAACAATCGGCGCCATCAGAGGCGCGATGGTCGTTACCAGCATGACAAACGACATCATCCGCGAGAACTCTTCTTTCGGGTAGATGTCGCGCATCAGGGCGTTGATGACCACGCTGGCCGCCGCCGCTGCCAGCCCGTGAAAGAAACGCATCACAATCAGCTGATCGATAGTTTGCGCCAGTGCACACGCCACCGCCGCCGCAGCAAATACCAGCGTACCGCCAAGAACCACCGGCTTACGCCCGAAGCTATCTGCCATCGGCCCGTAGATTAACTGCCCCAACGCAAAACCCAGAATATAGGTACTCAGGGTCATCTGCGTACTGCCCGCTGGCACACCAAACTGCGCAGAAATCACTGGCAGCGCGGGCAGATACATATCAATCGACAGCGGCATCAACATGGCCAGCAGGCCAAGGATAAAAACAATAGCAAACGACGAATGCTGTCGGGTGGTCACAACGGGCTCCTGAAAGTTATTAAAGTGTTAGACGACGCTGGCAACTTCTTCTTCAGTTAATGGACGATATTCACCGGGTGCTAAATCAGCATCCAGCGTAATGCCGCCAATACGTTCACGATGCAGCTCAACCACGTGGTTACCCACGGCGGCGAACATGCGTTTCACCTGATGATAACGCCCTTCGCTGATGGTCAGACGTACCTGCGTCGGCGTAATCACTTCCAGCACAGCAGGCTTAGTGAGATCTTTTTCGTTATGTAACTGCACGCCTTTAGCAAACTGCTCTGCCGTATCGGCTGCCACCGGGGACTCCAGCGTCACCAGGTAGGTTTTCTCGCAATGATGACGTGGAGAAGTAATGCGGTGCGACCACTGACCATCATCTGTCATCAGCACCAGGCCGGTAGTGTCGATATCCAGCCGCCCTGCTGCGTGTAGTTTCCACGCCACAGGTTCATCCAGAAAATAGAGCACCGTTGGGTGATCCGGATCGTCAGTAGAACAAACATAGCCCTGAGGCTTATTGAGCATGAAGTAACGTGGTCCGTGTTGCTGTGCCAGCGGGTTTCCATCGTAAGCCACACTGTGTTCAGGGAGCAGTTTAAACGCTGCATTGCGGACGATTTCGCCATCGACGGTGACACGAGTAGCACGGATTTCACGCCCGGCAATAGCACGGCTAACGCCGAGTTGCTGTGCGATAAATTTATCAAGTCGCATGTGTGTGATTTTGCCTGTAAAAAACGGAGGTCGGGTAATGACCCGAAAATCTGAACTGTTGTTCGCCCAGTATAGCGGTCTAATAACTTCCCTCAAGAGAAAAAGATCCGTGGCATACTATTAGCAGAATAATCTACCTACGCGAGACCATGATTTTTACACTCCGTCCATATCAGCAAGAAGCCGTGGATGCCACGCTCAACCATTTTCGTCGTCATAAAACTCCTGCCGTTATCGTGCTGCCTACTGGTGCAGGTAAAAGCCTGGTGATAGCGGAACTGGCACGGCTGGCGCGTGGTCGCGTGCTGGTGCTGGCGCACGTCAAAGAGCTGGTGGCGCAAAACCATGCAAAATATCAGGCTCTGGGGCTGGAAGCCGATATTTTTGCCGCCGGGCTGAAGCGTAAAGAGAGCCACGGTAAAGTGGTGTTTGGCAGCGTGCAGTCGGTCGCACGCAATCTCGATGCCTTTCAGGGTGAATTTTCGCTGTTGATTGTCGATGAATGCCACCGCATTGGCGACGATGAAGAGAGCCAGTATCAGCAAATCCTTACTCACCTGACAAAAGTGAATCCCCACTTACGCCTGTTGGGGCTGACCGCCACGCCTTTTCGGCTGGGCAAAGGCTGGATCTACCAGTTCCATTATCACGGCATGGTACGTGGCGACGAGAAAGCCCTTTTCCGTGACTGCATTTATGAGCTGCCGCTGCGTTATATGATTAAACACGGCTATCTGACGCCACCAGAACGGCTTGATATGCCGGTAGTGCAATACGATTTCAGCCGCTTGCAGGCACAGAGTAATGGGCTGTTCAGCGAAGCCGATCTCAACCGCGAGCTGAAAAAACAACAACGTATTACGCCGCACATCATCAGCCAGATTATGGAGTTCGCCGCAACGCGCAAAGGGGTGATGATTTTCGCCGCGACGGTTGAACACGCAAAAGAGATTGTGGGATTGCTGCCCGCCGAAGATGCAGCACTCATTACCGGTGACACACCCGGCGCTGAACGTGATGTATTAATTGAAGATTTTAAAGCCCAGCGTTTTCGCTATCTGGTCAACGTTGCGGTACTGACCACCGGATTTGACGCCCCGCACGTCGATCTTATCGCCATCCTGCGCCCTACTGAATCAGTGAGTCTTTACCAACAAATTGTCGGACGCGGTCTGCGTCTGGCGCCCGGCAAGACTGATTGCTTAATTCTTGATTATGCGGGTAATCCTCACGATCTCTACGCGCCAGAAGTTGGCACCCCAAAAGGCAAAAGTGACAACGTTCCGGTACAGGTTTTCTGCCCTGCCTGCGGTTTTGCCAACACCTTCTGGGGCAAAACGACCGCCGACGGTACATTGATTGAACACTTTGGTCGTCGCTGTCAGGGGTGGTTTGAAGATGACGACGGTCATCGCGAACAGTGTGACTTCCGTTTCCGTTTTAAAAATTGCCCACAATGTAACGCGGAAAACGATATTGCCGCCCGACGCTGCCGCGAATGTGACACGGTACTGGTTGATCCAGACGACATGTTAAAAGCGGCGCTACGACTGAAAGACGCGCTGGTATTACGCTGTAGCGGTATGTCTTTGCAGCATGGGCACGATGAGAAAGGCGAATGGTTGAAAATTACCTATTACGATGAAGACGGCGCGGATGTGAGTGAGCGTTTCCGTCTGCAAACGCCCGCCCAGCGTACCGCCTTCGAACAACTTTTTATCCGCCCGCATACGCGCACACCGGGCATCCCTCTGCGCTGGATCACCGCTGCCGATATCCTCGCCCAGCAAGCGTTACTGCGCCATCCGGATTTTGTTGTTGCGCGAATGAAAGGTCAGTACTGGCAAGTGCGTGAAAAAGTGTTCGATTACGAAGGTCGTTTTCGTCGGGCGCATGAATTACGCGGTTAATGGTAGTTTTGATTGATGTATAAGGCGATTGAGTATAGAATCTCGCCCGCTTTTGCATACGCAAAGCAGATCACTTACCTGTTGCTGGGTCGCCTGTAGCAGGATTAATTTAAGAGAGAAAGAAATGTTTACTATTAACGCAGAAGTACGTAAAGAGCAGGGTAAGGGTGCGAGCCGCCGCCTGCGTGCCGCTAACAAGTTCCCGGCAATCATCTACGGTGGCAAAGAAGCGCCGCTGGCTATCGAGCTGGATCACGACAAAGTCATGAACATGCAAGTTAAAGCTGAATTCTACAGCGAAGTTCTGACCATCGTTGTTGACGGTAAAGAAATCAAAGTTAAAGCTCAGGATGTACAGCGTCACCCGTACAAACCGAAGCTGCAGCACATCGACTTCGTTCGCGCTTAATTGCTGAATAAGTTGTAAAAAACCCCGCTCCGGCGGGGTTTTTTGTATCCGCAGATTATGCCTGATGCGACGCAGTGCGTCTTATCAGGCATACAGGTATTACCGTTATTTGCAGGCCAGAGAAGGCGTCACGCCGCATCTGGCATTCATTACGTAAAACCGATTAATTACCGCCAGACGTCCGGCGCTGAAGCTGATCGCGCAAGTTCGGCGGCGTGCCCTTAATGGTCAGGGTATCGGTCGCCGGGTCCCAGAAAATCCGTTCGCCTAACAGCATTGCATCAAAGTTGATGGTTAAGCCACCACCACTACCGGCAAACTTAGTCAACTGACGCAGCGTGCTACGATCTGCCGGGAAGCTCTCTTCCAGTTCATAGCCTTTTTCAGCCGCAAATTCCGTGAAGCTCACTTCGCTGACGCCCGCCAGTTCTTTCGACAGCGACTCCAGCTCGATCTCTTCGCCCGCCTGCAATTGCTCATTACAGTAGCTATAAACCTGCTGGCGAACGTTCTGCCGTTCTGCTTTATCCAGTTGCGCTTCGGCGGTAAAGTCATCGACCGCCTGTAACAGTCCACGGTTTTGCGCTTTCGCATTCAATCCTTCGCTGGCACCGAGGAAGTCCATAAAGAAATCAGCCACTTTGCGCCCTACTCGCCCTTTCAGGAAAGTGAGATAACGGGTCGATTCTGGATTGGTTTCCCACTCGGTCAAATCAATACGCGCAACGATATCAGCATGATTAATATCGAGATAATGGGTCGGGTTGATGTCGAGGTTTTCGTTAACGCGCATACTGCTTAAATTGTTCAGTACGCAAATCAGCAAATACTCAACCGCCAGATAGCGATAGTGACAAAACAGCACGAAGCCGCCGTCAGCAAAAGGATATTTCGCCAGTTCGTCACGCAGGCGACCAGTTGCTGCCCGACTAAATGCCAGAAAGTCTTCTTCGCCCTGACGCTGTAAGCGCAGCGTCTGCGCCAGTTCACTTTCCTCGCTAAACAAACCGTAGGCTTTATTCTTGGCGCTATAGACACGATGCAGCTCCGCCACCATCTCAACGACGGTTTCCGTCGGTTCCAGCAATGAATCGCGCAGCACCAGCTCAAGGTTCTGCTCATCACGCTTGATAAGCTGGTGCAGAGCAATCTGGTTGATATCCAGACTCATGATAAACTCTCCTTTTAGACCGGGCGGTATTCAACCACCGCTGGTTAAGCGACGCAATAAAAGATGGCGGTCATTTTACAGAAGGTGGCGTAACGCGAATGATTTAAAGTATAAAAAAGCAGAAAAAAAACCGTTGCTACGGTAATATGTTGCCCTTTCATCAACTAACTGATTTCGATTTATGCCACAAATTTCCCGCTACAGTGATGAACAGGTTGAACAATTGCTCGCAGAGCTGCTCAACGTACTGGAAAAACATAAGGCTCCGACCGACCTTTCCCTGATGGTGTTAGGCAATATGGTCACCAACCTTATCAACACCAGCATTGCCCCGGCTCAGCGCCAGGCGATTGCCAACTCTTTTGCCCGCGCCTTACAGTCCTCTATCAACGAAGACAAAGCGCACTAAGGGAAACAGATAACAGGTTATGGTAACTCATCGTCAGCGCTACCGTGAAAAAGTCTCCCAGATGGTCAGTTGGGGGCACTGGTTTGCACTGTTCAATATTCTGCTTTCGCTCGTCATTGGCAGCCGTTACCTGTTTATCGCCGACTGGCCGACAACGCTTGCGGGTCGTATTTATTCCTACGTAAGCATTATCGGTCATTTCAGCTTCCTGGTGTTCGCCACCTATTTGCTGATCCTCTTCCCGCTGACCTTTATTGTCGGCTCCCAGAGGCTGATGAGGTTTTTGTCCGTCATTCTGGCAACAGCGGGAATGACGCTATTACTGATCGATAGCGAAGTCTTTACCCGTTTCCATCTCCATCTTAATCCCATCGTCTGGCAGTTGGTTATCAACCCGGACGAAAATGAGATGGCGCGCGACTGGCAGCTGATGTTCATCAGTGTGCCGGTAATATTATTGCTTGAACTGGTATTTGCGACGTGGAGCTGGCAAAAGCTGCGCAGCCTGACACGTCGTCGGCGCTTCGCCCGTCCGCTGGCCGCATTCTTATTCATCGCCTTTATTGCCTCGCATGTGGTTTATATTTGGGCCGATGCTAACTTCTATCGCCCGATCACCATGCAGCGCGCCAACCTGCCGCTTTCGTACCCGATGACGGCGCGACGTTTTCTTGAGAAGCATGGCTTGCTTGATGCACAAGAGTATCAACGCCGTCTTATTGAGCAAGGCAATCCAGATGCTGTTTCCGTACAGTATCCGTTAAGCGAACTGCGCTACCGCGATATGGGCACCGGGCAAAACGTCTTGCTGATTACTGTCGATGGACTGAACTACTCACGCTTTGAGAAGCAGATGCCTGCGCTGGCAGGCTTTGCGGAACAAAATATTTCGTTCACGCGCCATATGAGTTCCGGCAACACGACCGACAACGGCATCTTTGGCCTGTTCTATGGCATATCGCCAAGTTATATGGACGGCATTCTGTCGACCCGTACACCTGCGGCATTAATTACCGCGCTTAACCAGCAAGGATATCAACTGGGGTTATTCTCATCCGATGGCTTTACCAGCCCGTTGTATCGTCAGGCATTGTTGTCAGACTTCTCAATGCCGAGCGTTCGCACGCAATCCGATGAGCAGACTGCTACACAGTGGATCAACTGGCTGAGCCGCTACGCGCAAGAAGATAATCGCTGGTTCTCATGGGTATCTTTCAATGGCACCAACATTGACGACAGCAACCAGCAAGCATTTGCACGGAAATATAGCCGCGCGGCAGGTAATGTCGATGACCAGATTAACCGCGTTCTTGATGCGCTGAAAGCGTCCGGCAAGCTGGACAATACGGTGGTGATTATTACTGCCGGTCGGGGCATTCCGCTGGTCAAAGAGGAAGAAACCTTTGACTGGTCCCACGGTCATCTTCAGGTGCCGTTAGTGATTCACTGGCCAGGCACACCGGCACAGCGAATTAATACCCTGACCGACCATACCGATCTGATGACCACGCTGATGCAACGTCTGCTACACGTCAGCACACCGGCGAGCGAATATTCGCAAGGTCAGGATTTGTTCAACCCTGAGCGCCGTCATTACTGGGTGACTGCGGCGGATAACAATACGCTGGCAATTACCACCCCGAAAATGACGCTGGTACTGAACAATAACGGTAAATACCGCACTTACAACTTACGTGGCGAAAGAGTGAAAGACGAAAAACCACAGTTAAGTTTGTTATTGCAAGTGCTGACAGACGAGAAGCGTTTCATCGCTAACTGATTAATTATAAATCAGTTAGCAAAATATCTTACTTGCAATCGGTGTGGAAAACGGTACTATAAGCAGCCACGAGTCGGCACGTAGCGCAGCCTGGTAGCGCACCGTCATGGGGTGTCGGGGGTCGGAGGTTCAAATCCTCTCGTGCCGACCAAAAATCCCTTAAGAACCAGCCTGTTATGGCTGGTTTTTTTATGATTGTTTTTTATGCGGAGAAATACCGGGGAATAATTGGGGTAAAACACCTTTAGGCTATTCACTTAGCCTACCACCATCAAAATCTTTCCGAATGTATCCATCTCTTTTTTCTTATGCAGCTAAAACGAAGTCTTGATACTGTTTATTTACACAGATAAGAATAATACTGTCTACAAACGCAGTACAAAAGAAGTGTTATGCGTATTGAGATCTCCATAGCCAAAGACAAAATGACCAAATGCCAAACGGCGCTGTGGACGCGTTAAAGGAAGAATTAACCCAACACATTGGCAAGCGTTATGACGATGTGGAGATGATCGTAAAAGCCACCAGCAACGATAGTTTTTCAGTTAGACATACTGCAGATAAAGATTGAGCTAAAACTTTCGTTCAGGAAACTCTGAATGATACCTGAGAGTCTACTGAAGAGTTGTTTGTTCACTAGTTAGCACGTAGGAAATCATTCAATACTCGCACTATCGGAAGTTCACCAGCCAGTCGTAGCACGTCCTTGCAAACGATGTGCCTACGGTTTCAATCACCTCTCACCATCAGTTCTATCAATAATAATTAAACAGCGCCTAGACAAAATAAATAACAACAAGTCAACAACCTCGACAGGATGCCGATGGGATGATGAAGAGATAAGAAAGAATAACCAGTAAAGCCCTAAAACGTCAGCGTTCAGACGCGTTTTTTACTTAACCGGTAACAAATACGTTGTATCATAGCAAAATAAAATGATTGTTCTAAATCAGATTAACTCCTCACTTTTGTACAATGTCGCTTACAGGTATACCATGAAATCCGAGACGCTAACTGTCCAACAACTTTTTCAAGACCGCCGACAATACTGTGTTCCATTCTATCAACGTGCCTATGTATGGACTCAGCGAAACCAATGGTCAGCTCTACTGGAGGATATCCTAGAGAAAGCACAATCCCGGCTCTCGGGTACAAAACCAACTCCCCATTTCCTTGGTGCAGTGGTACTGGAACCTCAACCAAAAAAAGGATTATTAGGTGTAGATTCCATACATATTATTGATGGTCAGCAACGATTGACCACTCTTCAATATGTTCTGGCATCCATCCGATTAGCATTACGTGCGACAGATCTTTCCAACTTAGAGCCTCTCATTTCGCCTTGCCTGAAAAACTCAAACGAAGACACAATGCGAAATAAAGAAGTAGAGCGATTCAAACTGTGGCCAACTTTTCGGGATCAAACTCATTTTATTCAAAGTTTTAATGTTGAAAATATTGACGATATCCGGAATGTATTCTCTGATAGTTTCACGCAGCATGGTACGTTGCGTAAGCATTTTAATCACCCGCCATCACTAGAAGCATTATGTTTTTTTACTGAAGCCTTTATAAAGTGGATTAAAATAGAAAATCACTCACCACGAGAAAATGCTGTAGCGTTAATTGAGGCTGTCTTGACGGATCTGAAACTAGTAAGCATATTTCTCGAGGCTGAAGATGACGCTCAAATAATTTTTGAAACATTAAATGGCAGAGGTGCGGAACTTCATGCCACAGATCTTATTCGCAATTATATTTTTATGTGCGCTGAACATGAAAATATTGATGCTGTTGAATTATATGAGAATGAGTGGAAGATCTTTGAAGATACGTACTGGTCAGAAAGACAACGTCGTGGTCGTATTAATAAACCACGCATGGAGTGGCTAGTGCATGCGACATTGCAATCAGAAAGGCAACGTGAAATCGATCTGTCTCGTCTTTACAATGAGTATCGTGATTATGTAAGTAAGGACTTGCCTTCACAACGAGCAGATCTGCAAGTAAAGCGCCTCAAACAATATGCATCACAATATAAAGAATTGGTTGGTGGTTTTGGCACAACCCACATCTCACACTTTGGACATCGCATCGCAGCCTATGATGTGACGACACTTTATCCGCTTGCTTTATTCATTTCGATAGCTAACATCGCCGATGATGAGAAAGCAGCCATGTATAATGATCTTGTCTCCTACGTAGTACGAAGAGCCGTATGTGGCCTGACGCCAAAGAATTACAACAATGTATTTATGAATGTATTGCGGCACTTGTCTAAAACGGAAATTTCCAGTGTTGAGTTACGTAATATCCTCAATAGCTTAAATGGCGAAGCCTCTCGTTGGCCTGGGGACTCAGAATTTCTCAACGCTTGCATCAATGCTCCACTTTATCCTGGCAGACTCGACGCACCGAAAATGCGCTCAATGTTAACGGAACTTGAAAGAGAACTTTGTCGCCAAGTGAAGACAGAGAAGCCTGATGTTCCAAATCTTTCTAATCTCGATATCGATCATCTTATGCCTCAAAGTTGGTATTCCTGTTGGCCTCTCGAAAATGGTCATATGGTGACAAATTCAGATGCTACGGTATTGAACCAAATTGTTCTGTCTGGAACCGATCTTACCCCTGAACAGCTACTGGTAAGGAAACGGCAACAAGCGATAGCTACGTTGGGAAATCTAACTTTGCTTAACCTTAGCGTAAACCGTTCTGTTCAGAATGCTGTATTTCTGAAAAAACGTGATGCTCTCATCGTCCACACCAATCTACGACTGAATATTCCACTTATAGTTAAGGATAAATGGGATGAGGATGAAATCCTGGAGCGGGGTAAAAAGTTGGGGGAAATTGCATTGAAAGTATGGCCAAAACACGATTAATGCAATTAATAAAATGATTATAGCGGCCTTACATTAGTAAGGCCGCTACTCACTATTAAATCCTTTAATTTGCAACAAGAACAGCAGTGTCAGCCCTAGGTCTCGGACTTTGTACCGCTTATCTTGTCTTCAAAAATCAGCTCGCATTGTAAATAGACCCGTTTTAGTTCCATGCATTTTTTGAGAACCCGGCCAAATAATGGTGAAGTCGGTATGTAAGTATCCCGCATAATCGTGCCATTCATATTTAGAGATCATCCGGCATAATCAATCTGCCAACGAAGGAGATCGCTATGCGTAAAGCCCGTTTTACTGAGCATCAGATCATCGCTGTGATTAAGTCAGTTGAAGCCGGACGAACCGTTAAAGATGTCTGCCGGGAGGCCGGTATCTCTGAAGCCACCTACTACAACTGGAAGTCCAGATACGGCGGCATGGAGGCTTCTGATATTAAAAAAATCAAGGATCTTGAGGACGAGAACCGCCGTCTCAAACAGATGTTTGCTGACCTGAGTCTGGAGAACCGGGCGCTGAAAGACGTTATCGAAAAAAAGCTTTAAAACCAGCCTTTAAGCGTGAGCTGGTCACTCATCTGATAACGACATTCGGACTCAGTATCCGTCAGGCCTGCCGGAGTCTGAACCTGAGCAGAACGGTTTACCATTACCGCCCGGATACCACGCGTGATGAACCCGTTATTGCCGCCCTGCAGGCTGCGGCTGAGCGATACCCGCGATACGGCTTTCCGAAGCTTTTCCAGATTCTGCGACGGCAAGGATACTCGTGGAATCACAAAAGGCTCCACCGTATTTACTGTCTGCTGAAGCTGAATTTTCGCCGTAAGGGCAAACAACGACTGCCGGTACGCAATCCCTCACCACTGGCTACGCCAGAAGCGCTGAACCAGAGCTGGTCTGTCGATTTTATGCATGATGCGCTGGCCTGTGGCCGTCGTTTTCGCACGTTCAATGTCGTTGATGACTTTAATCGTGAGGCGTTATCGATTGAAATCGATCTGAATCTGCCAGCTCTGCGAGTGGTCCGTGTACTTGACAGGATCGCGGCAAACCGCAGTTATCCGGTCATGCTGCGCATGGATAATGGTCCGGAATTTATCTCTCTGGCGCTGGCTGAATGGGCAGAGATACACGCAGTAAAACTGGAGTTCATCCAGCCGGGTAAGCCGACGCAGAACGCTTTCATTGAGCGTTTTAACAGGACATACCGTACAGAAATACTCGATTTTTATCTGTTCAGAACGCTGAATGAAGTACGGGAAATTACGGAGAAATGGTTATCAGAATATAACTGTGAACGCCCGCATGAATCACTGAACAATATGACACCGGAGGAATACCGACTTCACCATTATTTGGCCGGGTTCTCAAAAAATGCATGGAACTAAAACGGGTCTATTTACAGTATCAGTATGATTGATTTTTCTACAGCTTAAGATATTTCAATTGCAAACTATTGCATAATTAATCTTACACTGAAGTACTAGCAGCAAACGATTTAGGTTGCCAAGGGGATGACTTCGATTTAATATTTAATTTAATACTGAGCATAGAAGGCATAAATTATAATGATTGACTATATATCACAATTACCTTTACCAGTAGATCAGATCCCTCAAGGTCTTAAAGATTTATTATCTATAGAGGATATTACTAATCCACAGAAAGAGGTCATTGTCACACATAGATACGAAAAAAATCTTTTTAAAGATAATCATGAGTGTGCTCATATGACAATGGCTACCGTACCACAAGAAGATATCAATAATATCAAAGTTCTCCAGGAGTCTACTAATGGTTTAGTTTCATTTTCGACTCCTGACTGTAGGTCTAAAGGCGGAGCAAGAGATTATAGTTTATCAATTTCAGGTTATAAGTATATTGTAGCTTCTTGGGGTGATAGTTCTCACTTTTCATTTTTTTTAGCTGAAGATGTATGGATGATGCTTGGTCTAAAACCCAGACTTATAGGTGACACTGAGCAAAAAGTCATTTTCGATGAGGTAAGCTTGCCCGATTATGGAGTCGCACAAGGGGATGTGTCAAGCGAGTATTACTTTAGAAGTAATAAAGATGTGAAATGGACAATGCGTAATGATTATCTAAGAAAATACCTCTGGATGAGAAATTATGTTGGTGTACGTGTTTTTTACTATGAAGCACGTATTCAAAGAACGACGGAAGTAATTAACTTATTGTCTGGGTCAAAACATTTCAAGTTTGATTTGCCTTGGATAGATTTTGAGATAGTAGATAATGGGGACAATATATTATTGCAAGCATGGGGAAGTGTACAATCTGTTCAGCCTGAACTTTGTAAAAAATTAAATATAGATGAATTAATATGGCCGGGATATGATACTCCTATGACGAGTTCAAGAGCCAAAGACATCAGAAACAATGAATATGTCTTGGTTAATGACTCTTTCCTTACTAAATATGAAAAAGATTCTTCATATGATGCTATTCCATTTTATGACGGCTATTCTTATAGGGTTGCTCCAAGCTACGGTGGACAATGGTCCTTTAGGGATTGCATCAGGGTTGGAAGAAACTTAGTCAGAATTCCGTTTTATGAGCTGTATCGAGGAATTCCTGAAGAGGAGGTTTATCATGTTTTTGATTATGCTAAGGATCCAAACCAAATCACTGAAAATGATTTAAGCGGAGAACATATTGTATCTAAAACATTTAAATTCGCTAGAGAACTAGCAAGACTTAGCGATAATCTTGTAGCACTTGGTAGAAGTATTGGTGTTACTTTATCCAATGCAGACATTTTAGAAATTAATCGCACAGAGTTAGAATCAGAAGGAATCTCTAACTATCCAGTATTGCAGAAGCTAGCATTTGTTGCGCCAAATGACATGCAAGAACCGGATTTTTTGAATAGATGTAAGACTATTAATGAGATTTTAAATAAGATTAAATCAGGCTCTTTAAAAAAATTATTAATTGCAATGGGTGTTAATAAATCAGACATCGAAAAATTCCAAACTCTGAAACTACTTCAATCATTACTTAACCTTATCGAGCCAATTATTGAACAGAATGAAGACTCATCTGTACTTAAGCACGCCACAGAATTTGCAGATTTTAAAACTCAAAATAAAAAAGTGGCATCGTTTTTTATAAATAATGATTTAAGAAATGCTGAAGCTCATGAAGCAGTAAACAAATCAATTGAGCATTTAGCAAAACTAGGATTTGATTCAGCTACTTTAGCAATTGGTTATAGTAACGCTCTTGATTTTGTATTTGACGGTGTAATTAATAGCTTATCAGAAATAAATACAAACATTGAGAAGGCATTAGAATGAATACTTATCCAGTATAGATCTGGCTAATGCATAGTTTGTATGTCACGAATAGCAGGTGATGCATCTATAATTTAAAACGAACACAGTCGCAAAATTCCCGCAGGCGGTGCCTGCGGGTGATGGGTTGTCCTGAAGAAGAAAACATGAATTTATAAAACTCCTTCAACTGACATTTTCTTGTTAGTTTCCATGTAGAGGCCAATGGAGTGGCTTCAGTAAAGCTCAACACTACTTGTGGCATGGGGAGAAACCACCACCTAAGTCATTGATGTATATAGAACGGATTTTGCTAAAAAAGCACTGTTTGTTTATACATGCGAATAGTACCTACCACCAGCGATTGCGCGGTTCTCAGCATTTTTCAAGCGGCGTCATGGGGTGTCGGGGGTCGGAGGTTCAAATCCTCTCGTGCCGACCAAAAATCCCAAGAAAACCAACCTTTAAGGTTGGTTTTTTTATATCCACAGCATTGTCTTGCTACCCTCACTTGCAGTTTTACTACATGCCCATACATAAAATGGGGTAACATTCACGCGCCTGGTAGCGTTACCAACGCTACGCTCAAACATAATGATTCTAATAAAACCTCAGGAGACTACTATGCCTGAAGCAACGCCTTTTCAGGTGATGATTGTGGATGATCATCCACTTATGCGACGCGGTGTTCGTCAGTTACTGGAGCTTGATCCTGGTTTTGAAGTGGTCGCCGAAGCAGGCGACGGCGCTAGTGCTATCGATCTGGCTAATCGACTGGATATCGACGTTATCTTGCTGGATCTCAATATGAAAGGTATGAGTGGCCTGGATACCCTCAATGCCTTGCGCAGGGATGGCGTTACCGCGCAAATTATTATCCTGACCGTATCAGATGCCTCCAGCGATGTCTTTGCACTGATAGACGCAGGCGCAGACGGCTATCTGCTAAAAGACAGCGACCCGGAAGTATTGCTGGAAGCAATTCGCGCCGGAGCAAAAGGCAGCAAAGTCTTTAGCGAACGCGTCAATCAGTACTTGCGCGAACGTGAAATGTTCGGTGCGGAAGAAGATCCCTTCAGCGTGCTGACGGAACGTGAGCTGGATGTTCTGCACGAGCTGGCGCAAGGGCTGTCGAATAAGCAAATTGCCTCGGTGTTGAATATTTCTGAGCAGACGGTAAAAGTGCACATTCGCAATCTGCTGCGTAAACTCAATGTCCGCTCACGCGTGGCGGCCACCATTCTGTTCCTGCAACAACGCGGGACACAATAAAAAATAGCCCGATGGATTTATCATCGGGCTGAGATTGATGACAAACGCAAAACTGCCTGATGCGCTATGCTTATCAGGCCTACTCAGATCGAGCAATGTATTGAATTTGCACGATTTTGTAGGCCGAATAAGGCGATCACGCCGCATCCGGCATAAACATAGCGCACGTTGTCATCCGCCTGGCTCCAATGGCGTCACCATCGGGCTTCTTCTTACTTACTCTCCTGCGGCGACAAATGCTGCATCGCCTGCGCGATACTGCGCTCAATCACCGCACGGCGAGTATCGTTGGCAGGCAAGAGTTTCAACATCATCTCCCACGCGGCAACGGCTTCGCCAAATCGCTGCTGCTCAAAGGCGTTAAACGCATACATGCTCAGCACGCGAATATTGCTGTGGTCACTTCTCACCAGTTGACGCAACAACTCGCCGCCCAGGCGGTTATCGTTGGGGTCAGAAGAACGCGTTAATGCCTCCGCGTAACCTAGCGCAGCATCACTGTTTTTCGGATCGAGGCGATACGCAGTGGCATATGCATCGGTCGCGATACTGGCGTTACCCAGCGCCATGCCAACGCGGCCCAACATAATCCAGCCTTCTATATCTCCCGGATTTTTTTGCAGTTGAGTACGCATCCCCAGCGCAAGACGTGACATCTCTTCTTCGTTGAGCGGATCGGCTTTCGGATCGAGCGCCCTGTCCAGCAACGCCGGAGCCTGTGCCGTGGCCTGCTGCCAAACTTTTACCTGCTGATAATTGCCAGTCTGGTAGTAGCTGACGCCTGCCACAATTAACGCCACCACAATACCCGGCAGATAAACAACATATCCGGCACGCTTACCTTCCGGCACGCTTTGTTCAGGAAACTCCTCCTGCGCCACATGCACCCGACGCCGCGAGCGGGAGTAAATCACCCAGCCGCCGATACCAATAGCGACAACTGGCAGCACCCACAGCAGCACGGTCAGCGGTGTTAATGGCGGATCGTAAGTGACGAAGTTGCCGTAACGCGCCACCATATAATCAACAATCTCTTTCTTGCTTTTACCTTCCTGCATCAGTTCATACACTTTCTGGCGCAGGTCAGTGGCAATCATCGAGTTGGAATCGGCAATACTGTTGTTCTGGCATTTCGGGCAGCGCAGTTCTTCCGTGAGCTGGCGGAACTGCTGTTCCTGTGCTTCATCTTTAAACTGCAACACGTCGATGGTCGCCAGCGCCGAGCCGGAGATCATCAGCATCAGCACGCCCAATAAAAACCTCATTGTGCGGCCTCCTTACTGTATTTCTCCCACAGCGGCTTGATCTCTTCTTCCCAGACGCGAGGATTGAGATCGCCCGCATGGCGATAGCGAATGATGCCGTTGCCATCGATGAGAAACGTTTCTGGCGCGCCATACACGCCAAGATCCAACCCTAACATGCCGTCGCCATCAAACAGGCTTAGCGCGTAAGGATTGCCCAGTTCTTTCAGCCAGCTAATTGCTTTCTGCCTGTCGTCTTTATAGTTCATACCCACCACGCGGATGCCCTGCGCAGAAAGCTGATTCAGATATTGATGTTCCGCACGGCAGGTCGGACACCAGGTCGCCCAGACGTTAAGCAGCACCGGTTTACCCTGAGTCAGCACGTCCGCCTGATAAAACTGACCGGGATTATCCAGTGATTCGAGGCGAAACGTCGGCACTGGCTTGCCAATGAGCGCCGATTCCAGATTGGTCGGATCATCCCCTTCGGCATTACGCGCCAGCTGCCACAGCAATGCTGCGGCAATCGCCAGGAAGATAATCAAAGGAATTAACAATACTTTGCGCTTCATACAGCCTCCGGCGCAGTTTTTTGCGGGTTCACGCGCTTGCGATAGCGAGGATCAAACAGGCACAGCAGCCCGCCCAACGCCATCATCAGCCCACCCGCCCAGATCCAGCGAACAAACGGTTTGTAGTAAAGACGAACTGCCCACGCGCCGTTTTCCAGCTCTTCGCCGAGCGCAGCGTACAGGTCACGAGTGATGCCGCCGTCAATCGCTGCTTCGGTCATCATCGACCCGGCAGTGTTGTAATAACGTTTTTCCGCATACAGCACCGTTTCCGGCTTGCCATCACGCGTTACGCCGATAGTCGCCACACCGCCACGCCAGTTCGGGCCAGTCACCTCTTTGACATCACGGAAGGTGAAGCGATATTCATGAATATCGACGCTATCGCCAGACTTCATGCGCACATCACGCTCAACGCTATAGTTCTGGCTGAAGGCAATGCCAACAATTGTCACCGCCAGTCCCAGATGAGCCGCCACCATCCCCCAATAACTGAAGGTGGTTTTCGTGCCGCGTGAAATACGCAGCGCAGCTTCCGCAATTGCCAGCACCGCAATCCAGCAGGCCATTGCCAGGCCAAGCACCGTCATCGCCACAACTTTGCTTTCGAACAGCCACGGCAACAGCAGAGACAGCACCAGCGTTGAGATGAAGGCGATAATCAACAAATTGCGGATTTTACGCGGGCGATCGCGTCCCCAGCGCACCAGAGGGCCGACGCCAAGCAACAGCGCAAACGGCACCATTAGCCAGGTAAACATGGTGTTGAAGAACGGTTCGCCAATCGAAATACTGCCCAGCCCCAGTTGTTTATGCACCAGCGGCAGCAGCGTCCCCAGCAACACCACCAGCATCGCGGCGACCAGCAAAACGTTGTTCGCTAACAGCAGAGATTCCCGCGACCACAGCGCATTATTTACGCGCGAGCGAACTTTGTGTCCACGCGCGGCAAACAGCAGCAGCGAACCGCCAATCACCAGTACCATAAAGGCGAGGATAAACATACCGCGCGCCGGATCAGACGCAAACGCGTGTACCGATACCAGCACGCCGGAACGCACCAGGAAAGTCCCCAGCAGACACAGCGAGAAGGCACTGATTGCCAACAGTAATGTCCACGCTTTGAAGCTGGCGCGTTGTTCAGTGACCGCCAGTGAGTGCATCAGCGCAGTCCCCACCAGCCACGGCATAAACGAGGCGTTTTCTACCGGATCCCAGAACCACCAGCCGCCCCAGCCGAGTTCGTAATAGGCCCATGCGGAACCAAGCAC
The DNA here is from genome assembly GCF_002965705.1 of Escherichia sp. MOD1-EC6842. Classification (NCBI taxonomy): domain Bacteria; kingdom Pseudomonadati; phylum Pseudomonadota; class Gammaproteobacteria; order Enterobacterales; family Enterobacteriaceae; genus Escherichia; species Escherichia sp. MOD1-EC6842. The sequence goes on along the minus strand of NZ_PTRF01000004.1, from coordinate 52,882 downwards.
AATGCCGAGCGTCAGGAAGATCCACGCCGCCAGCGTCCACGGACGGGTAAAACGTGCGTAAGTGCTGTCCAGACGCCCACTCAACAAAGAAGCGATGGCAAAAGCAAACGCCACCGAGAAACCGACGTAGCCCATATAGAGCAGAGGCGGATGGAAGATCAGCCCCGGATCCTGCAACAGTGGGTTAAGATCGCGCCCTTCAATCGGGAAGTTCGGCAGCGTGCGGGAGAACGGGTTTGAGGTAAAGAGAATGAACAGCAAAAATCCGACGCTAACCATCCCCATTATCGCCAGTACGCGAGCAACAATATCCAGCGGAATACGCTGGCTAAAAATCGCTACCGCAAACGTCCAGCCGCTCATCAGCAACACCCACAGCAGCAGTGAACCTTCATGCGCGCCCCAGGTCGCCGCCACGCGATACCATACCGGAAGCTGGGTATTCGAGTTGCTGGCAACATAGGTGACGGTAAAGTCGTTGACCACGAAAGCATTGACCAGCACCAGAAATGCGCCAGCCACAGTCATGAACAGTAGCCAGGCAAACAAGCGGGAAGACGCCATCATGCGCGCATCTCCGCGCGCCACGCCCCATAACGGATACACGGACAGCAGCAGCGCAATTCCTAGCGCCAGGCACAGCAGCCCGTTACCAATTTCTGGCATCATGATGCTGGATCCTTATAAACACTCGCCGGGCGACGGTGATTCGCTTCCATCGCTTTTTCGACTTCTGGCGGCGTATAGTTTTCATCGTGTTTCGCCAGCACTTCTTTCGCGAGGATATGATTGCCTTTTTCCAGTTCGCCCTGCACCACAACGCCCTGCCCTTCACGGAACAGATCCGGCAAAATGCCTTCATAAGAGACATCCACTGAGCCTTCAGCGTCGTAAATGGTGAACGTTACTTTCAGCGAATTGGGATCGCGCTGCACGCTCCCCGGCATCACCATTCCGCCGACGCGCAGGCGCTGCCCGACTTCCGGCATCTGTTGGGTTTCACGTTTGCCGTAGAGAATCTCCCCCGGCGTATAAAAAAGATCGATATTCGAGCGCAGCGCATATAGCACCAGGCCAATCGTCAGCGCCAGCCCCGCCAGCACGGCACAGGCAATCCACAAGCGGTTTTTACGGCGAATATTCATGCAGCCTCCTGCTGTTGCGCAGCACGTAAACGCGCCTCACGCGCCCGCTGTTGCGCCACGCCACGCAGAATTGCGCGATGCTGCATCACCGAGTGCACGACCAAAACCACCAGCGGAATAACGGTCATCACCACCGCCAGCCAGACATAAAAGGCGTAACCGCCCATTGCGAAAAATTCATTCCAGGAAGCAAATGCAGGGGTCATTTACGGCCTCTTTTCAGTATCAGTTCACTCACCCACGGACGGCGTTTTTCCATCAGCAAAATCAAATTACGCATCCGCATCAGCGTCAGCGTGGCAGACAGCAGCAGGAAGCCGAAAATCGACCAGCGCAGCGGCGAACGCATCGCCGGATCGATACTTTGCTGCATTCGCGTTGATCCCTGATGCAGGGTGTTCCACCACTCCACGGAGTAATGAATAATCGGCAGATTCACCACGCCAATCAGCACCAGGATACCTGCCGCACGGCCCGCCAGACGGCGGTCGTCGAAGGCGTGCCACAGGGCAATCACACCCACATACAAAAACAGCAGCACCAGTTCAGAAGTCAGGCGTGCGTCCCATACCCACCAGGTGCCCCACATCGGTTTTCCCCACGCAGAACCGGTGACCAGGGCAATAAAGGTAAACACGGCACCAATGGGCGCCATCGCCGCCACCGCCAGGTTGGCCATTTTCATCTGCCAGACCAGGCCGATAAACGCGGCCACCGCCATTGAGGCATAAATCCCCATTGACCAGATCGCCGCAGGCACATGCAAGTAGATAATGCGGTAGCTATTTCCCTGTTGATAATCAGCGGGGGCAAAGCCGAATCCCCAGATCCAGCCGACGGTAAGCACAACCACACTGGCGATTGCCAGCCACGGTATAAACCAGCCACAGATTTGGTACAGCCGTGGTGGGATCGCCAGTTGATGCAGTGTTTTCCACATAGTTTCGATACCAGACTTGAACAAAAATCAGTAATCCAGCGTTATTGAATGCTGATTCTTAACGCTGCCGCCGTCGCAAAAGGACTTAATGTCGCGGTGCCTGCCAGCAACGCGCCTAAAATTGCCAGATACCCGTCAACGGGCAAATGCATCGAAGCCGCGTCCATCGCGGCGGTGGCAAAGATGAGTAATGGGATAGTCAGCGGTAACACCAGAATGCTCAATAGCACGCCGCCGCGCTTAAGCCCCACCGTCAGCGCCACGCCAGGTGCGCCGAGAAAGCCAAGCGTTGGGGTTCCCAGCAGCAGCGTCAGCGCCATCACTTGCCAGCCATAAACGTCCATTCCCAGTAGCAATGCCACCAGAGGCGAGAGGATGAGTAACGGCAGACCGGTTACCATCCAGTGCGCCATCACCTTCGCCAGCACAACGGCAGGCAAGGGTAACGGCAACAACATCAATTGTTCAAGACTGCCGTCCTGCAAATCGTCACGGAACAGTCGCTCCAGCGCCAGCAGTGAAGAAAGCAGCGCCGCAACCCAGATAACTCCCGGTGCAATACGCGCCAGCAGCTGCGGCTCCGGGCCAATACTGAGCGGAAAAAGGGTAATAACAATCAGGAAGAACCACAGCGGATTAGCGATTTCGGCACTATGGCGAAACGCCACGCGCAGCTCAAGACGGAAAATGCGCCAGAACATCATGCGGCCCTCGTTTGCGTCAGTGAAATGCGGCGAATTTTACTTTCAGCAACGTTGAGCGGCTGGTGAGTGGTCAGAATCACAATCCCCCCCTGCTCCGTATGTTGCGCCATTCGCTGGGTCAGACGATCGACGCCGTTAACGTCAATCGCGGTAAAAGGTTCGTCGAGGATCCATAACGTGGCACGGGTCAGCCACAGACGCGCTAAAGCGACGCGGCGTTGTTGCCCGGCAGAAAGTTGATTTACGGGAATATCTTCGAATCCGGCAAGCCCGGCCTGCGCCAGGGCGTCCAGACATTGTGCGGTATCACCATCGCGATGATAAAAGTGCAGATTTTCTAACGCCGTCAGCCGGGTTTTGATCCCCGGCTGATGGCCTATCCATAACAGGTTTTGATGGTAGCTGTCGCGTACCTGATGCAAGGGCTGCCCTTGCCAGAGAACGTCACCCGCATCAGGGCGAGACAACCCCGACAGCAAACGGAGAAGCGTTGTCTTCCCCGCGCCGTTGCTACCGGTGATTTGTACCCACTCTCCTGCGTTCAGCGTAAATGATAAACCACTAAATAAGGTTCGTTCATCCCGCTCACAAAGTAACTCTCTGGCTTCAAGCATACCCAAGCAATAACCCTGTTAAAAACCTGGCTCGACTTCACGCATATCGGGCAGCTTGTGCGCTATCCCTTTATGGCAATCAATACAGGTTTGCCCATCTTTCACCGCCTGGTCATGCATCTTCGCGGCAACCGATTTCTGGGCGGTTGTATCCATATACTCGAAGTTGTGACAGTTACGGCACTCCTGCGAGTTATTGTCCTTCATGCGCCGCCACTCATTCTGTGCCATCGTCAGGCGATGAGCTTCAAATTTCTGCGGCGTGTCAATAACGCCAAAAATTTTACCATACAGCTCTTTACTTGCTTTGAGCTTGCGTATCATCTTCGGCACAAACTCGTGCGGAACGTGACAATCCGGGCAGGTCGCACGCACGCCGCTACGGTTGTTGTAGTGCACGGAATCCATGTATTCCTGATACACCGTGTTACGCATTTCGTGGCAGCTAATGCAGAACTCTTCGGTGTTGGCTTTTTCCATACCGGTGTTAAAGCCGCCCCAGAAGACGATGCCGCCGACAAAACCGATCAACAGCAGCGTCCCCAGCGCCAGACGGCTGGGGGTACGCCACCATTTCCACAGGCGCTTAATCAGACCAGGCTTACGGTCAGAATTTCCCATAATAACCTCTTATTTCCCGTAACCTTTTGATGGGGTAAAGGTATTCCCCACGATTGGCGCGGTATCGGCCTGCGGCACGTGACATTGCAGACAGAAGTAACGACGCGGAGCCACTTCTGCGCCCACTTTGCCGTCGCTGTCCATAAAGTGAGTAGGACTGATACGCGGCGCGCCAGTGGTGCGATAACTTTCGACACCGTGGCACTGCAAGCAGCGGTTGGTATTGGTCGTTACCTGATAACCTTCAACGCTATGCGGGATCATTGGCGGCTGATTCACATAGTTCAGCGGCATTCGTTCCTGCTCTTTTGGCATCCGAATGGCCCCTTCCTGCGTCCCGGATACTTCCGGCGACTGGCTAAAATCGACGCCATTAGCCGCCCAAACTGCGCCGCTCACCACCAGGGCCAGCATCGCCGTCCATTGACACAGCGCCTTCTTCAGGTCATGGCTTTTCATGATTTCGCTCCCGAACTCCATCGTGTAGTTATTGTAAATACATCCTCAGAACAGACATCCACGCAGCGACCGCACGTCATGCAATCGCGGCTGGTGACCTGCACCGGGCTTTGTTCATCCAGCACCGGGGCACGTAGCACATGCGGTTCCGGGCAAACATGAAAACAATCCATACAGCGGTTACATTTCTGCCGATCGGTGGCCGCAACGGTAATCACACCTTTGCTACCCAGCACGCCATACAGTGCACCAACCGGACAAATGTGCCCGCACCAGCCGTGTTCAACGACCAGTAGATCAAATAAAAACAGCGCGAGAATAAGCAGCGCGCCGCTACCGAAGCCCATTACCAGGCTACGCCCCATCAGGGAAACGGGGTTGATCCATTCCCAGATGAGCGTGCCAGTTAAGGCCGAACCCACCAGAATGACCACCAACAGCACGTAGCGAATGTGGCGCGGGATCGTCGCAGACTGATTAAGGTCAAAACGCCGGCGCAACCAGTTCGCTAAGTCGGTAATCGGGTTCAGCGGGCAGACCCAACTGCAAAATAATCGCTTTCCTGCCAGGGCGTAGAGCACGGTGATAATTACCGCACCGGTCAACGCCACCGTGGCAGGCAGATGACCGCTGGCAAGACTTTGCAGCGTCATCAGCGGATCGGTCAGCGGAACGGTGTCGAATAACAGGCTACTGCTGTAGTTGCCGTGCAAAATCCACACACCAAACCACGGGCCGCTCAAAAACATCCCCAGCACGAAGAACTGACAAAGGCGACGCAATACCAGCCAACGGTGACTGCGCCACCAGCCTTTTTTCTCCAGCGCCTCGCGCCCGGCGTCACGTTTACGATTTGCCATTGTTCCCCTCCAGCCAGCCGAAGCGGTAATGGTGACCTAACTCCCCTTTCGCCAGTGACAGCGGTAACACCTTGATTGCCGGTTGTTCCAGCACGCACACTTTTTCGCACTTACCGCAGCCGGTACAGGCGTCGCTGTGAACCGTCGGCAGAAAGCGTGCGTGCTTACCAGTACGCGTGTTGCGCTCCAGCTCCAGGGTGATTGCCTCATCAATTTTCGGGCATTCGCGATAACAAACATCGCAGCGCAGCCCCTGAAAGTTGAGGCAGTTCTCCTGATCCACCAACACCGCCAGCCCCATTCGCGCGTCGTCGATCGATTCGATCTCACGATCCAACGCACCGCTCGGGCACACTTTGGCGCACGGAATGTCCTCACACATTTCGCAAGGAATATCCCGTGCGACAAAATATGGCGTGCCCGCCGACAGGCCAGAAGCCAGCGTCGCCAGTTTTAAGGTGTCATAAGGGCAAGCCTGAACACACTGACCGCAACGCACACAGGCACTGGCAAAGGCGTTCTCGTTTATGGCTCCGGGCGGGCGCAACCGCACGCCAGATGCGCGTGCGGTTTGCTGTTGTAACCCCAGCGCCACACCCACGGCAGCCAGCCCGCCTGCTGTGCGAACGACATCGCGCAGAAAGCGGCGGCGACCATTTTGAGGTTTCGCTGACCGGGACATAATGGCTTACACCTTCTCCAGTTTGACCGCGCACTTCTTGAAGTCCGTCTCTTTCGAGAGCGGATCGGTCGCGTCCAGCGTCAGTTTGTTAACCAGCTGTGCGGCATCGAAGAACGGCATGTACACCAAGCCCTGCGGCGGACGGTTACGACCGCGCGTTTCGACAATCGAGATCACTTCGCCACGGCGAGAAACCACTTTCACTTTGTCGCCACGACGCAGATCGCGCGCTTTCGCATCCAACGGGTGAATAAACAGGACCGCTTCCGGGAAGGCGCGGTGCAGTTCCGGTACACGGCGAGTCATACTGCCGGTATGCCAGTGCTCCAGAACGCGTCCGGTAGAGAGCCACAGGTCGTACTCTTCATCCGGTGCCTCCGCCGCCGGTTCGAACGGCAGCGCGAAGATCACCGCTTTGCCATCCGGTTTACCGTAGAACTTGTAGCCTTCGCCCGCTTTCACGTACGGGTCGTTACCTTCGCTGTAACGCCACTGCGTTTCTTTACCGTTCACTACCGGCCAGCGCAGACCGCGTGCTTTGTGGTAATCATCGAACGGTGCCAGATCGTGACCGTGACCGCGACCAAACCATGCGTACTCTTCGAACAGCCCTTTTTGCAGATAGAAGCCCAGCTCGCGGGATTCATCGTTCAGCTGATCTTCCGCCAGTTCGGATAGCGGGAATTTGCTCACTTCCGGGGTGGCATACAGAACTTCGTACAGCGTTTTGCCACGCAGTTCCGGTTTCTTCGCCAGCAGCTCTTCCGGCCATACTTCTTCAGTTTTGAAGCGGCGGGAGAACTGGACTAACTGCCAGAGATCCGATTTCGCTTCGCCCGGTGCCTGTACCTGCTGACGCCAGAATTGAGTACGGCGTTCGGCGTTACCGTAAGCCCCCTCTTTCTCTACCCACATTGCGGTCGGCAGGATCAAGTCGGCGGCCAGCGCACTGACTGTCGGATACGGATCGGAGACGATGATGAAGTTGCGCGGATCGCGCCAGCCCGGCATACGCTCTTCATTGATGTTCGGCCCGGCCTGCATGTTGTTGGTACACATGGTCCAGTAAACATTCAGCTTGCCGTCTTTCAGCGCACGGTCTTGTGCTACCGCATGCAGACCGATTTTCGCCGGAATGGTGCCGCTCGGGATATTCCACTTCTTCTCGCAGATATCACGATGTTTCTCGTTAGTTACCACCATGTCCGCAGGCAGACGGTGAGCAAAGGTGCCCACTTCACGCGCAGTACCACACGCGGAAGGCTGCCCGGTCAGGGAGAACGGACCGCAACCCGGCTGGGAAATTTTGCCGGTCAGCAGGTGCAGGTTGTAGACCAGGTTGTTGGCCCACACGCCACGAGTATGCTGGTTGAAGCCCATCGTCCAGTAGGAGATGACTTTCTTGTTCGGATCGGCATACAGCTGCGCCAGTTGTTCTAACTGGTCTTTCGGCACGCCGGTCATTTCGGCAGTTTTTTCCAGCGTATACTCAGCAACGAAGGCTTTGTAATCTTCAAAGCTCATCGGTTCGGAGGCGTCAGAACCTGGATTCTTCGCTGCTTTTTCCAGCGGATGGGTCGGACGTAAACCGTAGCCGATGTCCGTCGCCCCTTTGCGCAGGTTAACGTGTTTGCTGAAGAAGTCCTGATTTATCGCATTGTTTTGAATGATATAGTTGGCGATGTAGTTCAGGATCACCAGGTCAGATTGCGGCGTAAAGATGATGCCGTTATCCGCCAGTTCGAAGCTACGATGCTGGTAGGTAGAAAGCACCGCCACGGTGACGTTCTGGTTAGAGAGACGACGGTTAGTGATGCGCGACCAGAGGATCGGGTGCATCTCCGCCATGTTTGCGCCCCACAGCACAAACGCGTCAGCCTGTTCGATGTCGTCATAGCAGCCCATCGGCTCATCCATACCAAAGGTACGCATAAAGCCAACCACCGCCGACGCCATACAGTGACGCGCGTTCGGGTCGATGTTGTTCGAACGGAAGCCCGCTTTGAACAACTTGGACGCGGCATAACCTTCCCAGATAGTCCACTGACCAGAACCGAACATACCGATCGATTCCGGCCCTTTTTCTTTCAGGGCGGTTTTGAATTTCTCTTCCATCACATCGAAGGCTTGATCCCAGGTGATTGGGGTAAATTCGCCTTCTTTGTCATATTTACCGTTTTTCATACGCAGCAGCGGCTGCGTCAAACGGTCTTTACCGTACATGATTTTGGGCAGGAAATAGCCCTTAATGCAGTTCAGACCACGGTTAACCGGTGCGTCCGGGTCGCCCTGACAGGCCACCACACGCCCCTGCTGCGTTCCGACCAGAACGCCGCAACCAGTACCGCAGAAACGGCACGGCGCTTTATCCCATTTAATGGCTTCCTGCTGACCAACAACGGCGCGGGCAACGCCCGGCACGCTGAGACCGGCAGCCGCCGCAGCGGCCGCAACGGCGTTAGCTTTCATAAAGCTACGACGACTGAGTTTCATGGTGTTTCCTCACCTTGCTCTTCCTGCTGGTGATAAACCAGCGACACCGCCAGCACGCCCTCTACGTTGCGTACTGACTCAATGGTTTGGATCAGCGTTTCGCTGTCTTCTGCTTCCACCACCACAATCAACTGACCGCTCGGCGCGTCGCTGACAGCAACTTCACAGCCGGGAAAGGCGTTCAGTTGGGTGCTGATGTCTGAAATTCGTTCGCTTTTGGCCTGCACGACCAGGCTGCAAACTTGCCAGTTAGTGTGCATGGAGATACTCCGCAGTTATGGCTGATACCGGACAACTGGCTGCACATGCTCCACATCCGTTGCAAAGTTGGCTATTAAGTTGCGGCTGGTAGATCCCGGAGAGCGTCGGGCGAAAGATAATTGCCATTGGCTCACAGCTATCCTGACAGCGGCGGCATTCAACTGACTGATACGCCAGGCACGCCTCCCCGATGGTGAACAGCAAATCCCAGGCCCTGGTGTAGCGCGGAGAAAATAGCGATTCGGGGCAAGCCTGCGCGCAGGCGTAACAGAAGCTGCACTCGTTATTTTTGAAATTAACGCTCGGATAGCCGCCCGCGCCGCGTTGCAGAATGTTGTTTTCACAAGCATTAATACAGGCGTCGCAGCGGGTGCAATGGGTCAGAAAATGAGATTCATCACCGGACCAGGGCGGACGGATACCGTTACTGGCTTTGCGCCAGCGACCAGTGAGTATGCCCCGACGGGATGCATCAATCTTCACATTGACCTTCCATCATTAACGCGCTCTGAAAACTGAGAGCGACCAAATAAACCGCATAATTAATAAGCCATTTTTATAGCCGCTAAGATATTAAAGGATGTGTCAAAGATGCATACCCCGATCGGGGTAAAACCTGTAGCAGGATCAAAAGAGTGGTGGGAAGAGTGGCAAAAACGGGCTTTTGCTCACATCTCAAATGGTTATAAACATATTTATATAGCGATTAATTCACCAGAAATATTTCTCCAGGCTTCGCCATTCATCAGAATTTAACACTAAAAGGGCAGGTAAAATTGTCTGAATATTCTTTAGGTTATTCATAAAGCAAATTAATAAATCTGATGAATATGTTAACCTTCAGCGACATCATCGGTGAAAACCTATAAATGAAGAAGGAAAGCAAAAATGAAGACCATTCTACCTGCAGTATTGTTTGCCGCTTTCGCTACCACCTCCGCCTGGGCGGCAGAGAGTGTCCAGCCACTGGAGAAAGTAGCGCCTTATCCACAAGCTGAAAAAGGCATGAAGCGTCAGGTGATTCAGTTAACTCCGCAAGAAGATGAATCTACCCTGAAAGTAGAACTGTTAATCGGTCAGACGCTGGAAGTCGATTGCAATTTGCATCGTCTCGGCGGGAAGCTGGAAAGCAAAACGCTGGAAGGCTGGGGCTATGATTATTATGTCTTTGATAAAGTAAGCTCCCCGGTTTCGACGATGATGGCCTGCCCGGATGGCAAGAAAGAGAAGAAATTTGTCACCGCGTATCTGGGCGATGCTGGAATGCTGCGTTACAACAGTAAGCTGCCGATCGTGGTGTATACGCCAGACAATGTGGATGTGAAGTACCGCATCTGGAAGGCGGAAGAGAAAATTGACAACGCGGTAGTTCGCTAAACTGCTGTGAGGTGCGGCACCCCGTAGGCCGAATAAGACGGTTACGCCACATCCGACATCTGGCGCACGAGCCGGTTGCCTGATGCGACGCTGACGCGTCTTATCAGCATACGCCACATCCGGCATACCATGCCGGATGTGGCACATCATTACAACGCAATATCCGCCACTTCTTTTTGAACGGGTTGCGGTTTCAACTGCGGTTTCGGCGTACTGTCTGCCGCCTGCGGCTTATCGTATTTCAGCCCCAGCACTTCGCTGGTGTACTGCAACTCGCGTTCTGTTGCCGCCACATCGCCGTTCAGCTTACGGCCATAAGACGGAACGATCGCTTTCAACGTGGCCTGCCATCGCGGACTGGAAACACGATCACCAAATACTTTTTCCAGCAGATTCAACATAATCGGCGCGGCAGTTGACGCCCCCGGCGATGCCCCCAGCAGCGCGGCAATGGTTCCTTGCTGGTCGCTGACCACTTCTGTACCCAGACGCAGCACGCCGCCTTTCTCGGCATCGCGTTTGATAATCTGCACACGCTGTCCTGCTTGCCACAAACGCCAGTCCTCTTTTTTCGCCTGCGGATAGTACTCTTTCAACGCTTCAAAACGATCCTCTTCACTCAACATCACCTGACTTACCAGATATTTCACCAGATCGAAATTATCCAGCCCGACGTGCATCATCGGCATCACGTTAGAGGTGGTGGTGGAACTCATCAGATCCCACAGTGAACCGTTTTTGAGGAATTTAGTTGAGAAGGTGGCAAATGGCCCAAACAGCACTACGCGTTTACCGTCCAGCACACGGGTATCGATATGCGGAACCGACATCGGTGGTGCGCCAACGGATGCTTTACCGTAAACCTTCGCCAGATGGTGATTAACCACGCCCGGGTTTTCCGAAACAAGGAACTGACCGCCCACCGGGAAACCGGCATAGTCTTTCGCTTCTGGAATACCCGATTCCTGTAACAGCTTCAGCGCCGCACCGCCCGCGCCGATAAAGACAAATTTCGCGCGGATGTTCTGTGCAGTGCCATTTTTCAGATCGGCAACGGTGACGGTCCAGGTGTTATCGTCATTACGTTTGAGGGCGCGGACTTCACTGCTGAGTTGCAGCGAGAAGTTAGATTTCTTCTGCAAGGAAGCAATTAACTGGCGGGTGATCTCGCCGTAGTTCACATCAGTGCCGATTTCTGTGCGTGTAGCCGCCACTTTCTGCTGCGGATCGCGCCCTTCCATCACTAACGGAGCCCACTCTTTGATTTGCGCGTGATCTTCAGAGTAACGCATACCGCGAAACAGCGAACTTTGTTGCAATGCCGCATAGCGGGCACGCAGGAAATTGACGTTATCTTCGCCCCAGACAAAGCTCATGTGCGGAACGGTATTGATAAATGAACGCGGAGTACGCAGCACGCCGCGCTCGACCTGGTGCGCCCAGAACTGGCGGGAAATCTGGAATGCTTCATTAATGGCGACTGCTTTTTCAATACTGATGCTGCCATCGGCGTTTTGCGGGGTGTAATTGAGTTCCATCAGCGCAGAATGCCCCGTTCCGGCGTTGTTCCAGCCGTTCGAACTCTCCTGCGCGACACCCTCCAGGCGCTCTACCATGGTCATCGACCACTCTGGCTCCAGCTCGCGTAAATAAGTCCCCAATGTGGCGCTCATAATGCCGCCGCCAATCAACAGTACATCAGTTTCCTGCTCCTCGGACGCTTTCGCTTTTGCCGCCATCGAAACGGCATTAAGCCCCACGGCCATCGAGAAGAGCATGGCAGTCACTTTTTTCATCTTGTTAATGCCTTACTTTTAGTCGCTTTATTGCAGGTGAGATTTGCGCGGCATCAACGGTAACACTTAAGTAACAACATTTAAATAATGTTTATAAATTATATTCTAATTTTAGAAACATTATAATTTCGTTGATTAATTATAGGGTTATTAGAAACGAAGGGATTTTTAGAATATTTACCTGGCGGCAGCAAGCCGCCAGGTCAGCGTCAAAATATTATGCCGTCCGGGCAACGGCATCACGCGAAGCAGCATCGCGCTCTTCGCCTGTCAGTTCGCTAAGTTGCCCGTTGCGCATTTCCAGCAGGCGGTCAGCGTGGATAAAGTAATGATCATCATGACTGATGGCGAAAATAGTTTTTCCCATCTCCTGCATCAGCGGTAGCAGCACCTGATAAAACTCACGGCGGAAGTGTGGGTCTTGATCCGCCGCCCATTCATCCAGCAGGATAATATCGCGTTCTTCTGCCAACGCCAGCAACAGCGCCACGCGTTTTTTCTGCCCTTTTGATAACTTCAGGTTAACAATACGCCCGTTACTTAACTCCAGCTTATGAGCCATTTTCAACTGCGCCAGCCACTTCTCAACCAGTTGCGGATTAGCAGGTTTACCCTCCGGCCCCAGCAGTTGATCAAACAGCCAGACATCGGTAAACACGGCCGAAAACAGTTTGCGATAATCTTCCGGTTTTTCGCCGCTGATGGGTTTACCATCCAGCAAAATTTCACCGCTTTGCGGCTGATACAACCCCGTCAGCAACATCGCCAGCGTCGATTTTCCGCTACCGTTGCCACCAATCAGAAACAACAGTTCGCCACGTTTAATGGTGAGGTTGAGTGGGCCAACGGAAAACGCGTTGTCCTGATAACTAAACGTCACGTTACGTAGCTCCAGCGTTTGCCAGTCAGGAAACGCCTGCGGGCGTGGAAACTCCGCTTTGAAAGGCGCGAGCGCGAATTTGTTCAGCTTGTTAAACGCCACCTGAGCCGTCAGCAGCGTCGGTAATGCGCCAACCGCAGAAAGCAGCGGCGTGCGCAGGAATAACAGCGTCAGCGAATAGGTCGCGGCAACGTTGGTATCAGCCCAACCGAGACTGTTCGCCATCCAGAACACCAGGCCGATAGCACCCAACATCATGATGTTTGACCAGTTCACAGCACTAAGATGGAAGGTGTCTGCGCGGATAATATGATGGCGATACTCTTGCGCATCAGGAATGTAGAGGTTGTTAAACACATACTCGGCGCGTTCACGGTTCAGGGTCAGCTCTTTGCGCCCTTCCAGAACGGTTTGAAAATCCGTGTACAGCTTGTCTTCGGTTTCACGCAGGGTCGCCATATGTTTGTATACCCGCGCCACCAGCACAAAACCGCCCCAGATGGTGACCGCCATCCAGATAGCCGTTACCAGCAACATTTTGCCCGACAGCATCCACAAATACGCCGCTGAACCGATAGTGAGAATAATCCCCTGCACCAGTTCCGGCAAACGAACAAAAGCAATGGTGATATTGCGCACATCGCTGGTTAACCCCGCCAGCAATGAGGCGCTACCGAGTTGTTCGATACGCTCAACGTGGGTATCCAGAATCCGCTTGATAAATTCGCTACGCAGTCGGTAAACGAAGTGGTGCCCCAAAGTGGTGAGTGCCAGTTGCGATCCCAGCGTCACTGCCATTAGCAACAGCAATAAACCCAGAAACTCCGGCAGCACCAGCAGACTGTTATCCGCCGTTTCGATAAGGCGCTGATTGATAAAAGCAATTAAGCCAATGCCTAATGCCGCACTGGCGAGGCTTAGCGCCATCACACTGATAAATGGCCAGCGATACTGCCGCCAGACAAGTACAAGAAGTTCCATGCAGAAAACCCGGACAATGAATTACAGCCCGCAGTTTAAACATCTCCGCGCTCACAGCAATAATAATTCTTATTTTTATTCTTTTTTACCTGCCTGACGGAATGTCAGATTGTAGCGGCAGTCGGCGGTGAGTGGATGAAAGCCCGCTTTGAGTGGTTGAATGCCGTGATAAAACAGCCGCGATTCACCGCCCCAAACCACCACGTCGCCATGCTCCAGCAACAGTCGTTTTAGCGGATCATTACGTTTGAGGCCACCAAATTGAAAAATCGCGGGTAAGCCCAGAGAAACAGAAACAATCGGTGCGCGCAGATCCGGTTCGTCTTTATCCTGATGTAACGACAGTTTCGCGCCAGGGGCATAGCGGTTGATAAGACAAGCATCTGGCTGGAAATCTGGATAGCCCGCCGCCGTAGCCGCACGTTGACATAAATTATGAAAACTCTGCGGCATGGCGGGCCACGGTTTATTTGTTTGCGGATCAATGGGCGAATAGAGATAACCCTGCCGATTGGTGGTCCAGCCCAGACGCCCGCAGTTGGTCATTGCCACCGACATGGTATATCCGCCGGGGGTAACCATCTGGCGAAACGGCGACTGGCGGGCGACGCCATTAATATCGCGGATCAGTTGTTCCGCAACGTTAAAGGCAAAGCGCCGTAAAATTGCCGCGCCAGGTGCCAGAGGTTCTTGCCACGGTTCAGCATCAGCAAACAGATCCAACATTATTTTTCCTCGTTTTCAGCTTCACGGCGTAGCAACTGTGCTTTACGCGCCCCCCCCAGCGGTAACCGGAAAGTGTGCCATCACCACGTACCACCCGATGACAAGGTATAACGATCGCTAACTTATTGGCGGCGCAGGCACTTGCCACGGCACGTACCGCTTTCGGTTTGCCGATGGTGTTTGCCAGTTGCTGATAACTCACAGTTTCACCGCAAGGAATGGTACGCAGCGCCTGCCAGACTTGCTGTTGAAAAGCGGTGCCGCGAATATCCAGCGGCAACGTCAGCGGCGTATCGCGCTGATTGAGGCTGGCGATCACTTCGCGTAGGCGTTGCTGAAATTCCTCACCCGCCGGTTCGTCGCTGGCAGCGGGAAACATCTGCCGCAGTTCACTGATTAATGTCGCGTCATCATCACCCAGTAATATCGCGCAAATCCCCCGCTCGCTTTCTGCCACCAGGCAACGACCCAGCTCACAATCAGCCAGCGCATAACGCACAGCCAGGCTTTCGCCACCGTGACGAAACTGTTTAGCCGTCATGCCCAGCGTTTCATCGGCTTTACGGTAGTAACTGCTGCCGTCGGGGAATCCGGCATTGAGAATCGCCTGAGTCACGCTCTCCCCTTTTGCCAGAGATTCCCGTAAACGACGAGCGCGCCAGGCCTGCTGCCAGGCTTTAGGCGTCATTCCGGTCGTCGCTTTAAACAATCGATGCAAATGGAACGGACTCATCGCCACCTGGTCGGCTAAGGCTTCCAGCGTTACAGGCGTTTCCTGTTCCAGCAGTCGGCAGGCGTGGGTAATTTTATCAAGGCGATGTTGCTGGGGATTGGCTTTGTCTGGCTGACAACGTTTGCAGGGGCGAAAGCCAGCGGCAAGCGCCTCGCTGGCATCCGTATAGAAAGAAACGTTTTCCCGCAAGGCATGTCTGGCGCGGCAAGACGGACGGCAAAAGATGCCCGTGGTGCACACGGCGAAGACAAATTCGCCGTCGGCGTTCGGGTCGCGGGCTAAGACAGATTGCCAGCGTTGATCATCAGTTAAGCGTGTGGCGTTTTTCATCATCAGCTCCCTGGTTAAGGATAGCCTTTAGTCTGCCCGGTCACCATCGCGCAAAAACCAACAATCTTGCGCTTTAATTTTTTTCGCTAATAAGGAAGCTTTTAAACTGCGGCGACATCCAGGTTTTAAAGCTATCGCCCTCTTTGGTGATCATATAGACCGCCAGCCCTTCCCGACGAACGACTTCTTTGGCTTTCTCCGGCCCGAGCACCATCAAACCTGTATCCCAGGCGTCGGCTTCCAGCGCCGTCGGGGCAATCACGGTCACGGAGACCAGATTGTGCTCAATGGGACGCCCGGTTTGCGGATCGATAACATGGGAAAGGCGTTTGCCGTCCAGTTCGTAATAGTTGCGATAGCTGCCGGAGGTGCTAATCCCGTGACCGTTGATATCCACCACGGCCTGAACCGCGTTCTCTTTATCGGTCGGTTTTTGGATCGCCACCCGCCACGGCTGCCCTTCGCCGTTCATGCCACGGCTGTTCAGCGCGCCCCCCACCGACACCAGATAGCGGGAAATACCTTCCTGCTCCATTAAGCGTGCCAGATGATCTGCCGCATAACCTTCGCCGACGGTGGAGAGATCGACATATAAATCCGGCAGATCTTTTTGCAGATATTGCTGATGCGACTGATTAATGACCGTCAGGTGCTGCAAACCTGTTTTGGCTTTCATCGCGTCGATCTGTTCCTGGTTCGGGATTTGTACTGGCTGTTGTTCCGGGCCAAAGCCCCACAGATTCACCAGCGGCCCGACAGTAATATCCATCGCGCCATCGGTTTTGGCGCCAATGCGCAGCGAGGTGGTGATGATATCGGCCATCGCTTCACTTACCGGCCACGGTGACAAACTTTTCGAATCGTTAAAGCGCATCAGCGCGGAGTCTTTTTTATAGGTCGAAAGCAGCTGATCGTCGGCGTTCAGCTGGGTCTGAATCTTCTCTTTAAGTTCAGCACTGCGTTTGGCGTCAATGCCAGGGATGCTGGCACGCCAGAAGGTTCCCATCGTTTTGCCTTCAAGAACGGTAACTTCAGTAGCGTGGGGTTTGGCGGGTTGTGTTTTTTGATCGCAACCAACAAAGAAGAGCGCGGCAGCCAGCAATGCCACGCGGGTAAAGCTTATTTCCATACGTGATTATCCTCATGCGAACGGTCGCAAGAGTACACCAAAAAACTGCGTTTGTACGCTGAAAACAATGAAAAAAGGGCCCGCAGGCCCTTTGTTCGATATAAATCGAGATTAGAACTGGTAAACCAGACCCAGAGCTACGATGTCATCAGTGTTGATGCCAGCAGCGCGGGTGAACTGGTTGTCGTCCAGCAGGTTGATTTTGTAGTCAACGTAGGTGGACATGTTTTTGTTGAAGTAGTAGGTAGCACCAACATCAACATATTTCAGGATATCTTCGTCGTCGTAGTTACGACCAGCAACGACACCCAGGTTTTTACCTTTAGACTGCAGGTATGCTACAGACGGACGCAGACCGAAGTCGAACTGGTACTGAGCAACAGCTTCGAAGTTCTGTGCTTTGTTCGCCCAACCCAGGGAACCTACGCGAGTTGCGTTGTAGGTCTGGGTGTACTGAGCAGCCAGGTAGATGTTGTTAGCGTCGTATTTCAGACCACCGGTGTAGGTTTCAGCACGGTCGCCGTTACCGATGTACAGCGGGCTGTTCTGATCATCAGTACGTTTGGAGCTGGAAACTGCAGCACCGATACCGAAGCCTTCGTAATCATAAGTGATAGAACCGCCAACGCCGTCGCCGTTCTGACGCAGAGCACCACGACCGTTGTTGGTCATGCCTTCGCCGCTTACGCTGCCGTTTTTACCCTGGTACTGAACAGCAAAGTTCAGACCGTCAACCAGACCGAAGAAGTCGGTGTTACGGTAGGTCGCGAAGCCGTTACCACGCTGCTGCATGAAGTTGTCAGAACCGTAAGTGTCGCCACCGAATTCTGGCAGTACGTCGGTCCAGGAAGTTACGTCGTAAACAACGCCGTAGTTACGACCGTAGTCGAAAGAACCAACGTCCTGGAATTTCAGACCAGCGAATGCTACACGGGTCCAGGAGTTTTCTTTGTTGTCTTCAGAGGTATTGCCCTGGATCTGATATTCCCACTGGCCGTAACCGGTCAGCTGGTCAGTAACCTGAGTTTCGCCTTTGAAACCAAGACGTACATAGGTCTGGTCGCCGTCTTCTGACTTGTTGTCAGAGAAATAGTGCAGGCCGTCTACTTTACCGTACAGATCTAATTTGTTGCCGTCTTTGTTGTAAACTTCAGCAGCGTTTGCTGCGCCTGCTACCAGCAGAGCTGGGACCAGGAGGGACAGTACTTTAACTTTCATGTTATTAACCCTCTGTTATATGCCTTTATTTGCTTTTTTATGCCACTGCATACTGATTAACCCTCATTAATCAGTCGGCAAGTCCATTCTCCCCAAAAATGCAGAATAATCCAACACGAATATGATACTAAAACTTTTAAGATGTTTCATTTGTCGCTATAGATGTTTCAAAATGTAAATATGATGGAACTTTTTAAGATTCTTGATGATTGGCGAAATAAGCACCTAACATCAAGCAATAATAATTCAAGGTTAAAATCAATAACTTATTCTTAAGTACTTGATAGCACTGAATGCCAAAACAAAATCTTCACTCGCAACTAAAATATGTCTCGCTATCATCATTAACTTTATTTATTACCGTCATTCATTTCTGAATGTCTGTTTACCCCTATTTCAACCGGATGCCTCGCATCCGGTTTTTTTTTACCCTTCTTTACACAACTTTTATTTTTTTGTACTACCGCTGGAAAATTATAACGCTTGTTAATAATTCACAAAAAATTAACAAGATATAATTCCCGCCATCTTTTCTTTATCCGTAATTAATTTCGCTCTTCTTTTTTGCAGATTATTTGTACAGCAGAATGCGGTGTGTACATCTATTTCTCATCTGGCAGAACGAGACATATCGTTGAGGAAGAGAGAGTCATCTATCGGGTAATAGTCTGGAATTTCGCACTGTACCCTTTATACTGCCCTATCACTTCGCGAAGTTTTAACAGGTCATAAACACGAATGCGTCAGAAAGAGACAACGGCCACGACCCGCTTTTCACTCCTACCGGGGAGCATTACCCGCTTCTTTTTACTGTTGATCATTGTGTTGCTGGTGATGATGGGTGTAATGGTACAAAGCGCAGTCAACGCCTGGCTGAAAGATAAAAGCTACCAGATTGTCGACATTACTCATGCTATACAAAAGCGCGTCGATACCTGGCGTTACGTGACCTGGCAGATCTACGACAACATCGCTGCAACGACTTCACCTTCCACCAGTGAAAGTTTGCAAGAGACGCGTCTGAAACAGGATGTCTACTATCTGGAAAAACCGCGTCGCAAAACAGAAGCCCTGATCTTTGGTTCTCACGACAACTCAACGCTTGAGATGACCCAACGAATGTCTACTTATCTGGACACATTATGGGGCGCAGAAAATGTACCGTGGTCGATGTATTATCTGAACGGTCAGGATAACAGCCTGATTCTTATCTCGACCTTGCCGTTAAAAGATCTCACCTCCGGATTTAAAGAATCGACTGTCAGTGACATTGTTGATTCTCGTCGCGCGGAGATGCTGCAGCAGGCTAATGCCCTGGATGAACGTGAAAGTTTTTCTAACCTGCGCCGTCTTGCCTGGCAGAACGGTCATTATTTTACCTTGCGTACAACCTTTAACCAGCCGGGACATCTGGCAACAGTGGTTGCATTTGATCTGCCTATTAATGATTTAATCCCGCCAGGGATGCCGCTGGATAGCTTCCGTCTTGAACCAGAAGCAGGTACTGCGGGTAACAATAATAATGAGAAAGAAGCAACGGATAGCGTCAGCATTAACTTTAATAGTTCGAAGATTGAAATCTCTTCGGCGCTCAACTCCACCGATATGCGGCTGGTCTGGCAGGTTCCTTACGGCACTTTGCTGCTGGATACATTGCAAAATATTCTGCTGCCACTGCTGCTGAATATCGGTTTGCTGGCACTGGCGCTTTTTGGTTACACCACCTTTCGCCATTTCTCCGGGCGCAGCACAGAAAGCGTTCCCAGCACCGCAGTGAATAACGAACTGCGTATTTTGCGAGCAATAAATGAAGAGATTGTGTCACTGCTGCCACTCGGTCTGCTGGTTCACGATCAGGAATCGAATCGCACAGTTATCAGCAATAAGATTGCCGACCATCTGCTGCCGCATTTGAATCTGCAAAACATCACCACCATGGCAGAACAGCATCAGGGGATTATTCAGGCGACCGTCAATAACGAGCTGTATGAAATTCGCATGTTCCGCAGCCAGATAGCGCCGCGTACGCAAATCTTCATCATTCGCGATCAGGATCGCGAGGTGCTGGTGAACAAGAAACTCAAGCAGGCGCAGCGCCTGTATGAGAAAAACCAGCAGGGCCGGATGGCCTTTATGCAAAACATTGGCGATGCGCTGAAAGAACCCGCACGGTCACTGGCGGAGAGTGCGGCTAAACTCAACTCCCCGGAAAGCAAACAACTGGCAAATCAGGCTGATGTGCTGGTGCGCCTGGTCGATGAAATTCAGCTAGCGAATATTCTTGCGGACGATAGCTGGAAGAGCGAGACCGAGCTTTTCTCCGTACAGGATTTAATCGATGAAGTAGTGCCCGCAGTGCTACCAGCAATGAAACGCAAAGGCCTGCAACTGCTGATTAACAATCATCTGAAAGCACACGATATGCGCCGTGGCGATCGCGATGCTTTACGCCGTATTTTGCTGCTGTTGATGCAATATGCCGTCACCTCAACGCAACTGGGGAAAATTACCCTTGAGGTTGATCAGGATGAATCCTCTGACGAACGTCTGACTTTCCGCATTCTTGACACCGGAGATGGTGTAAGTATTCATGAAATGGATAATTTGCACTTCCCGTTCATCAACCAGACCCAAAGCGATCGCTATGGCAAGGCGAACCCGCTGGCATTCTGGTTAAGTGATCAACTAGCGCGAAAACTGGGCGGTCATTTAAATATTAAAACGCGGGACGGGCTTGGCACACGATACTCCGTGCATATAAAAATGCTCCCTGCTACCCCGGACGTTGAAGAGGAAGAAGAACGTTTACTGGATGATGTCACCGTGATGGTGGATGTAACTTCCACAGAAATTCGGAATATTGTCACTCGCCAGTTAGAAAATTGGGGTGCAACCTGTATCACACCCGATGAAAGATTAATTAGTCAGGATTATGATATCTTTTTAACGGATAATCCGTCTAATCTTACTGCCTCTGGCTTGCTTTTAAGCGATGATGAGTCTGGCGTACGGGAAATTGGGCCTGGTCAATTGTGCGTCAACTTCAATATGAGCAATGCTATGCAGGAAGCGGTCTTACAATTAATTGAAGTGCAACTGGCGCAGGAAGAGGTGACAGAATCGCCTATGGGTGGAGATGAAAATGCACAACTCCATGCCAGCGGCTATTATGCGCTCTTTGTAGACACAGTACCGGATGATGTTAAGAGGCTGTATACTGAAGCAGCAACCAGTGACTTTGCTGCATTAGCCCAAACGGCTCATCGTCTTAAAGGCGTGTTTGCCATGCTAAATCTGGTACCCGGCAAGCAGTTATGTGAAACGCTGGAACATCTTATTCGCGAGAAGGATGTCCCAGGAACAGAAAAATACATCAGCGACATTGACAGCTATGTCAAGAGCTTGCTGTAGCAAGGTAGCCTATTACATGAACAATATGAACGTAATTATTGCCGATGACCATCCGATAGTACTGTTCGGTATTCGCAAATCACTTGAGCAAATTGAGTGGGTGAATGTTGTCGGCGAATTTGAAGATTCCACAGCACTGATCAACAACCTGCCGAAACTGGATGCGCACGTGTTGATTACCGATCTCTCCATGCCTGGAGATAAATACGGTGACGGGATCACCTTGATCAAATACATCAAGCGTCATTTCCCTAGCCTGTCGATCATTGTTCTGACCATGAACAACAACCCGGCAATTCTTAGCGCGGTACTGGATCTGGATATCGAAGGAATCGTCCTGAAGCAAGGCGCGCCTACAGATCTGCCGAAAGCCCTCGCCGCGCTGCAAAAAGGCAAGAAATTTACCCCGGAAAGCGTATCTCGTCTGCTGGAGAAAATCAGCGCCAGTGGTTACGGTGACAAGCGTCTCTCACCTAAAGAGAGTGAAGTACTGCGCCTGTTTGCAGAAGGTTTTCTGGTTACCGAGATTGCTAAAAAGCTCAACCGTAGCATCAAAACCATCAGCAGCCAGAAGAAATCCGCGATGATGAAGTTGGGTGTCGAGAACGATATCGCCCTGCTGAACTATCTCTCTTCTGTGACCTTAAGCCCGGCAGATAAAGAGTAATCTCCCGACAGGCCAGATAAGCACCGACCGCCGGATGCGGCGTGAACGCCTTATCCGGCCTACAAATCCCAATATTTCAATACATTACACAAACATAGGCCTGATAAGACGCGCCAGCGTCGCATCAGGCATTTGCTCCGACCGCTCCTACGATTTCCGCGCTTTCCTGACCCTCTCGGCATACATCGTCAGCGTCTGTTTTATGACATCCAGCGTCACGGGCTTCGACAGACAGCTATCCATACCGGACTCCAGACACCGCTGCTTCTCTTCAGCCAACGCATTGGCAGTCACCCCGATTACCGGCAACGTTAGCCCTAACTGACGAATACGTTGCGTTAACCGGTAACCGTCCATATTCGGCATGTTGACGTCGCTAAGCACGATATCGATATGATTCTTGCTTAGTACATTAAGCGCATCGACGCCATCATTTGCCGTTTTACACTGATAACCCAACGATCCGAGCTGATCGGCTAGTAAGCGACGGTTAATCGGATGATCGTCAACCACCAGAATCATCATGTCGTCATTGCTAGTGGAATCTTTGTCCATCAATGGCAGAACGTTGGCAGGATCATCATTTTCAATTTCTATCCGATAGATACGCGCCAGTAGCACAGGCAGTTCATGCGACGAGGCGACGCTATGCACCCACTCACCGGGCGCTTTCTCCAGCGGAATACCAATATGCCGACGGCAGAACGTCACCACCGCTCTACCCTGCCATTTTTCGCTCAGCGCCTCATCCGTAATCAACACATCCTCTGGTGAGGGTTCCTGACCTTCGTATGTTGTAACGATTACACCACTGCGCTGCAAACTGGTTTCGATAAACTGGTATAGTGACGCATTACGTACCGCCAACCAGCAGCGTTTACCCGTTAATCCTTCGACACCTTTTTTATGTGGATATTGCGCACCATACAACGGAATACGCACCGTAAACTGGCTTCCCATGCCTGGTTCAGACTCCACCGAGATGTCACCGTCCATCATGCTGATCAATTTTTCACAAATCGCCAGCCCCAGACCGGTTCCCTGGAAGTTACGCTGTACGCCCGTCCCTACCTGGAAGAAGGGATCAAAAAGCCGCACCACTTCTTTCGCCGGAATACCCACGCCAGTATCGCGAACACGAATAGAAAGATAATCACCATCAGCACGGACATGCAGAACAATGCAGCCGGTATCGGTAAATTTAATGGCGTTACTCAACAGATTGGAGATAACCTGCTGTAAACGCATCGGATCGCCGTTTAAAGCTACCGGCACATCCGGTTCAATAAAGCAGTACAAACCAAGCTGCTTTCGCACCACCAGCGGCAAATAGTTGGCGGTGATATGGTTCATCACTTCACGCGGTGAAAACTCACGTGGCTCTATCTTTAACTGTTCCGATTCAATCTTCGAGAAATCGAGAATGTCGCTGATAATTTTCAACAGCAGGCTGGAAGAGTTATTCATTGCCGTCACCAGACGGTCAACGCCTTTCGGCAACTCTTTGGTTTGCAACAGATCCAGGTTACCGATAATGCCATACAGCGGCGTTCGCAACTCGTGGCTGACGGTAGCAAGGAACATCGATTTCGACTGACTCGCCTGTTCTGCTGCCTGCGCCATCTCTTGCAACGACTCTTCCATCTTCACGCGCGAAGAAACATCGACCAGTACGCAAATCGCCACGTTTTCATTACGATAGCGAGAATGAACAAAGCTGATTTGCAGATTAGTATTGTTGCTGGTCAGGACATCGACAAAATTGACCTGCTGCCCGCAGATAATTTGCGTCAGCCGCTGGCGATCCTCATGCGTAAGCATGTTGAGATAGGTATGCGCCAGTTCGTTACTCAAAATATTGACGCCATCAGCGGTGCGCAAAATACAGATCCCCACCGGTGCGGAGGCGACAATCTTGCGATTAAACTGCTCGTGTTCTTCCAGACGCTGGGCGTCACTTTCTGCCGGAATGAAAATACGCCGCTCGTACATCCGCGCGAGGGTGAACAGCGCCGCACCAGCAATCACATTCAGCAAAATAGCGTTAAGTATCAGCATACGAATGCGTTCCAGCACCTGATCTACGGGCACCGAGTAAACAATACTTAACGATGATGGCGGCAGATTTTTCTTCAGCACCAGCTCATGGAAGCCTGGTGTATAACCAAACCAGGAACGTTCCTGCATCCAACGCGGTTCAGCCTCGATTTTGCTTTCTGGTCCGGTCAACGAAATCAGGGTATGACCATTCTCATCAAGGATAGTAACCCCCATCGGTAATGTACCTGGTAAGAAGAAGTTCTCCATCCGAATGGTTTGTTCAACGCCCAGCAAGGCCTGCAAACGGTTCGCCAGATACACCGGCGTCAGCGCGTAAAAATATCCAACGCCAGGACGCGGGCCTTCGCTGATCCAATAAAGGTTGCTGCCGCTGTCATCCTGCGGAGCATTACGATACTTATTGATGCGCTCATGCAGAGCTTTCAGGGCGGTGTCGCGTTCAACCGGCATATCACGCAGGCCAAAGTTTGCCATGCAGAGGTTATCGCTGCCGATCAAAAATACGCGGTTGAGATCGTAAGCTGCAGAGAAATTATCGCGCCAGTAGCGCATAAACCACGCCAGTGACTCCAGAGAGCCACGCCAGGTGTTACTCATCGCGGAACAATCGGAATCAGCAAACAACGGTTCGAACACCGGCACATCCGCTTGCGTTTCTCGCCCACGCGGGGAAAGCACGCCGTTTTCTACAGATAAGCGATTTTCAGCAATGTACTTCAGCTCTTTCATCACGTCAGAAGTGCGCTGAATAAACCGCTGAGCCTGATCGGAACTCAGGTTAAATTCCTGACGAATCTCAGATTCTCGCTGATGCAGGGCATTGACGATATAAAACACTGATGAAAAAGCAATCAGCAACCAGAGCAATAACGCCAATGCTCTGAACATATAGCGCGAGACTTTCAGGGTTGTGCGAAAAGAAGCAAGGTATTTCAAAGGGGCGAAGCTCCGCCTCAGGTGACCGATGGAGTGTGGTTAAGGTAGCGGTAAAAGCGTGCCACCGCAATGTTCTCTCTTCTCGGTAATATGATACACCGCCGAGAAATCATCACCTTAACCCCCGATAATCGTCATATATCGGACAAGATTGATGGATTTCAGCATGCATTATATGAAGTGGATTTATCCACGCCGCTTACGCAATCAAATGATCCTGATGGCAATCCTGATGGTCATTGTCCCAACGCTTACTATTGGTTATATCGTAGAAACGGAAGGACGTTCAGCAGTCTTATCTGAAAAAGAGAAAAAACTTTCTGCCGTGGTCAACCTGCTTAATCAGGCGCTAGGCGATCGCTACGATCTCTACATCGACTTACCGCGTGAAGAGCGTATCCGCGCATTGAATGCAGAGCTTGCCCCCATTACCGAAAATATTACTCGCGCCTTTCCTGGCATAGGCGCTGGTTATTATAACAAGACGCTGGATGCGATAATCACCTACGCGCCTTCATCGCTATATCAGAATAATGTGGGCGTGACTATTGCTGCGGATCACCCTGGTCGCGAAGTTATGCGTACAAATACCCCTTTGGTTTATTCAGGCAGGCAGGTGCGCGGCGATATTTTGAATTCAATGCTCCCCATTGAGCGTAATGGTGAAGTCCTCGGTTATATCTGGGCCAATGAATTAACCGAAGATATTCGCCGCCAGGCCTGGAAAATGGATGTGAGGATTATCATTGTACTCACCGCCGGTTTGCTGATAAGCCTGTTGTTGATTGTACTTTTCTCCCGTCGCCTGAGCGCCAATATAGATATCATCACCGATGGCCTCTCGACTCTGGCGCAAAATATTCCCACTCGATTACCACAATTGCCCGGTGAAATGGGGCAAATCAGTCAGAGTGTTAACAACCTCGCCCAGGCACTGCGTGAAACGCGGACACTTAACGATCTGATTATTGAAAACGCTGCCGATGGCGTCATTGCCATCGACCGCCAGGGTGATGTAACCACCATGAACCCAGCAGCAGAAGTCATCACTGGCTATCAACGTCATGAACTGGTAGGGCAGCCTTACTCCATGTTGTTCGACAATACTCAGTTCTACAGTCCAGTTCTGGATACGCTGGAACATGGCACCGAACACGTGGCGCTGGAGATCAGTTTTCCAGGCCGTGACCGCACCATTGAACTCAGTGTCACTACCAGTCGTATTCATAACACGCACGGTGAAATGATAGGTGCTTTGGTGATTTTCTCTGATTTAACTGCCCGCAAAGAAACCCAGCGCCGCATGGCGCAAGCAGAACGCCTCGCCACACTGGGTGAGCTGATGGCTGGCGTGGCGCATGAAGTACGTAATCCGCTAACGGCTATTCGTGGTTATGTACAGATCTTGCGCCAACAAACCAGTGACCCAATACATCAGGAATATCTGTCCGTAGTACTCAAAGAAATCGATTCAATTAACAAAGTTATTCAGCAATTGCTCGATTTTTCACGCCCACGCCACGGTCAATGGCAACAAGTCAGCCTCAATGCATTGGTTGAAGAAACTCTGGTACTGGTGCAAACCGCCGGCGTACAAGCGCGGATCGACTTCATAAGCGAACTGGACAATGAATTAAGCCCGATTAGTGCCGATCGCGAACTGCTCAAACAGGTACTCCTGAATATCCTGATCAATGCCGTCCAGGCTATCAGTGCACGAGGGAAAATTCGCATTCGAACCTGGCAGTACAGCGACTCACAACAGGCCATTTCGATAGAAGACAACGGCTGTGGCATTGATCTCTCGCTGCAAAAAAAGATCTTCGATCCCTTTTTCACCACCAAAGCCTCAGGAACCGGGCTTGGTCTGGCGTTAAGTCAACGCATCATTAATGCCCATCAGGGGGATATTCGCGTCACCAGTTTGCCGGGCTACGGCGCAATCTTCACCCTTATTTTACCGATCAACCCGCAGGGAAATCAGACCGTATGACCGCTATTAATCGCATCCTTATTGTTGATGATGAAGATAATGTTCGCCGTATGCTGAGCACCGCTTTTGCACTACAAGGATACGAAACACATTGTGCGAACAACGGACGCACCGCATTACACCTGTTTGCCGATATTCACCCCGACGTGGTGTTGATGGATATCCGTATGCCTGAGATGGACGGCATCAAGGCACTAAAGGAGATGCGCAGCCATGAGACCCGGACACCCGTTATTCTGATGACGGCCTATGCTGAAGTGGAAACCGCCGTCGAAGCACTACGCTGCGGTGCTTTCGACTATGTTATCAAACCGTTTGATCTCGATGAGTTGAATTTAATCGTTCAGCGCGCTTTACAACTCCAGTCAATGAAAAAAGAGATCCGTCATCTGCACCAGGCACTGAGCACCAGCTGGCAATGGGGGCACATTCTCACCAATAGCCCGGCGATGATGGACATCTGCAAAGACACCGCCAAAATTGCCCTTTCTCAGGCCAGCGTCTTGATTAGCGGTGAAAGCGGCACCGGGAAAGAGTTGATTGCCAGAGCGATTCACTACAATTCGCGGCGGGCAAAGGGGCCGTTCATTAAAGTCAACTGCGCGGCGCTGCCGGAATCGTTGCTCGAAAGTGAACTGTTTGGTCATGAAAAAGGTGCATTTACTGGTGCACAAACCTTGCGTCAGGGATTATTTGAACGTGCCAACGAAGGTACTCTGCTCCTCGACGAAATTGGCGAAATGCCGCTGGTACTGCAAGCCAAATTACTACGCATTCTGCAGGAACGGGAATTTGAACGGATTGGCGGCCATCAGACCATAAAAGTTGATATCCGCATCATTGCTGCCACCAACCGCGACTTGCAGGCAATGGTAAAAGAAGGCACCTTCCGTGAAGATCTCTTTTATCGCCTTAACGTTATTCATTTAATACTGCCGCCTCTGCGCGATCGCCGGGAAGATATTTCCCTGTTAGCTAATCACTTTTTGCAAAAATTCAGTAGTGAGAATCAGCGCGATATTATCGACATCGATCCGATGGCAATGTCACTGCTTACCGCCTGGTCATGGCCGGGAAATATTCGAGAGCTTTCCAACGTCATTGAACGCGCCGTCGTAATGAACTCAGGTCCGATCATTTTTTCTGAGGATCTTCCGCCACAGATTCGTCAGCCAGTCTGTAATGCTGGTGAGGCAAAAACAGCCCCTGTCGGTGAGCGTAATTTAAAAGAGGAAATTAAACGCGTCGAAAAACGCATCATTATGGAAGTGCTGGAACAACAGGACGGAAACCGAACCCGCACCGCTTTGATGCTGGGCATCAGTCGCCGTGCATTGATGTATAAACTCCAGGAATACGGTATCGATCCGGCGGATGTATAACACCAAAACTTGCTATGCAGAAATTTGCACAGTGCGCAAATTTCTGCATAGCCAATCATCCTCCTTCTTAATCCCCACCTTATTTATCCTTTTATATTCAATCAGTTAAAAACAACATCAAATATTCTCATTCTGGCACTCCCCTTGCTATTCCCTGACTGTACCCACAACGGTGTATGCAAGAGGGATAAATAATGAAAACAAAATTGATGACATTACAAGACGCCTCCGGCTTCTTTCGTGACGGCATGACCATCATGGTGGGCGGATTTATGGGGATTGGCACTCCATCCCGCCTGGTTGAAGCATTACTGGAATCTGGTGTTCGCGACCTGACATTGATAGCCAATGATACCGCGTTTGTTGATACCGGCATCGGTCCGCTCATCGTCAATGGTCGAGTCCGCAAAGTAATTGCGTCACATATCGGCACCAACCCGGAAACAGGTCGGCGCATGATATCTGGTGAAATGGACGTCGTTCTGGTGCCACAAGGTACGCTAATCGAGCAAATTCGCTGTGGTGGCGCTGGACTTGGTGGTTTTCTCACTCCAACCGGTGTCGGCACCGTCGTAGAGGAAGGCAAACAGACACTGACACTCGACGGCAAAACCTGGCTGCTTGAACGCCCGCTGCGCGCCGACCTGGCGCTCATTCGCGCTCATCGTTGCGACACACTTGGCAACCTGACCTATCAACTTAGCGCCCGCAACTTTAACCCCCTGATTGCCCTTGCGGCTGATATCACGCTGGTGGAGCCTGATGAACTGGTCGAAGTCGGCGAGCTGCAACCTGACCATATTGTCACCCCTGGTGCCGTTATCGACCACATCATCGTTTCACAGGAGAGCAAATAATGGATGCGAAACAACGTATTGCACGCCGTGTGGCACAAGAGCTTCGTGATGGTGACATCGTTAACTTAGGGATCGGTTTACCCACAATGGTCGCCAATTATTTACCGGAGGGTATTCATATCACTCTGCAATCGGAAAACGGCTTCCTCGGTTTAGGCCCGGTCACGACAGCGCATCCCGATCTGGTGAACGCTGGCGGACAACCATGCGGCGTTTTACCCGGCGCAGCCATGTTTGACAGCGCCATGTCATTTGCGCTGATCCGTGGCGGTCATATTGATGCCTGCGTGCTCGGTGGTTTGCAGGTAGACGAAGAAGCCAACCTCGCGAACTGGGTAGTGCCTGGAAAAATGGTGCCCGGTATGGGTGGCGCGATGGATCTGGTGACCGGGGCGCGCAAAGTGATCATTGCCATGGAACATTGCGCCAAAGATGGTTCACCGAAAATTTTGCGCCGCTGCACCATGCCGCTCACTGCGCAACACGCGGTGCATATGCTGGTCACTGAACTGGCTGTCTTTCGTTTCATTGACGGCAAAATGTGGCTCACCGAAATTGCCGACGGGTGTGATTTAGCCACCGTGCGTGCCAAAACCGAAGCTCAGTTTGAAGTAGCCGCCGATCTGAATACGCAACGGGGTGATTTATGATTGGTCGCATCTCGCGTTTTATGACGCGCTTTGTCAGCCGGTGGCTTCCCGATCCTCTGATCTTTGCCATGTTGCTGACGTTGCTAACGTTCGTGATCGCGCTTTGGTTAACACCACAAACGCCGATCAGCATGGTGAAAATGTGGGGGGACGGTTTCTGGAACTTGCTGGCGTTCGGTATGCAGATGGCGCTGATCATCGTTACCGGTCATGCCCTTGCCAGCTCTGCTCCGGTGAAAAGCTTGCTGCGGACTGCCGCCTCCGCCGCAAAAACACCCGTACAGGGCGTCATGCTGGTCACTTTCTTCGGTTCCGTCGCTTGTGTCATCAACTGGGGATTTGGTCTGGTTGTCGGCGCAATGTTCGCCCGTGAAGTCGCCCGGCGAGTACCTGGCTCTGATTATCCGTTGCTCATTGCCTGCGCCTACATTGGTTTTCTCACCTGGGGTGGCGGCTTCTCTGGCTCAATGCCTCTGTTGGCTGCAACACCGGGCAACCCGGTTGAGCATATCGCCGGGCTTATCCCGGTGGGCGATACTCTGTTCAGTGGTTTTAACATTTTCATCACTGTGGCATTGATTGTGGTGATGCCATTTATCACCCGCATGATGATGCCAAAACCGTCTGACGTGGTGAGTATCGATCCGAAACTACTCATGGAAGAGGCTGATTTTCAAAAGCAGCTACCGAAAGATGCTCCACCGTCCGAGCGACTGGAAGAAAGCCGCATTCTGACGTTGATCATCGGCGCACTCGGTATCGCTTACCTGGCAATGTACTTCAGCGAACATGGCTTCAACATCACCATCAATACCGTCAACCTGATGTTTATGATTGCGGGTCTGCTGCTACATAAAACGCCAATGGCTTATATGCGTGCTATCAGCGCGGCAGCACGCAGTACCGCCGGTATTCTGGTGCAATTCCCCTTCTACGCCGGGATCCAACTGATGATGGAGCACTCCGGTCTGGGCGGACTCATTACCGAATTCTTTATCAATGTTGCGAACAAAGACACCTTCCCGGTAATGACCTTCTTTAGTTCTGCACTGATTAACTTCGCCGTTCCGTCTGGCGGCGGTCACTGGGTTATTCAGGGACCTTTCGTGATACCCGCAGCCCAGGCGCTGGGCGCTGATCTCGGTAAATCGGTAATGGCGATCGCCTACGGCGAGCAATGGATGAACATGGCACAACCGTTCTGGGCGCTGCCAGCACTGGCAATCGCCGGGCTCGGTGTCCGCGACATCATGGGCTATTGCATCACTGCCCTGCTCTTCTCCGGCGTCATTTTCGTCATTGGTTTAACGCTGTTCTGACGGCAACTCTACAGACAGAAGGAATATAAAATGAAAAATTGTGTCATCGTCAGTGCGGTACGTACTGCCATCGGTAGTTTTAATGGTTCACTCGCCTCCACCAGCGCCATCGATCTGGGGGCAACAGTAATTCAGGCCGCCATTGAACGCGCAAAACTCGATTCACAACACGTCGATGAAGTGATTATGGGTAACGTATTGCAGGCCGGGCTGGGGCAAAATCCGGCTCGTCAGGCACTGCTAAAAAGCGGACTGGCAGAAACGGTGTGCGGATTTACGGTCAACAAAGTATGTGGTTCTGGTCTGAAAGGCGTGGCGCTTGCCGCCCAGGCAATTCAGGCCGGTCAGGCACAGAGCATCGTAGCGGGTGGAATGGAGAACATGAGTTTAGCGCCCTATTTACTCGATGCAAAAGCACGCTCTGGTTATCGTCTTGGAGACGGACAGGTTTATGACGTGATCCTGCGCGATGGCCTGATGTGCGCCACTCACGGTTATCATATGGGTATTACCGCCGAGAACGTTGCCAAAGAGTACGGAATTACCCGTGAAATGCAGGATGAACTGGCGCTACATTCACAGCGTAAAGCGGCAGCAGCCATTGAGTCCGGTGCTTTTACCGCCGAAATTGTCCCGGTAAATGTTGTCACACGGAAGAAAAACATCGTCTTCGATCGCGATGAATTCCCGAAAGTAGATTCTACTGCAGAAGCTCTTGCTGCATTGCGCCCGGCCTTCGACAAAGCCGGAACGGTCACCGCCGGGAACGCGTCTGGCATTAACGATGGGGCTGCCGCACTGGTGATTATGGAAGAATCTGCGGCGCTGGCGGCAGGCCTAAAACCACTGGCACGCATTAAAAGCTATGCCAGCGGTGGCGTGCCCCCTGCATTGATGGGTATGGGGCCAGTACCTGCCACGCAAAAAGCGTTACAACTGGCGGGGCTGCAACTGGCAGACATTGATCTCATCGAAGCCAATGAAGCATTTGCCGCGCAGTTCCTTGCCGTTGGGAAAACCCTGGGCTTTGATCCTGAGAAAGTGAATGTCAACGGCGGAGCCATCGCGCTGGGGCATCCTATCGGTGCCAGCGGTGCACGTATTCTGGTCACACTATTACATGCAATGCAGGCTCGCGATAAAACGCTGGGTCTGGCGACGCTGTGCATTGGCGGCGGTCAGGGAATTGCGATGGTGATTGAACGATTGAATTAACGAACAAAAATGCCCGATAGCGAAAGTCATCGGGCGTTTTCTTAAACATCGACAGTGAAAGTAACCTCATTAATTACCAGTCAAAACTTTTCACCAGCGTCAGCTCGCCAGCATTACGCATCGGTACAATAAATGTTTCCTGTTTCTCATTGACCGATCCTTCATCGGTGATCAGCGTCAGTTGGGCAGTGGTTAATTCCGTTTCGCTGCGTCCGCCATAGTAGTTGATATACACCTGATAACGCCCGTGAACTGGCGCTGGCATGGCGAAAATCTCGGGTCCGTACCCCGTCGTGACATCCATATCCAGTGCGCCACTGTTTTTCAGCACCGTGTTACCGTACCAGGCGTGTTCGCCATCAGGCGTAACGACATGAAGATCGAGGTCGGTATTATCCGTATCCCACGAGAGAACCAGCCGTAAACGTGCACGAATCGTTCCTGTACCCGGCGTTGAGTAAAACTGCATTTTTTGTCGGCTTTGCCCATCCGGGCTGATGACCTGCACGCTGTTGCTGCCTTCAATGCCCAGACGCCAGCGGAAAGTAGGGCTATTGCACCAAAACCTACAAGGCCATAAAACCGCCAGCCTTTCGCTTTTTTTCACCACTCATTGCCACATTCCTTGTGTAAAGCCAGCCATTTTTTATGGGCGATGCACAACTTTATCGCGCCCTAATACGACAAAAGCCCAGACTTTGCAGCCTGGACTTTTCAATTTAAAAAAGGGAGATGGCTCCCTTTTGACATGAAGAAATAAAATTATTCTTCTTCTGGCTCGTCGTCAACGTCCACTTCCGGAGCGATTTCATCGTCCCCTTCCGCAGCACTGCCATCGATGGTATCCAGATCTTCCTCGTCAACCGGTTCAGCAACACGTTGCAGACCCACTACGTTTTCATCTTCCGCAGTACGGATGAGGATCACGCCCTGGGTGTTACGGCCCACGATGCTGATTTCCGAAACGCGGGTACGTACCAGCGTACCGGCATCGGTGATCATCATGATCTGATCGCAGTCATCAACCTGTACCGCACCAACCACTAAACCGTTACGTTCAGTCACTTTGATGGAGATAACCCCTTTCGTCGCACGCGACTTAGTTGGGTATTCCGCCACCGCAGTACGTTTACCGTAACCATTTTGTGTTGCAGTAAGGATTGCGCCATCGCCACGCGGTACGATCAGAGACACGACTTTATCGCCTTCGCCTAAACGAATACCGCGAACACCCGTAGTGTTGCAGCCCATCGCACGGACAGAAGACTCTTTAAAGCGCACCACTTTACCTTCGGCGGAGAACAGCATTACTTCGTCTTCGCCACTGGTCAGATCAACGCCGATCAGCTCATCGCCTTCAACCAGCTTGATCGCCACTTTACCGGCGGTACGCAGACGGTTGAATTCGGTGAGGACGGTTTTCTTCACAGTACCGTTAGCAGTCGCCATGAAGACTTTCACGCCTTCTTCAAACTCGGTCACAGGCAGGATCGCGGTGATACGTTCGTCCTGTTCCAGCGGCAGCAGGTTGACGATCGGACGACCACGTGCACCACGAGAAGCTTCCGGCAACTGATAAACCTTCATCGAATAGACGCGACCACGGCTGGAGAAGCACAGAATATGGTCGTGGGTGTTCGCCACCAGCAGTCGGTCGATAAAGTCTTCTTCTTTAATACGTGCGGCAGATTTACCTTTCCCGCCACGACGCTGCGCTTCGTATTCCGAAAGCGGCTGGTACTTCACGTAGCCCTGGTGAGAGAGCGTCACGACTACATCTTCCTGAGTGATCAGATCTTCCAGGTTGATGTCTGCGCTGTTGGCAGTGATTTCAGTACGACGTTTGTCGCCGAACTGTTCACGAACCAGTTCCAGCTCTTCGCGGATCACTTCCATCAGACGATCGGCGCTACCCAGAATACGCAGCAGTTCCGCGATCTGATCCAGCAGCTCTTTGTATTCGTCGAGCAGTTTTTCGTGCTCAAGGCCGGTCAGTTTCTGCAAACGCAGATCCAGAATTGCCTGAGCTTGCTGTTCGGTCAGGTAGTACAGACCGTCACGCACGCCGAACTCTGGCTCCAGCCATTCCGGACGCGCAGCATCGTCACCCGCACGCTCCAGCATCGCGGCAACGTTGCCCAGCTGCCACGGATTAGCAACCAGCGCGGTTTTCGCTTCTGCAGGCGTCGGCGCATGACGGATCAGTTCAATGATCGGGTCGATGTTCGCCAGTGCTACGGCTAATGCTTCAAGGATATGAGCACGATCGCGGGCTTTACGCAGTTCGAAAATGGTACGACGGGTCACCACTTCGCGACGGTGACGGACAAACGCAGCGATAATGTCTTTCAGGTTCATGATCTTCGGCTGACCATGGTGCAATGCCACCATGTTGATACCGAAAGAAACCTGCAACTGGGTCTGGGAGTAGAGGTTGTTGAGCACAACTTCACCGACCGCATCGCGTTTAACTTCAATCACGATGCGCATACCGTCTTTGTCAGACTCGTCACGCAGCGCGCTGATGCCTTCCACGCGTTTTTCTTTTACCAGTTCCGCAATCTTCTCGATCAGGCGCGCTTTGTTCACCTGATACGGAATTTCGTGGACGATAATGGTTTCACGCCCGGTTTTGGCGTCAACTTCCACTTCGGCACGAGCGCGGATATACACCTTGCCGCGACCGGTACGGTAAGCTTCTTCAATACCGCGACGACCGTTAATGATTGCCGCCGTCGGGAAGTCCGGCCCCGGGATGTGTTCCATCAGCCCTTCAATGCTGATGTCTTCATCATCAATATACGCCAGACAACCGTTGATGACTTCCGTCAGGTTGTGTGGCGGGATGTTGGTTGCCATACCTACGGCGATACCGGAAGAACCGTTCACCAGCAGGTTAGGAATTTTGGTCGGCATGACGTCCGGAATTTTTTCCGTACCGTCATAGTTATCAACGAAATCGACCGTCTCTTTTTCGAGATCGGCCATCAGTTCATGGGCAATTTTCGCCAGACGGATTTCCGTATAACGCATTGCCGCCGCAGAGTCGCCGTCGATAGAACCGAAGTTACCCTGACCGTCTACCAGCATGTAACGCAGCGAAAATGGCTGCGCCATACGGACGATCGTGTCATAGACCGCCGAGTCACCATGGGGATGGTATTTACCGATTACGTCACCAACGACACGGGCAGATTTTTTATAGGCTTTGTTCCAGTCATTGCCTAGTACGTTCATGGCGTAAAGTACGCGACGGTGTACCGGCTTCAGGCCATCTCGGACATCTGGCAGCGCACGGCCAACAATGACCGACATCGCATAATCCAGATAGGAGCTCTTCAGCTCTTCCTCAATGTTGACCGGTGTAATTTCTCTCGCAAGGTCGCTCATCTAACCGCTATCCCTCTACTGTATCCCGGATTCAAAGGTCGCAAATTATAACACAGCCGCGCAGATTGAGGTAAACCAATACGCTTTATTCACATCCAATGCCTGATATACTCGATTGCCTTGCCAATTACGGAGTAGAAGTGCCAATGAATGCCGAAAAATCGCCGGTAAACCATAACGTAGACCACGAAGAGATCGCTAAATTTGAAGCCGTCGCCTCCCGCTGGTGGGATCTGGAAGGCGAGTTCAAACCACTGCACCGCATTAACCCGCTGCGTCTGGGCTATATTGCCGAGCGTGCTGGCGGTTTATTTGGCAAAAAGGTGCTCGATGTCGGTTGTGGCGGCGGCATTCTGGCTGAGAGTATGGCGCGCGAAGGCGCGACGGTGACCGGCCTGGATATGGGTTTTGAACCGCTACAAGTTGCAAAGCTACACGCGCTGGAAAGCGGTATTCAGGTGGAGTACGTGCAGGAAACCGTTGAAGAACACGCAGCAAAACATGCCGGACAGTATGATGTGGTGACCTGCATGGAGATGCTGGAGCACGTCCCCGATCCACAGTCAGTGGTTAGAGCCTGTGCGCAACTGGTGAAACCGGGCGGCGATGTCTTTTTCTCCACGCTTAACCGCAACGGCAAGTCATGGCTGATGGCGGTGGTCGGCGCGGAATATATTTTGCGCATGGTGCCCAAAGGCACGCATGATGTGAAGAAGTTTATTAAACCGGCAGAACTGCTGGGCTGGGTGGATCAGACCAGTCTTAAAGAGCGCCATATGACCGGGCTACATTACAACCCAATCACAAATACTTTTAAGCTCGGCCCCGGCGTGGATGTGAACTATATGCTGCACACGCAGAATAAGTGAGATTGTTGACCGGATTCATCTGGCAACCGTACCAATGCCTGATGCGACGCTTGCTGTGTCTTATCAGGCTTACAAATGACTCCCCCGTAGGTCGGATAAGGCGTTTACGCCGCACCCGGCAACGATGCCGGGCGGACAACAATTACCATTTCACCGTCATCGACAAAAATCCTGCCGTCTGGGCAAAATCATCACTTCCCTTCTGCCATGCGACGCTGCCGCGCAGGGAAACTCGCTGGCTAATATTGCCTGTTATCCCCACTTTTATTTCACCACGCTGCTTCGCTGCATCGTCGCTGATATTGCTGCCATCGTCTTCAATTTCCGCCGAATGGGGATGGTGATAATAATTCAGATCCAGGGTTGGCGTGATATGGAAAGCATTACGCCATTCGCTATGTATCCCGACACGCGTCTGAATATCATCGCCCTGCGATTGCGACACCCGCGCACGGTTAGCGGCGGTAAAATCATTCTGCTGCACGCCCTGATAAATCACCTGCGCCTGTGGTTCGATTACCACACCATGCCCCGGTAACCACTGATAGCCAGCTTCCAGCGAGGCGACAATACCCGACGAGTGGTAATGATCCGCGCCATCGCCTTGTTCGGAAACATCATTGCTAAACCACGCGTATTGCAGCCAGCTATCCAGCCACGCCCCCTGCTGCTGGCTACCATGCTGAAACCAGCTCGAAGTCAGCCCAACGGCATAACCGTGGTTCTGGTTATCGGCGCGAGTTCCAGTCATATTCGAGCGGCTGTCGCCCTGGTTATCGCTGTAGCCACCGACAATCCCAAGCATCCATTCGCCATCATCGCCCCAGCGCCCCCTAAACAGATCACCGCTAAGCTGCACCGTAGAGGTGTCTTCATGCTGAGCCAGTTGCCCCGCAGCCGTGTAATGATAACGTCCGCCGATAATGCGCAAATGCAGCGTCTGACCGTTGCTACCTGCGTGATCGTGTCGCTCCATCACAAACGCCTGATTTGCCGCCCGAAGGTTATTAAGATATCCACCAATTTTTGCATTCAACACCGGCTGATAAGCGGGCGTGGGATCCGGATCGGGAGTCGGATCTGGATCAGGTGGCGATGGAGGCGTGACTTTTTGTGATCGCAAATACCAGTCGTTGTTATCTTCCACCAGCGTGTAGTCATACGCTCCCATATTTACGTAGCCGCTGCCCGCCAGACTGAACTGCGCGTTATTTTGAAATTGTGTGGGATCGCCAGCGAAATCAACCAGTTTTATACCTGTAGATGTCGGATCGCCAATGCCAGTAATGGGGTTAACCACCACGGTCGTGTTGCCAGCGGTATTACCGTTCAACACCAACCGGTCGCTTACCGAGTCATCGCCCTTTAATTCGCTGTCGAGCAACAACGTACCGCCACCGTTGTAATCACCGTTTACGATCAGGGTATCGCCAGCGACGCCATTTTGCAGGCTGACCGCGCCGAAAGTATTGCTCAGATCACCATTGATCGTCACGCCAGGAAGATAAGTCAGGCTGTCAGTTTCAAGGTTGGTATTAAGCTCGCCCGTTAACGTAACGCCATCGGTGACATTCACCAGCGTACCGCCACCGTTAAATAATGAGGCGTCGAGCGCCACAGACGTATCCTGCCCGGTTAAACGCAAAACCGTGCCATCGCTGATGTCGATAGTGCCACTGGAACTGGCATCAATAGACTGAATATCCTGATCCGCGCCAGTCTCGAACGTTGCCCCGTCACCAACCCACAGCGACGAAGCGTAAGGAAAGATATCCGCAACATCACCTTTCAGCGTACCTTCTTCCACTCGCACTGCCGACTGCGCCGTGCCGCTGGCAGTCAGTTCCAGCGTGCCTGCACCGGTTTTCGTCAGTGTGGTTCCCGCGTCCTGGTGCTGTCCACTGCTGTCGGCGATCAATGCGCCCCACTGCGTCACAGCACCATCATCAACCACAATTTCGCCATCAGCGCGCATTTCGATATCACGCCCATGACCAGCCATCGCAGAGCGAGTATCGACATCAGCCGTAATCTCCATCGCGCTATCTTGTTGATTATCAGTGAAGATAACCTGGCGGTTATAGTGAGTATCACCAAGCTGAGAATTGTTGCTCACTACCAGCGTGCCGGAAGCGATTTGTGTTGTGCCGAGGTATTGATTGTCATTCGCCAGGCTTACCTGTCCATAGCCTGCATCTACCACTACATAGACGCCTTTTTTCCCGTCATCGCCAATATGCAAATCCTCACCACTATAAAGATCGACAACGTCCTGCTGACCAATCACCGTACCGCCGTTACCACTGATTTCCAGCCCATCGTTCTCTGACATACCGCTCTGCCAGGTGGTGAAATCGGAAAGATCTAATACGCCACCGTTTAATACAATTGACTGCGGATCGTCCTGCATCGCCGCCAGATCCGCCGCGTTTCCCGCCAGCGAGAGGATTGCGCCATCTTCTACCACGACATCGCCGGTCAGTGCCATCGACGACGCCCCCGCCAGCGCATAGCTACCATTTTCGGCAATGGTCAGTTGCCCTTCACCTTCAATAGTTCCGCTAAACCCGCCGGCATTTACCGTCACGTTACCGCCAGCATCAATATTTAAAGTGCCATTCTGAAAACCCGTCAGTGAGTGAACAAAAGTCTGCTGTGTTGCGCCAACGTTAAGTTCTGCCTGATCATCCCGATGACTGATACTGCCGACCATCAGTCCATAGCAATTTTGTGGATTACTCTGGCAACGATCATCGCCAACATTCATCAGCGAATTGCTACGCCCCAGCGTCACTTCACCGTTTTCAACCCGCATCTCGCCGGTAAAATTATTATTATCCGCATTAAGCACCAGTTCGCCTGCGCCGGTTTTGCTGATACTTCCGGTTCCGGCAATGGAATCGAGCGCACCATCGTTGCTCAGGTCACCAATAATCAACGTTTTATTACCAGCGATATCAAACCTGACCTGACTTGAATCGATGTACATAAAGCCGCCCGCCGATGCAGATGGCGCATCGCCATATCCTGCGGCACTGTTGTTCTCATCCATCAAAACGCCACCGTTGTAGCTGTAGCTGGCATCAACCGAAATATCAATAAGATAGGGAGAGTTCGTACTACTGCTATAAATTGCGCCACCGTAACCTTCAGCAATATTATCTGTAAACGTGGTGTTATTAATTATTGTGAACTCTGATGGGTGAATGGTTTCCGTATTATTATCAGTGATATCGATAGCGCCACCATCGCCATCACTGTAACTTGTTGATGTATATGCCCGATTATGATTAAAAATCGTATTATTTAAGTAAATATTATTATTAATCGAATAAATTGCGCCACCTTTGCCGTCGTTAGCAATATTACCTGTAAATACAGCATTGGTAACGCTAAGATCAATATCACCAGCGTCATTTGTACCCGCAGAATAGATTGCCCCGCCATATCCTCCTGCCACATTACTGTCGAAGATAACCTGAGTAAGATTCAGTGTTGAGTTTTCTTTCGCAAAAATAGCACCTCCATTATTATATTCACCACTCACGGTATTATTTTCGAACAGAGTCATACCTGTTCCACCTTGTGCTGACAATATGAAATCAGCTCCTTGTTGTAAAAATACCGCCCCGCCACTGGCATCATTTGCCATAGAGGAAAAAATAAGCCATTGCCCGTCAGCAACACTCCAGGTCTGCATACTACCTGAGAGGCTCTGGCGACTGGCCAGGCAACTGGTAGAAACATTAACCCCCTGACATGAAGACAGAATCTGCGACGCCGCGTTTGCACGCGTAAACACGCAAGCAACGACAGCCAGGAAAATTAACAGATATCCTTTCCTGATAAAAATAATCCATTTTTTATTCATGATCTGACAGCCTGTGAGAAATAACAGGCTATCATTAAAAGGCATATTGCGATTGTAGATAACAACCAATTGTAAACAAGAAATTTTTAAAATAAGCGTACCAGCAATAATATTTACAGAAAGGAATTAATTATTTCTTTCAAAGTTTACCTGATTATTAAACAATGATAATTAAAACATATTAAACTGATTAATTCATTTCTTGTTTACCTGGAATAATCAATATCGCAAACTTTTATTTTACATCTACTGATTAAAAAATATCTGTTTCGTGAACCACACCTCTTTACATTTGCTCACATCATAAACATAACAATAAGTGTCGACGTGATATGAGTTTGTGATGGTATCAATTTTCGCCACATCTGACATAAGCGCAATAAATAACCTGGATCAATAATTATCTTAAATTGAACGTTCAAGAAATCACCGAACGGTTATTTTTAACAATTTTTTCTCTTCCCATTGACTTTCCCGAACACCTTGTCTGACCTAAGGTGCGTGGAAGCCGCCT
Organism: Escherichia sp. MOD1-EC6842; assembly: GCF_002965705.1. Lineage (NCBI taxonomy): Bacteria > Pseudomonadati > Pseudomonadota > Gammaproteobacteria > Enterobacterales > Enterobacteriaceae > Escherichia > Escherichia sp. MOD1-EC6842. The sequence continues at coordinate 11,798 of NZ_PTRF01000004.1, read as the reverse complement.
TTTCCGTCGCGAGTTATCCACAAAGTTATACACTTGCAAGAGGGCCATTTTCACACTATCTTGCAGTGAATCCCAAACATACCCCCTATATATAGTGTTTGTAGCGACTTCCCTCACTACAGGTAGTCTGCATGAAACTATTTCGGAAAGAACAGGTACTACATACATGAATCAGAATCTGCTGGTGACAAAGCGCAACGGTAGCACAGAGCGCATCAATCTCGACAAAATCCATCGCGTTCTGGATTGGGCGGCAGAAGGACTGCATAACGTTTCGATTTCCCAGGTCGAACTGCGCTCCCACATTCAGTTTTATGACGGTATCAAGACTTCTGACATCCACGAAACCATTATCAAGGCTGCCGCAGACCTGATCTCCCGTGAAGCACCGGATTATCAGTACCTCGCCGCGCGCCTGGCAATTTTCCACCTGCGTAAAAAAGCCTACGGCCAGTTTGAGCCGCCTGCGCTGTATGACCATGTGAAGAAAATGGTCGAAATGGGCAAATACGATAATCATCTGCTGGAAGACTACACGGAAGAAGAGTTCAAGCAGATGGACACGTTTATCGATCACGACCGTGATATGACCTTCTCTTACGCTGCCGTTAAGCAACTGGAAGGCAAATATCTGGTACAAAACCGCGTAACCGGCGAGATCTACGAAAGCGCCCAGTTCCTGTATATTCTGGTTGCTGCCTGCCTGTTCTCAAACTATCCGCGTGAAACCCGTCTGCAATATGTGAAGCGTTTTTACGACGCGGTTTCCACATTTAAAATTTCGCTGCCGACGCCAATCATGTCCGGCGTGCGTACCCCGACTCGTCAGTTCAGCTCCTGCGTACTGATCGAATGCGGCGACAGCCTGGATTCCATCAACGCGACTTCCAGCGCGATTGTAAAATACGTTTCCCAGCGTGCGGGTATCGGTATCAACGCCGGGCGTATTCGTGCGCTGGGTAGCCCGATTCGCGGTGGCGAAGCGTTCCACACCGGTTGTATTCCGTTCTACAAACATTTCCAGACGGCGGTGAAATCCTGCTCTCAGGGCGGTGTGCGCGGCGGTGCAGCAACGCTGTTCTACCCAATTTGGCATCTGGAAGTAGAAAGCCTGCTGGTGCTGAAAAACAACCGTGGGGTTGAAGGCAACCGCGTGCGTCATATGGACTACGGGGTACAAATCAACAAACTGATGTATACCCGCCTGCTGAAAGGTGAAGATATCACCCTGTTCAGCCCGTCCGATGTACCAGGGTTGTACGACGCGTTCTTCGCCGATCAGGAAGAATTTGAGCGCCTGTACACCAAATATGAGAAAGACGACAGCATCCGCAAACAGCGTGTGAAAGCCGTTGAGCTGTTCTCGCTGATGATGCAGGAACGTGCGTCTACCGGTCGTATCTATATTCAGAACGTTGACCACTGCAACACCCACAGCCCGTTTGATCCGGCTATTGCACCAGTGCGCCAGTCTAACCTGTGCCTGGAAATCGCCCTGCCGACCAAACCACTCAATGACGTCAACGACGAAAACGGTGAAATCGCGCTGTGTACGCTGTCTGCTTTCAACCTGGGCGCAATTAATAGCCTGGATGAACTGGAAGAGCTGGCGATTCTGGCGGTACGCGCACTCGACGCGTTGCTGGATTATCAGGACTACCCGATCCCGGCAGCCAAACGCGGAGCGATGGGTCGTCGCACGCTGGGTATTGGTGTAATCAACTTCGCTTACTACCTGGCGAAGCACGGTAAACGCTACTCCGACGGCAGCGCCAACAACTTGACGCATAAAACCTTCGAAGCCATTCAGTATTACCTGCTGAAAGCGTCTAACGAGCTGGCGAAAGAGCAAGGCGCGTGTCCGTGGTTTAACGAAACCACTTACGCGAAAGGCATCCTGCCGATCGATACCTACAAGAAAGATCTGGATGCTATCGCCAATGAACCGCTGCATTACGACTGGGAAGCGTTGCGTGAGTCAATCAAAACGCACGGCCTGCGTAACTCCACGCTTTCTGCTCTGATGCCGTCCGAGACCTCTTCGCAGATCTCCAACGCCACTAACGGTATTGAGCCGCCGCGCGGTTACGTCAGCATTAAAGCGTCGAAAGACGGTATTCTGCGCCAGGTGGTGCCTGACTACGAACACCTGCACGACGCCTATGAGCTGCTGTGGGAAATGCCGGGTAACGATGGCTACCTGCAACTGGTGGGTATCATGCAGAAATTTATCGATCAGTCGATCTCTGCTAACACCAACTACGATCCGTCACGTTTCCCGTCAGGAAAAGTGCCGATGCAGCAGTTGCTGAAAGACCTGCTCACCGCCTACAAATTCGGGGTCAAAACGCTGTATTATCAGAACACCCGTGACGGCGCTGAAGACGCGCAGGACGATCTGGTGCCGTCAATCCAGGACGATGGCTGCGAAAGCGGCGCATGTAAGATCTGATAATCCCCCAGCCTTTGCACCAAACCGTCCCCTCTCCCCTTGCGGGAGAGGGTTAGGGTGAGGGGTAATAAAACCACAGGACACATTCATGGCATATACCACCTTTTCACAGACGAAGAATGATCAGCTCAAAGAACCCATGTTCTTTGGTCAGCCGGTCAACGTGGCTCGCTACGATCAGCAAAAATATGAAATCTTCGAAAAATTGATCGAAAAGCAGCTCTCTTTCTTCTGGCGCCCGGAAGAAGTTGACGTCTCCCGCGACCGTATCGATTATCAGGCGCTGCCGGAGCACGAAAAACACATCTTTATCAGCAACCTGAAATATCAGACGCTGCTGGATTCCATTCAGGGTCGTAGCCCGAACGTGGCGCTGCTGCCGCTGATTTCCATTCCCGAACTGGAAACCTGGGTAGAAACCTGGGCGTTTTCGGAAACAATTCACTCCCGCTCCTACACGCACATCATTCGTAATATCGTTAACGATCCGTCTGTTGTGTTTGACGATATCGTCACCAACGAGCAGATCCAGAAACGCGCGGAAGGGATTTCAGCTTACTACGACGAACTGATCGAAATGACCAGTTACTGGCATCTGCTGGGCGAAGGCACTCATACCGTCAACGGCAAAACAGTGACCGTTAGCCTGCGCGAGCTGAAGAAAAAACTGTATCTCTGCCTGATGAGCGTTAACGCGCTGGAAGCGATTCGTTTCTACGTCAGCTTCGCTTGCTCTTTCGCATTCGCTGAACGTGAGCTGATGGAAGGCAACGCTAAAATTATTCGTCTGATTGCCCGTGACGAAGCCCTGCACCTGACCGGTACTCAGCATATGCTGAATCTGTTACGCAGCGGCGCGGACGATCCTGAGATGGCGGAAATTGCCGAAGAGTGTAAACAAGAGTGCTATGACCTGTTTGTCCAGGCGGCACAGCAAGAGAAAGATTGGGCGGATTATCTGTTCCGTGACGGTTCGATGATTGGTCTGAATAAAGACATTCTCTGCCAGTACGTCGAGTACATCACTAATATCCGTATGCAGGCGGTTGGTTTAGATCTGCCGTTCCAGACGCGCTCCAACCCGATCCCGTGGATCAACACCTGGCTGGTGTCTGATAACGTACAGGTTGCTCCGCAGGAAGTGGAAGTCAGTTCTTATCTGGTCGGACAGATTGACTCGGAAGTAGACACCGACGATTTGAGTAACTTCCAACTCTGATGGCTCGCGTTACCCTGCGCATCACTGGCACACAACTGCTGTGCCAGGATGAACACCCTTCCCTGCTGGCGGCGCTGGAATCCCACAATGTGGCAGTTGAGTATCAGTGCCGCGAAGGCTACTGCGGCTCCTGTCGCACGCGCCTTGTTGCAGGCCAGGTTGACTGGATTACCGAACCGTTAGCCTTTATTCAGCCGGGGGAAATTTTGCCCTGTTGTTGCCGGGCAAAAGGCGATATTGAAATCGAGATGTGATTGGGTACTAGCGCCAGATGCGACGCTTATGCATCTTATCTGGCCTACAACGATTACATGGCAGAATAATACGCTTTCACCTGCTCCCAGTCGGCTTTGGGGATCGGTTCCAGATATTTCTCCAGCTGGCGGAAGTCATGATGAATCGCCTTATGGCGACGCAGACGACGGCGACTTTTCTCCAGATCAAGAAAACCGGCTTCTGCCTTACCTTCTGTTTTCACATAGATATGGCGAACATAACAGCAACCATGCTGACGATTAACGCTATGCATCTTTTTAAATGCCAACGCCACCGCTTTCAACATGGCTTGCCGCACATCGTCGGAATAAGGCGTTACTGCGTGTTGTGAATACCAGTCAGCAATGCTGACAAATCCCGCCATATCTTCTGTCACCAGCAACGCGCGCCATTCGCCATCAATTTTCACCGCTTCTCCAAAAACGATTTTCGGCACAATCACGCCAGCGCGCTTCAGATCTTTTATTACAGCTATCTCCCGAACAATCGTCGGACGCCCAAACGGATAGCGGATAGAATGAAACAAGTGGTGAGTCATGCGCTTCACGTACAACTTTTTGCCGTTGTGCTCGACGCATTGCACCCCGCTCATACCGTTGCGGCGGTAATTCGGCTCCTCAACCCAGTCACCTTCTGTAGCCCACCAATGATTGAACTCATCGTGCTTTGCTGAAACTGCCATACCCTGTCGCCTGTCTTTATTGTTAACGACAATGACTATAGGTGTTTACCTTAAGAAAAACTTAATAAAAAGTGTTTCTTAATGGATTTCTTTTGCCGGGAACAAGTCATCCCGCTCCAAATAACAGCAAGTAAGGATAATCAACAGATTTTATTAAAGAATTAACTATGTCCACTATATGTAGGGGGGTGGATGAAGAGTGGCATCGGATGGCGCATAAGTGCCATCCGACACTGAATTTACTCTTTATTGAGGAATTTTACTGCCTTATCCGGGAAGTCCGTAAACAACCCATTAACACCTGCTTTGTTATACAGAGCGTCATACAGTTGATTCACATCGGTCGTATATGCCGGCAGTTTATCTGACCGCACGGTATAAGGATGCACTACCAGTTTATTCTGCTGAGCATCTTTCACCATTCCAGTCAGTTTGATATTGCCCGGCTGTGATGTCTCATCAATCACCATATGGTAATCGGGGCCAATACCGTCGGCATATTCCGCCACCTGCTTCATGGCACCCGGCTTAAACATCCAGTCATAGCTGTAATTTACCCAGGTTCCGTCCGGCTGCTTCTGCTGAGTTTCATTCCAGTCAGTATAAGCAATCAACTGAACCAGATTGAGATCCATGCCCATTTTCGGTTCCAGCTCATTTTTAATGCGTTTCAGCTCATCAGCATCAAAGCATTGCAAATAAACTTTGTCCCCTTTGCTGGTGTAACCATATTTTTTCAACACTTCCAGCGTTTTTGCCGCAATATCCTTCCCTTCCTGATGATGGAACCACGGCGCTTTAATTTCTGGATAGATGCCAATATTTTTCCCCGTCGAGTGATTTAATCCCTGAATAAATTCAATCTCTTCTTCGAAAGTGTGGACACGAAAGTCAGACTTACCCATCGGGAATCGCCCGGGGAAAGTCTGCACTTTTTTGCCGTTTACAATATCGAAACCTTCGGTAAATTTCAGAGACTTAATTTCATCCAGCGTGAAATCTATCGCGTAGTAGCGACCATCTTTACGCGCCCGATTCGGAAAACGATCGGCGACATCAGTAACGCGATCAAGATAGTGGTCATGCAGGACGACCAGATGGTCGTCTTTGGTCATTACCAAATCCTGCTCCAGATAGTCAGCCCCCTGTGCATATGCCATCGCTTTTGCTGGCAGCGTATGCTCCGGTAAATAACCACTGGCGCCGCGATGGGCTATTACAATTTTCTCGCTATTGTCTGCCGCCATTGCACTGCTTCCCATGATCATTCCACTCATCATGATCGCCATGCTAAGGTTTTTCAGCGTCAATTTCATGCCATTAGCCTCCGTTGCGTTTTTGCAGTAATTCCTGATGGCGACGTTTTTCGCCAACCATCACAACAATCAACAAGATAACCGCCAGAATGCTGCCGCCAATCATTACCATAAAGCCGCCATCCCAGCCGAAGAAGTCCACGGTGTAGCCAACAATCGCACTCGCCGCCACAGAACCGCCAAGATAACCAAACAGTCCGGTAAAGCCTGCCGCCGTACCTGCCGCTTTTTTCGGTGCCAGTTCCAGCGCGTGCAGACCGATCAGCATGACAGGGCCATAAATCAGGAAGCCAATGACAATCATACAAATCATATCTACGGTCGGGTTGCCCGCCGGGTTCATCCAGTAAACGATAGTTGCGATGGTCACCAGAGTCATAAAGAAGACGCCGGTTGCACCACGGTTGCCACGGAAGACTTTATCCGACATCCAGCCGCACAGTAGGGTGCCCGGAATGCCCGCGTACTCATAAAGGAAATAGGCCCAGGAAGATTTATCCAGCGCGAAGTGTTTCACCTCTTTCAGGTAAGTTGGCGACCAGTCGAGGATGCCGTAGCGAAGCAAATAAACGAACACGTTGGCGATAGCGATGTACCACAGCAGTTTGTTCGGCAGTACGTACTGCATGAAAATCTGCTTCGCGGTCAGTTCCTGTTCCGCTTTTTCGTTATAGTCGTCCGGGTAATCATTTTTGTACTCTTCGATCGGCGGCAGACCACAGGATTGCGGGGTATCGCGCATCATAGCAAAAGCGAAAAGCGCCACCAGAATGGCACAGAAAGCAGGCATATAAAGCGCCGCGTGCCAGTCATTGAACCAGGCCATCCCCAGCAAGAATAACAGCGGCGGAATACCACCACCGACGTTATGCGCACAGTTCCACACCGATACAATGCCGCCACGTTCTTTCTGTGACCACCAGTGCACCATGGTACGACCACACGGCGGCCACCCCATCCCCTGGAACCAGCCGCAGAGGAACAGCAGCACGAACATCACCGCAATGCTGGAAGTCGCCCACGGCACAAAGCCCATAAACAGCATCACTGCCGCAGCAAGAATCAAACCTGCTGGCAGGAAAACGCGCGGATTCGAGCGATCCGATACCGAGCCCATGATGAATTTCGAAAATCCATAGGCGATTGAGATCCCTGAAAGCGCAAAACCTAAATCGCCACGCGAGAATCCCTGCTCCACCAGGTAAGGCATTGCAAGAGCAAAGTTCTTACGAACCAGATAGTAAGCGGCATAACCAAAGAAGATCCCCAGGAAAATTTGCCAGCGCAATCGACGATAGGTCGGGTCGATCTCCGCAGCAGGTAAGCGCGCTTTATGTGGCGCTGGTTTAAAAATACTCAACATTTATAGCCTCCGTGGCCCATGGTCTTATTTATGATTAACAGCCTGATTCAGTGGAAGAACCTGCTGTTTTTTTGAGTTGCCGCGATGTTAAGAAAACATTCATAAATTAAATGTGAATTACCGCACACATTATTAAATAAGATTGCCAAAATGTTCCGAAAGGCGCATGAAATCACGTTTCACTTTCGAATAATGAGCGAATATGCGCGAAATCAAACAATTCATGTTTTTACTATGGCTAAATGGTAAAAAACGAACTTCAGAGGGATAGCAATGAAAACTCGCGACTCGCAATCAAGTGACGTGATTATCATTGGCGGCGGCGCAACGGGAGCCGGGATTGCCCGCGACTGTGCCCTGCGCGGGCTGCGCGTGATTTTGGTTGAGCGCCACGACATCGCCACAGGCGCGACCGGGCGTAACCACGGTCTGCTGCACAGCGGCGCGCGCTATGCGGTAACCGATGCGGAATCGGCCCGCGAATGCATTAGTGAAAACCAGATCCTGAAACGCATTGCACGTCACTGCGTTGAACCAACCAACGGCCTGTTTATCACCCTGCCGGAAGATGACCTCTCCTTCCAGGCCACTTTTATTCGCGCCTGCGAAGAAGCAGGGATCAGCGCAGAAGCTATAGACCCGCAGCAAGCGCGCATTATCGAACCTGCCGTTAACCCGGCACTGATTGGCGCGGTGAAAGTTCCGGATGGCACCGTTGATCCATTTCGTCTGACCGCAGCAAACATGCTGGATGCCAAAGAACACGGTGCCGTTATCCTTACCGCTCATGAAGTCACGGGGCTGATTCGTGAAGGCGCGACGGTGTGTGGTGTTCGTGTACGTAACCATCTCACCGGCGAAACCCAGGCACTTCATGCACCTGTGGTGGTTAATGCCGCCGGGATCTGGGGGCAACATATCGCAGAATATGCCGATCTGCGCATTCGTATGTTCCCGGCGAAAGGATCGCTGCTGATCATGGATCACCGCATTAATCAGCATGTGATCAACCGCTGCCGTAAACCTTCTGATGCCGATATTCTGGTTCCCGGCGATACCATTTCGCTGATTGGCACCACCTCTTTACGTATTGATTACAATGAGATCGACGACAACAGAGTGACGGCAGAAGAAGTGGATATTCTGCTGCGTGAAGGGGAGAAACTGGCTCCGGTGATGGCGAAAACGCGTATTCTGCGAGCCTACTCTGGCGTGCGCCCGTTGGTTGCCAGCGATGACGACCCAAGTGGGCGTAACGTCAGCCGTGGTATTGTGCTGCTCGACCATGCTGAACGCGATGGCCTTGACGGATTTATCACCATCACCGGCGGCAAACTGATGACCTATCGGCTGATGGCGGAATGGGCTACCGACGCGGTATGTCGCAAACTGGGCAACACGCGCCCCTGCACTACCGCCGACCTGGCACTACCTGGCTCACAGGAACCGGCTGAAGTCACCCTGCAAAAAGTCATCTCTCTGCCAGCGCCACTTCGCGGTTCAGCGGTTTATCGTCATGGCGATCGCACGCCTGCCTGGCTGAGCGAAGGCCGTCTGCACCGCAGCCTGGTCTGTGAGTGCGAAGCCGTTACCGCAGGCGAAGTGCAATATGCAGTAGAAAATTTGAACGTTAACAGCCTGTTAGATTTGCGCCGTCGTACCCGTGTGGGAATGGGCACCTGCCAGGGCGAACTCTGCGCCTGCCGCGCCGCCGGACTGCTGCAACGCTTTAATGTCACCACATCTGCGCAATCTATCGAGCAACTTTCCACCTTCCTGAACGAACGCTGGAAAGGCGTGCAACCTGTTGCCTGGGGCGATGCGTTGCGCGAAAGCGAATTTACCCGTTGGGTTTATCAGGGACTGTGTGGTCTGGAGAAGGAGCAGAAAGATGCGATTTGATACTGTCATTATGGGCGGCGGTCTTGCCGGATTACTCTGCGGCCTGCAACTACAAAAACACGGGCTGCGTTGTGCGATTGTCACTCGTGGTCAGAGCGCGCTGCATTTTTCGTCCGGGTCGCTGGATTTACTGAGCCATCTACCGGACGGTCAACCGGTGACAGACATTCACGATGGCCTGGAATCTTTGAGCCATCAGGCTCCTGCCCATCCTTACAGTGTTCTCGGCTCACAGCGCGTGCTCGATCTCGCTTGCCGGGCGCAGGCATTGATCGCTGAAAGCGGTGCACAATTGCAGGGTAGCGTTGAACTGGCTCACCAGCGGGTTACACCGCTCGGCACTCTGCGCTCAACCTGGCTAAGTTCGCCAGAAGTCCCCGTCTGGCCGCTGCCAGCGAAGAAAATATGTGTGGTGGGAATTAGCGGCCTGATGGATTTTCAGGCGCATCTTGCGGCGGCTTCGTTACGTGAACTGGATCTTTCGGTTGAAACCGCAGAAATTGAACTGCCGGAACTGGATGTGCTACGTAATAACGCCACCGAGTTCCGCGCGGTAAATATTGCCCGTTTCCTTGATAACGAAGAAAACTGGCCGCTGTTGCTTGATGCGCTTATCCCTGTTGCCAACACCTGTGAAATGATCCTGATGCCCGCCTGCTTCGGCCTGGCTGATGACAAACTCTGGCGCTGGCTGAACGAACAATTGCCCTGTTCATTAATGTTACTGCCGACACTGCCACCTTCCGTGCTGGGCATCCGTCTGCAAAACCAGTTGCAGCGCCAGTTCGTGCGCCAGGGCGGTGTATGGATGCCGGGCGATGAAGTGAAAAAAGTGACCTGCAAAAATGGCGTAGTCAGTGAAATATGGACACGTAATCACGCCGATATTCCGCTACGTCCGCGCTTTGCGGTACTTGCCAGCGGCAGTTTCTTTAGCGGCGGGCTGGTCGCGGAACGTAACGGCATCCGCGAGCCGATTCTCGGCCTTGATGTGCTGCAAACCACCACGCGAGGTGAGTGGTATCGAAGTGATTTTTTTGCGCCGCAACCGTGGCAGCAGTTCGGTGTAACCACTGATGAGACGCTACGTCCGTCGCTGGCAGGCCAGACGGTAGAAAACTTGTTTGCCATCGGTTCAGTGCTGGGCGGATTTGATCCTATCGCTCAGGGATGCGGCGGCGGCGTTTGTGCTGTCAGTGCATTACATGCTGCTCAACAGATTGCCCAACGCGCAGGAGGCCAACAATGAACGATACCAGCTTCGAAAACTGCATTAAGTGCACCGTCTGTACCACCGCCTGCCCGGTGAGCCGGGTAAATCCTGGCTATCCGGGGCCCAAACAGGCCGGGCCGGACGGTGAGCGTCTGCGTTTAAAAGATGGTGCACTTTATGACGAGGCGCTGAAATATTGCATCAACTGCAAACGTTGCGAAGTCGCCTGCCCATCCGATGTGAAGATTGGCGATATCATCCAACGCGCGCGGGCGAAATATGACACCACGCGCCCGTCGCTGCGCAATTTCGTTTTGAGTCATACCGACCTGATGGGTAGCGTTTCTACGCCGTTCGCGCCTATCGTCAACACCGCTACCTCGCTGAAACCGGTGCGGCAGCTGCTTGATGCGGCGTTAAAAATCGATCATCGCCGCACGCTGCCGAAATACTCCTTCGGCACGTTCCGTCGCTGGTATCGCAGCGTGGCGGCTCAGCAGGCGCAATATAAAGACCAGGTCGCCTTTTTCCACGGCTGCTTCGTTAACTACAACCATCCGCAGTTAGGCAAAGATTTAATTAAAGTGCTCAACGCGATGGGCACCGGCGTGCAACTGCTCAGCAAAGAAAAATGCTGCGGCGTACCACTGATCGCCAACGGCTTTACCGATAAAGCACGTAAACAGGCAATCACGAATGTAGAGTCGATCCGCGAAGCTGTGGGGGTAAAAGGTATTCCGGTGATTGCCACCTCCTCAACCTGTACATTTGCCCTGCGCGACGAGTACCCGGAGGTGCTGAATGTCGACAACAAAGGCTTGCGCGATCATATCGAACTGGCAACCCGCTGGCTGTGGCGCAAGCTGGACGAAGGAAAAACCTTGCCACTGAAGCCACTGCCGCTAAAAGTGGTCTATCACACCCCGTGCCATATGGAAAAAATGGGCTGGACGCTCTACACCCTGGAATTGTTGCGCAAAATCCCAGGACTTGAGCTAACAGTGCTGGATTCCCAGTGCTGCGGTATTGCAGGAACCTACGGTTTCAAGAAAGAGAACTACCCCACCTCACAAGCCATCGGTGCGCCACTGTTCCGCCAGATAGAAGAGAGCGGCGCGGATCTGGTGGTCACCGACTGCGAAACCTGTAAATGGCAGATTGAGATGTCAACCAGCAAACGCTGCGAACATCCAATGACATTACTGGCACAGGCACTTGAATAATCTTCACTGGCAGGACGTGAAAACCTCCTGCCATTCATATCCACGCTGAATATTTCAGAATAACTGCTCTCTATTTTTTTACTTAACTTCACATTTCCATGTATTGACACTCGCTATCTAAAAGTAGCTTTATTATGTCCCTTCAGAAACCA
>NZ_PTRF01000049.1:0-2015 GCF_002965705.1 Escherichia sp. MOD1-EC6842 | reverse complement strand
ATGTTAATTTATGGGCGAAAAACAGTTACAGGCTCCTGAGATTAATAATGTGGATCTCTACGATAATGAGAAATTATGGGAGATTTTCCCGACTGTCTCATTCGCTTCTCAGTGGATAACAGCCAGCGTCTGTGTTTAACAGACAAAAAACAGCATATCCACTCAGTTCCACATACAGGCCAGAGCATTTATTTTCAGGATAATTGTTTCAGCATCGCAACCGCATCAGATTCCGGCATCGAAAACTGTATCCGGTGCCGGGCAGCCACATCCAGCGCAAAAACCTTCGTGTAGACTTCTGTTGAACTGATGGACTTATGTCCCATCAGGCTTTGCAGAACTTTCAGCGGTATACCGGCATACAGCATGTGCATCGCATATGAATGGCGGAACGTATGTGGTGTGACCGGGACAGAGAACGTCACACCGTCAGCAGCAGCGGCGGCAACCGCTTCCCCAATCCAGGTCCTGACCGTTCTGTCCGTCACTTCCCAGATCCGCGCTTTCTCTGTCCTGCCTGTTCGTTTATTACGCCGTTCCAGAGGAATTTTCAGTGTTGCCACCATCGTCTGCAGCTGACTGACGTACCAGGTGTCGGAGAGTGGAACCAGCCGGTGAGTCTGCTGGCCGGCTGGCGTTCTTCCTGCCGTCCTGGCGGCCTTTTCGGTCCGTTGTTTCAGGGTCGCAAGCTGCACAAACGGATACGGAGGCGCGAGCGAAAAATCCCCCCGCGTCAGCGCCAGTGCTTCATTAATACGCGCGCCGGTGTTCCACAGAGTGGCCAGCAACATCTTGCGACGCAGATCCGGGACGTAATGGAGCAGGGCACTCACCTCGGGAGCCAGCAGATATTTCGGCAGTTCATCATGAACCATCGACATCTGGCGAAGTGCCAGAGCTGCCGGATAATCAATGACAACAGGAAGTTGTGCTGACTGTACGGCAGAATACACTGCAGGTACTATGGCTGCAGACTGACTGTGTATAACGGAGCCTGACATTTATATTCCCCAGAACATCAGGTTAATGGCGTTTTTGATTTCATTTTCCCGGTGGCTGAGATCAGCCACTTCTTCCCCGATAACGGAGACCGGCACACTGGCCATATCGGTAGTCATCATGCGCCAGCTTTCATCCCCGACATGCACCATCGGGTAAAGTTCACGGGAGACTTTATCTGACAGCAGGCGGGCACTGGCCAGGGGGATCACCATCCGTCGCCCGGGCGTGTCAATAATGTCACTCTGGACATCCACAAACAGACGATAACGGCTCTCTCTTTTATAGGTGTAAACCTTAAACTGCATTTCACCAGTCCCTGTTCTCGTCGGCAAAAGAGCCGTTCATTTCAATAAACCGGGCGACCTCTGCCATCCCTTCCTGATTTTCCGCTTTCCAGCGTTCGGCACGCAGACGACGGGCTTCATTCTGCATGGTTGTGCTTACCAGACCGGAGATATTGACATCATATGCTTTGAGCAACTGATAGCTGTCACTGTCGACGGTGACTGTAATGCGCTGCTTCATAATACACCTCATATTACATACTCACTATACACAAACCAAGTATACACCAGTATTATGCTATAATGTGCATCAGATATTGGAATATTATTATCTGGCTATTATTAATATTTTCATCAATCACTGACTTAAAAAATTATCACAACAATAATAACCAACAATGTAGTAACCGCATTAAATTACAGAACAACTGTTTTGCTATGATCCGATTTTTATCATATTTACTATTTTTCGGAAATGAATCACGATCAGTGAATAAGCAAAGTGATCCTTTCTGCCGCTAATGACCGGCTCACGAACACGGGGGAAACACAGCATTAATGGTAGGCAATAGTGAAATAACACTACATATTGTGTTTACGAGCTATGATGCAGTGAGGGAGAAGAGGAAGATCCGTAACCACCAGAAACCGGATCTTTCAGATGAGAAAGAGATATTAATGTAAAAAATAGCATTAATTTATTAGTATTTTTGCGAAAAACACATTAAA